>JAISEK010000009.1 GCA_031264145.1 Deltaproteobacteria bacterium
AATTTATAGCTCTCTCTCTCTCTCTCTCTCTCTGGGAGTACGCACCAGACGTAATTTCCAGGACAAAAATCAATCCAGGCCCTTACCGGGGCCACAGGGACAAATAAAAGCCCAATCCCAAATCCAGACTGATTTGGGATTGGGCTTTTTTCTTGGCCTAAATCCCAGTCCAGAGAATGAGGCCCAGCCTTCATCGCACTCTGGACAACCCTCGCAGACGGTTAATGCAAGCTGTCTCAAGGCACCAAAATTAGGCCAAACCTCCACGGCAGGCCCTGGTGTTGAGCCTGGGCAGACATGACCTTCATAAACCCTGAACCTGGCAGGGCAGCCAGGCTCAACGCCAGGCCGGCCACGGGCCTGGACCCATAATCCAAGGAGAAACACATGACGGGCGACCGCTACAAACTCTTGTTCATTTTCCTGGCCATCTCCATCCTCGTCCTGGCCCAGACGGCCTGGGCCCAACAAGACGGCGATACCTTGCTGGCCCAGTCCGGGTCCCTGAGCACCCTAGTCGTGACCGCCTCCAGCATCGAGGAAGAGGCCCGGGAGGTCACCTCCAACATCACGGTCATAACCGCCGAAGAGATAGCCATGTCCCCGGCCCAGGACTTGGCTGGCCTTCTAGCCAAACACGGCTTCCAAACCTATCAAAACGGTGGTTCCTCCTCTCTCTACATACGAGGCATTGGTGCCAGTTCCATGACGAATGAAATGGAGACCCCAGTGGTCATCCTTCTCAACGGCCACCGAATAGGCTCGCCAGATTTGAGCTTTCATCTTTTAGGCAACGTGGAGAGAATAGAGGTCATTAGGGGCCCGGCTGCCATACAATATGGGACCTCAGTAGCAGGAGTGGTCAACATAATTACCAAAAAAGGTCAAAAAGGGTTATTCACCACAACACTACAAGCCGGAGTTGGGAGTTTTGGCCTTATTGACCAGAGTTTTGCCTTTACCGGCGAGACCAATGGCTTCGATTTTTCGTTTGGTGCCTACCACGCTAAAAGGGATGAGTACAAAATTGGCGGAAATGGTGAAAAATGGCTGCGCACTGACTACGACAACAAATTGGGTTTTGATCTTGACGCCGGCTACACGTTTCTTGATAACCATAGGCTAGGCGTTAACTTCTTCTATTCGAAAATTGATAATTCAAGACTTCCTGGAGGTGGTTTTCTCGATACGGTTACTTATCCAGATAATTTTGGTATATATAATAATTATTTATATAATACAACTTTAAGTTATATTGGTTCAACAAATGATAAAGTTTTTAGTTGGTTAGCTGAATATACTTTTGGTAAAAATTTAAATAAAGGAGACTTTTATGTTGATTCATATGCACCATATTACCCAGATATAAATAGTTCTTACCATAGCAAAATGAAACTTAATGAAGCAAAATTTCAAATAACATTTAATAAAGAAATTATTTCATTAACATCAGGCATTGATTACATACAATATAACTATGAAACAAAGACAATATACTATCAACCAACTATACATGATTCTCAAAATTATAGAATCAAAGATATTGGCGTATATTTATTGGGAAAACTCAAGCTTTTAGATGAGAGGCTTATATTTTCTTTAGGTGGCAGATATGATTCCTTCGATAGTTCAAGTGACACTAATACTGCCACCCGTACAGCCAATAATTTTGCGCCCTCTTCAGGCGTAGCTCTTATGGTAACTGATTTCCTGAAACTAAGAGCCAATTATTCCGAAGGCTTTATTACGCCTAGCCCAACGCAACTCTTGGGTGATAACAACTGGTATATTTCAAATTTAGACTTGAAAAATGAAAAAAGCAAAAATTTTGAAATTGGTGCTGACCTAGCTTGGAATTACATTGACGTAAATTTTACATATTTTCACACTGATCGAATTAATAGAATTGTAAGTGGACCTGTCGCTGGCGGGAGTTATCAATTTTACAACTTAGACAAAAAATCCACCCTCGCTGGCCTAGAAGCTGGCTTAAAGTTTGACATTGGCCGGATGCTTGACCAGAATTTCGCTATCTCTCCTTATGGCAACATAACCTGGATTACCACCAGAAAACACCGCGAAGATGTAGCACTAGTTCCACAGGCTCCTCACACGCTCCCTGATGTCCCGCGAATCATGGCCAACTATGGCCTTGAGTTTGACCACCCTGGAATAGGGCTGTCAGCACTTCTTAACCTCAACTACATAGGACAATCATATACCCAGAACAGAATATACATGGTCCCACACAATAGGACACGATTTCTTGAGTTCGGCGGCTTCACGGTTGTGGACCTGAGCGTGAAGACACGGCTCTGGGACACCGGCGACAAGGGCAAATTCTACGCCAAGGCCGAGCTGAACAACATTTTTGACGAGGACTACGCCTACGTCATGGACTATCCCATGCCAGGGCGAAATTTCTATCTGGCCCTGGGCTACGAGTATTGAGCTCAAACTTTACAGGGGCCCCTGGCCGGCCGCATGGCTGGCCAGGGGCCACTGTAGCTTTCACGCCAAGGCCATATCGAGCCTCTTCCCTTATCTTCCCTGCCCTACCCCCTCGAGCCGCCCCGTCTTTTGCCCCTCAGGCCCAGATACAGAAGGACGATCAAGGCCAGCACGAAGACTGAGGCCGTCCATTCCACCCCTGAGGACGGCAGCGACGTCTCCTCGTCCAGGGAGACCTTCTCCATCTTGAGGCCCCGGACGCTCTGGAGCTCGGAGTCGGGGGCCTGGGGACCGGCGTGGGCCCCGGACTGGGACTGTTCCTGGGACCGGGAGGAGAGGTTCCTGAGGAGTTCCTCCCGCTGGCCGACCATGTCCTCGAGGCTGGCCAGGCCGGCCCTCTCCACGGCCATCTTGAACTCGGCCACCAGCTCCGGGGACATGACCCCCGGCAGGGAGACGATGTTCAGGACCATCTGGTGGAACTGGGGGTTGTTGCAGGTGTGGTCGCAGCAGGCGATGCCCCTGGTTATGACGCTCATGGCGTAGTCCCTCGAGAGCCTCTCCCTGGCCTCCTGGGGGGCCTCCCAGAAGCCCTTGCGGACGCTCTCGAGCATCCTCCCGGTCAGGGACTGGAAGGCCCAGGGGTTCTCCCGGTCCATGAACTCAGCGAGGCCCAGATCGTGCCTGTCCTCCACGTACACGGCGTAGGTCTCGTCCCAGAGCCCCTCGGGGATCTCCTCGGGGGTGGTCACCTGCCAGCCGAAGAGGTACTCCACGTAGTGGGCCATCTCCTGGGCCCCGGCGTAGTCGTCGGCCATCATGCCCTCAATCCACTTGGGGTTCAGGTAGCGGGTCCTGGCCTCCTGGCCCAGGAAGCGGGCTATCCTGGTCATGGCCACCTGCCCGGCCTGCCGCTGGTCGGCCAGGAGGGTCTCCGGGGCCTGGCCGGTCATGGACTCTATGGCCGATGAGAGGCCCCCCAGGTACATGAAGACGTCGTCGTTGTCCAGGGCGGCGTAGAGGCTGGAGGAGACGGAGTGCCAGGCCACCTTGGCCCCGGAGAGGTTCAGGTCCAGGGCCTCCCTGGCCGGCTCCCCCCAGAGGTCGGCGCCGTAGGCGAAGGCGGTGTGGGTCTTGAAGACCTCGGGGATGGCCCCGCGGTCCTCCCAGATGCCCGAGGCCGAGACCAGCTCGGAGACCCGGTTCCCGTAGGCCCCGGGGGCCTCGGAGAAGATCCGGGCCCTGGAGAACCGCCCGGCCTCCTCCTCGGAGAACCCACCGGCGATCAGGGCCTCGAGATTTTTCCGGTCGTTCTGGCGGACGAAGTTATCCAGGTCGTCCTGGGCGGCCGCCTGCCGGAAGGCCTGGTCCAGGAAGATGACCTTGTCCGGGAAGAGATCGCGGTAGAGGCCGGAGACGTCGACCATGGCGTCCACCCTGGGCCGCCCCAGGACCCTGGCCGGGATGGGCCTCGACCCCATGAGCCGGCCGGCGCCGTTCCAGACGGGCTCGACCCCGATGAGGGCCAGGACGGTCGCCTCGTTCAGGCCCTCGTTCCGCAGGCTCTCCACGGCCCACAGGACCACGGCCACCTTGTCTGGGTACTCGCCCTTCTCGGCCAGGTAGTCGGCGATGATCTGCCTGGCCGCCTCCTGGCCCAGCCCCCAGGCCGCCCTGGTGGGCATGTAGGCCGGGGAGAGGCCGTAGAAGTCGCGGCCGGTCGGCAGGGCTTCGGGGTTGCGGACGGGATCGTTGCCCTCCCCCGGGCGCACGTAGCGTCCCTCCAGGGCGGCCAGGATGGCCTGGGTCTCGGCCGGGCCGCTGGCCAGGAGGTCGTCCTCCAGCCGGGCCCGGCTCTTGCCGCCGCCGCCCTTGAGGATGGCCCCGGCCATGTCCGCGAGGGCCGGCCCAGTCGGGGAGACCCCCAGGGTGTGGAGGCCGTAGGGGATGGTGGCCGTGTCCAGGTACTCGAGATACTGGGAGAGAGCCGGGAGGCTCCCGGGGTCGGCGAGGTTGAGCCCGAGCTCGCCGTCCAGGCCCAGGGAGGAGACCAGAGAGGCGATTTCCTCCATGTACAGGGGGGCGGTGGAGGCCTCCACCCTGGCGGCCTGGCCGTGGGCGGCCAGGAGCTCCCTGAGCCTCTGGTACTCCTTCCCGCTCTCGGCCTCGACCAGAAGGGGCACCAGGTGGTCAATGACCACGGCCCGGCCCCTCCGCTTGGCCTGCAGGCCCTCGCCGATGTTGTCCATTATGTAGGGGTAGATGTTGGGGATGTCGGTCCCCAGGACCACGGGCGCGCAGGAGACCGAGAGGCCGGACTGCTTCCCGGGCAGCCACTCGTGGGTGGCGTGGGTGCCCAGGTGGATGACGGCGTGGGCCCCGAAGGCATGCCTGAGCCACAGGTAGACGGCGACGTACTGGTGGTGGGGCTGCATCTCCAGGTCGTGGTAGAGCTTCATGGGGTCGTCGACCTCTCCCCTGGCCGGCTCCGGGAGCATGACCACGTTCCCCGCCCTGACCATGGGGATGACGATGTTCCCGTCCCTGATCATGGGCCCGCCGTCCTCCGGCCGGCCCCACTGGGCCAGGACCTTTTCCTGGAATTCCCCGGGGAGCTCGGAGAACCACTCGCGGTACCGGGCGACGGGCAGGAGCTCCGCCTGCCCGGAGGCCATCAGGTCCTCCAGCTCGCCAGGGGCCCAGGAGCCGACGTTGCGGCCGCCCTTGAGGACCAGGTCCCTGATGGTCTCCTCGCTTAGGACCAGGTCCGGGGGCAGCCCGTAGCCGGCCGCCGCGAGGCTCCCTGCCAGCCCCTCCAGGCTCCTGAAGACGTTCAGGTAGCTGGCCCCGACGTTCTGCTTGCCCCTGGAGTTGTTGTAGTAGACGATGGCCACCCTCTTCTCGGGGTTGGGCATGGCCCTCAGCCGGATCCAGGCGTGGATCCGGCCAAGGAGGTTCCCCAGCTGGTCGTCCAGGAGCTCGTAGCGGAAGGCCAGGGCCCCGTTGTCGAGCCTCTCCTCGACCTTGGCCATCAGGACCGTGGGCTCGATGGCCCCGGAGACCTCGGGGTTGTCCAGGTTCCAGACCACGTCCAGGGGGGCCACGCCCTGGGGGCTGGCCCGCCACTCGTCCAGGGTCTGGGAGTAGAGCTTGAGGACGTTGAAGACGGGGACGTCCAGGCTGGCCAGGGCCTTCCTTATGCCCTCGTCGTAGGAGACGTAGAACTTCAGCCCGAAGCTCATGATGGCCGACACCCTGGGCTTCCCTGAGGGGTCCAGCAGAAAGTTCTCCAGGACCGTCTGGTCGTGGCTGAAGACCGGCATCACGTTGAGGCCGGAATCCTCGAGCTTCCCTATGAGCCGGTCCAGCGACTCCCGCTGCCCCTCTATCAGGTAGGTCGAGAAGAACATGAGGCCCAGGGTCGGCCTCGCTGGATCGTGGCCGGCCCAGGCCAGGAACTCCTCGGCCGTCCCGAAGACCCGGCCGGCCCTCGGGTGGTAAAGGCCGTCCTGGGGCTCCTCCTCGACCGGCCCGTAGGCCAGGTCGGGGGCCAGCTCCAGGGACAGGGCCCGCCTGACCATGTTGGCCACGTTCCGGGAGCCCAGGTTGTCGAAATAGGCCGAGATCTCGGGGTTGAACTCAATTCCCTGGGCCACGAGGGCCTCGTCGTCCTTGGAGCCCCTGAGGGCCAGCACCCTGGCCCGGCCGACAAGTCCCCGTCCCAGCACGTGGCCGGAGAGATCGTCGTCCATGACGTCGACGATGACGATCCGGCTCTGGTCAAGGAACCGGGCAGACTCCTCGCTCTCGGCCAGATCCCTCAGGCAAAAGGCCCTGGCCTCGAGGCCCTCGGGCAAGTCGAGGTCCCCGACGGCCTTCTGGACCATGTAGCTGTCGGAGTCGGTCACCAGTAGCGACAGCCGGCCGCCCCAGGCCCAAAGCCACCCGGGGGCCAGGGCCAGGCCCAACGCCGCCAGGATGAGGGAAACCATCGCTCGCCACATGCTTTTGCCTCCCCCGCCGGATGGCCCGGCCATGAAGGGTTCCATGATGACCGGCGGCCTACTCGCCATCCGGGAGATAGACCATGCTGCCGTCCTCCAGCCGATAGGCCACCCCCAGGCGCACTCCCCTGCCCTCGGCCTCGGTCCTGGTGATCCTGGTCGCCTCCAGGCTGTTGGGCGTCTTGGAGATGATGGTCATCTCGCCCCCTGGCGACTCGGTGACCACGGTCACCGTGGACTGGCCGTCCAGAAGGTCGCCCAGGCCCATGGCCGAGAGAAGGCTGATGAGCACGGCCACGATGAAGACCAGGAAGATGTCGATCAGGTTTATGACCGCCAGCATGGGGTCGTCGGCCTCCTTGAGGCCGACGCCGCCACGGCGGCGGCCCGATAGACGGGACCTTGGCATGTCTCTCCCCCCTGGCGGCGGCAACCCGCCGCGGCGCGCCGCCGGCCTGGCGGCGGCGGATCAGTCCTTCCTGGGCCCAAGGCGGGCCTCGGTCCTGGCCTCGAACACCAGTTCCAGCTCCCCGAGATCGGCCTCCAGCCAGCGGCCGCGGACGGCGTGGAGCACGAAGGCGGTCACGCCCACGAAAAGCCCGACGATGGTGGCCGTGAAGGCGACCACGAGGTCGGCCGAGAGGCGGCTCATGTCGCCCTGGCCAAGGCCGGCCAGGCCTGTGCTCATGGGGATGAGGGTGGCGATGAGGCCGGTCGAGGGCCCCAGTCGCACCAGGACGCGCAGGAAGTCGAGCTTGCCCCTGGCCTGGGAGGCCACTTCCTGGAACAGGCGCTCGGCCTCCAGCCAGGAGGCCCCGGAGACGGCCAGCAGCTGGTCGAGCCTGGCCAGGGCCTGGCCCAGGCCATGTTCCAGCCACCTCCGGCCCCTCAGGATGGCCGGCCAGTCGGATTCCTTGGGCCTCCGCAGGCGGGCCCTCTCGGACCACTCGGCCAGGAAGGCCCCGAAGGATATGACCAGCCCGACGAAGGCCACCAAGAGGACGACCATGGCCGGGTACAGGAGCGAGGATGAGATGAGGTACAGGATTGACTGGATTAGGGCGCCGAAGTTCATGGGACTCCCACTGGCGAAAAACCCTTGCCGGACCACCCGGCGAGGGGCCGCCCGTCGGCCATCAGGGCATGGGGCGGCGACTTGATGGGGCTTGCGGCGGGCCAGCCCTGGGGGCGCCACCGCGGCCGGAAGGGTGTTCCCGCCAGGCGGTTTTGGGCCATGCGCCGCGATTGTTTGTGATGGTTTGACTCCCGGTCCTGGAAATGGATGTCGCGCCGCGACGAAAAGTCCTGGCAAGGGCACGGAAGGGACTCGGAAAACCTGAAACTGATTTGCGACAATCATGCATAATTTTGCAAAATAACATTTATATATAACCATTGATGCTTGAATAATTAAATTATTTGCAAATATTTATAGGTGTTTCACTAAAATAAAAACCGCATAAACCTGTTTTAAAAAAATATAAGTCACGTTTAGCATCTTCTACTGAAAAATATTGTGTATATTTAAGCGATTTATCATTTTTTTCTTCTTCTGTCAATTGATTATTTATACACCTAGTTGTTAAATCAATTACATACTTATATTGACTATCTAAACTATCGATAATTATAATATCATCAGGTTTCGTTATGTTAATTGTTTTTATAATATCAACTAATAAAAATATAGGCAACTCTTTTTCATCAGCTAAAAATTTTAAAAAAACTAAATTTTCACTCGTATCATTAAATAAAATATTACCATATTTATAATTACTGACATTATATTTAGATAAATTTTTATTAATAATAGTAATCAATTTTAAAAATATGTTATAGGCTTCTACCTTATCCTCGTCAAAAAACAAACCCCTAAAATGCATGATGGCCAGATTATGCATCGCCGCATAGAAATTCTTTTCGGCCGCCGACTCAAAATAGGCCGCCGCCTTGGCGAGGTCCTTCTCCGTCAATAGCCCGATGAGGTGGAAGACCCCAAGATTGTGCAGGGCGATCGGGTCCTTTTTTTCCGCGGCCCGCGAAATCCACTTCAAGGCCTCCTCGCGGTCAACGCCAAACCCATGGTCGTAGAAATAGACCATGCCCAGACTGCTCATGGCCTCGGCGGAGCCGCCCTCGGCCGCGGTCTTGAGCCAGGACAGGCCCTTTTGGGGATTCAGGGGCAAATCCCTCCCCGTGATGGATTTGTAGCCCAGGCAGGCCTGCGCATCGGGATAGTGTTTCTTGGCCGACCTAAGGAGCAACTCGTGGGCCCTCTTCTTGTCTGGCTGGAGGATCCCGCTTTCCCCCGAAAGACAGCTGAGGGCCAGTTTGTACATGCCCTGCGCGTCGCCTTTCTTGACGGCCTTCCCCAGTAATTGCAGGTATTTCCGCCTCGACTCCGGAGTCCCTTTCTCGTAGTGGTAGATGGCCAACCTCACGAGGGCTGAGGAAGAGCCTTGTTTGGCCGAGGCCTTGTCAATGACGTGTGACTTCTTGGGATCCTGTGGCAGACCATGGCCGTATTTATGGCAATTGGAAATCCTATCTCGGGCCTCAAGGGAACCGTTGTCAGCCGCAATTTTATACCATTTCAGGGCTTCGTCAAAATTTTTCTCGACATGCAGTCCATTTTCATACATACAACCAATATTATATTGAGATCTTGGATCATTTAGATCGGCTAACCTCATCCAAAATTCAAATGCTTTGGCATAGTCCTTTTTTACAATTTCTCCTTTGTAATACAAACATCCCAAATTAAATATAGCGTTAAAATCGTTTTTATTCGCTAATAATTTTAAATGTTTAATATCTACACGTTTTTTCATACATTGCCATAAAATATATCAAAAACTTGGAGCACGCATAAATTATCCATGACATATGTCAGGGCCCGCACCGCCAGGGCCCGTACGGCAAGCCTGACATGGGCAGGCCAAAGCTGGTCCGGGCACCGCGGCCGCCGTTTCCCCGGGGCACCCAGGCCCGAGGGCCCCGCGGGCCTTTCGCCGGCCAAGGGCGAAACCCAGGAGGGCCAAGGCGAGGAGCGCGACGATGACCAGCCAGCCGCCGCCGGCCTGGCCGTCCCTGATGTCCCCGGCATAGGAGGCCAGCCGGTAGATCCTCCCAATCTGGCCGAACTGGGGCAGGACCAGGGCCGAGACCATGAAGTAGGAGGCGATGAGGGCCATGGCCTGGCCGAGCGAGCGTTCCAGGCCGTCGCCTTGGCCCCAGTGGCCCAGTATGAGCAGGAGGCCGGCCGCGGCGGCCACCAGGACGAAGCCCAGGAAGACCATGGCTGCGCCCAGGATGGCCTGGCGGGGAAAATACAGGGCCAGACAGGCCAGGGCCATGATCAACACCGAGAGGCAGACCGGGCAAGGGATGACCAGGGCCAAAAAGCCCAGGCTGCCCTTGGGGCGGCCCGGTCCATCCCCGGCCGGACAGCCTTCCCCGGCAGCGCCTCCCTGGCGCATGAGCCAAAACCCCCAGACGAAAAGAAGCGCCGCCACCAGCCAGTGGAGGGTCTGGCCGCCACGCCACAGGGGCTCGATCAGGCGGTAGTTCGAGAGAAGGTCAATCTTCCGCACCAGCACCAGGATGAGGGCGAAAACCAGGGCGTAGAGGGCCACGACCATGAGGGACGGGAAAAACCTCCGGCCAGGGCCGCGCCTTTGCCAAAGATATGCCCAGCCCAGGCCCGTCTTCACGGCAAAGGCCAAAACGGCCACCAAAAGGCCCATTATGAGGCTACGCAGTTCCATGCCGGGTCCCGTCCCTCGTAAGGGTGCCGGGCGGCAAAAAACCCGGACTCCCAAAGGAGCCGGGTTCCCATTTGCCTCGGCCGCTGACAGATCATGAACGCCCCTACCCGCAATCCCCTCGGGAAAAAGGCGCCGCGTCCCCCAGGCAGGTCTTCTGGCTCGTCTTTGCTGCCCGCCTTCCCGTCCGGCTGGACAGTGGCTTTTCACGGGCAAGGGCCTTGGGCCCCGACTCACAGCGATGGGTTCGCTCCCGCTTTGACGGGATTCCCTATTATCCCCTTTTCAGGGGGCCTGGATGGACAAGTTGCGACATGATGATAGCCGAAAGGCACTGGCGAGTCAAGGACAGCCGAAAGGCACTGTGTGCCGATAACTATACTCAAACAAGTCATCAAGTATTTTCCGATGGCATATTCTACATATTTTATTTATAAAATCGCTTTTGAACGGCTAAAGTGTTCAGTTATAGTGTCAGATGATAGCTTATGCTGCAAAAGCGTTATCAAACTTTTAAATCATCAAAATCATACCACATTTTTATAGAAGATATCTCTATGATATTTATAGACAATTTTATATAATAGTATATATAATATTAATTAATGTATTTTAAACTAATATTTTATATCAATAGATATGAATAATATATATAATAAATTTATTGTATTTAGTTATAAATAATACCTGTTAAAAGATATATATTAAATTATAAATTAATTATTATAAATAGTAAGAAATACTATATTTATAAAATAATATAAAAATAATATAGTATTATTTTTATATTATATGCAATAATAATATAAAAAAATTAAAAAAATATATCAATATATGCGCTCTCATAAAAATTATTGTTGTGTTTTTCCTCGGCCCTATGTATAATAACACCATGCCAATGTGTCATTGGTAATTCAGGCGATTCGCAGCCTCGGGCGCAAATGATATATTCAGGGTGTTTTGCCGCCTAAAACACGAACCATAATGCGGGGACGGTTTGTCCGCCACCTGTTTATACGCCGAGATATGCTGCCCAGACTGTAATTCTGTGGTCGATGCGGACAACATACGTAATTTGTCAGCCGTGGAATCGAGGGTCCCGAAGATAGATTTCGCCTGGCAAAGCCGGCGCAACAAATTCCAGTGCGGCATCGTATTGGGCGTAGGCGGAACAGTTTTTTTTGCCCCAGTATCCTCGTTCAGGACGCCGTAGCGAAGCACCATAGTCATCAAAGATTCAAAAGTCAACCCAGTATCCAGCCTTTAGTTTCCATATGCGCTTCCGGTGCCTAAAGGCTGTGTTTCACTCAAAGACATTGACCCCGAGGAACCGACCATCAAAAACTTGAGCTCAGTAGATAAACAGACACGCTGATATGATCTTCAACCCGTGCGCGGTATGTTTACCAATTGGTCGTCGAAAAGAAGGAGCCTGGCATGGTTGGGAGCGGCTGTAATTTTAACCTTGAGGCCGCCTGAGCCGAGTACGCAGGGCGAAGGCTTGCGGAGATAACTGGCGTTGGCGAACTTCTGGCTGCAGTTTCCCCCAACAAAAAGAGGAAGAGAAGTGACCTTCCACGCTTGCGGATCTGCGCCAATGCCAGCAACTCAAGCAATTCAACATCTCTATCTTAAACAGGCAAAGCCGTATAACAGTAGCCCGATCATGTTGTCGCAAGTATGGAACATAAGCGGCAATCTGGATTATAATCAATTGAGCGAGGGCAAGTCCTAGGTTGTCTGCCCTTGTTGAAAAGGAAACAAATGAAACAAGTTGATCTTTGTGACCCAACCAGGGAGCCCACTGACGAGGAGCTTAACGAACTGGTTTCGTCCGTAACCCGAAAAGCAGAGCAAAGAAACCGTAAAGCTCTGGCTGATTTTTATAGCGATCTGACAGCTCAAATAGCCGCTATCAACGACGAGCCAGGCCATGACGACATCGCCGCTGCAGAATAAGCCGCAACGTCCGATCCTTATAGTGGTCGCCGGCCCAAATGGTTCCGGCAAAACATCCTTGGCGTCAGAGTTGAAGCTTCATAACTGGGTCAAGAATTGCGTTTCCATCAATCCCGATGAAATCGCCCAAAATGAATTTGGAGATTGGAATTCGCCCTCAGCAGTTAAAAAGGCCATTGTGAAATCACAATTATTGCGGGAGGAATGTCTATGCGAGAAGAAAAATTTTATGTTTGAAAGTGTTTTTTCAGCACCAGATAAATTGGAATTTTTAAAAAAAGCTTCACAAGATGGATATTTTATTAGATTTTTTCTTATTTCAACTTCCGATCCCACAATTAATGCTGTCCGTGTAACTCAAAGAGTTATGGAAGGTGGTCATGATGTCCCCAACTCGAAAATAATAAGCCGATTCAAAAAATCCCTGCTGAACAGTGCCGTAGCCCTGACTTTTGTCGACCGGGGGTACGTCTACGATAATTCGCTGCATAATCAGCCATTTCATTTGCTTTTTCGGACTGTGGAAGGCCATGTCCATAGAACCTACACACCACCGTTCGAGTGGCCGCAATGGGTTGGGCCCGTCACATCGGCTTTGCGGTAGGGAACAACGTTTCGAGCTTTCCACCGCACAGATCCGCAAGCTTAATTATACTGACGAACTCAATGATATGCCGATTTTCTAACGACAAACGACAGCCAAATGCCATATTATCGCCTATTTTCAGTCTACTCGCCAAGAGGTTTAGGCTATGCCGTTGTTGCCAAAATCAGGACAGCCATTTTCCAAAATAATAAAAGAAGGCTTTCTTTATATCGATAAAACCGAGTATATTTACAATCTGGCAAAAAGTGAGACTTGCCTATTCCTCTCCAGGCCTAGACGGTTCGGCAAATCTCTTCTATTGGGGGCCATGAGAGAATTGTTTCGGGGGAACCGGGAACTGTTCACGGGCTTGTGGATAGGCAAATCGGATTATGACTTCACCCCATACCCGGTGATCCATATCGGCATGACTGGTGCCTGCGACACAAAGGAAGAGTTAAAAAATTCCATCTCCTCCGAGTTGAGACGGGCGGCTGTTATGAATGGGCTCAAAGTCGCTTTCCTTGAGCCAAGCCTCATGTTGGGAGAAATATTCGCCGCTCTCATGGAAAAATTCGGACCGGATGTGGAGGCGACGGTTCTCATCGACGAGTATGACGCCCCCATCCAGTCGGTCATTGCCGACCCCGTGCGGGCGCGGGAAAACCGCTCGGTGCTTCATTCCTTCTATGGCAAGCTGAAAACTCTCTCCGACGAGGGCCGGGTGCGGTTTCTGTTTGTCACAGGGGTTACCAAATTCGCCAAAGCCTCCTTCTTCTCAGTCTTTAATAATTACCACGATTTGACCCTGGATAGGGCCTACGCCGGAATCTGCGGCTTCACCATTCCCGAGTTTGAGGATCGTCTGGCAGGGCACCTCCCAGGGATTTTGGAATTCAACAAATCGATGGGTTTCCTTCCCGCCCAAACCACCTTGGCCGATTTTAAGGCGCTGGTGTATGACTTTTACGACGGCTACTCCTGGGATGGAAAGACGAGGGTCCTCAATCCCTTTTCTGTCGTCAATTTCCTTTCCGCACGAACATTGGATCCGTACTGGTTCAACAGTGCCACCCCGACATTTTTAATGGAACTGATTCGGGATAATCCTGGCGCACTTAACCGAGTGGAGGCCCATCCCTTGAACGTAAGGGAACTGGAAGCCGTCGACGTGGCCAACCTCAAACTGGTGCCCCTACTCTTTCAGACCGGCTATCTGACGGTCGACAAATGGCTGGACTCCAAAAACTGTTCGCTGAGAGAACCAAACCAGGAAGTGAGCGAGGCCTTAAACGCCTCGATCGTCGAGGCCCTCACTGGTCGCGAAGAGGAGAACATAAAAGCCTTGGGGCGTGGGCTTCGTCGGGCCCTGCACGAGGCAAACAGTGCCGCCTTGGCCGAGCACTTCAAGGAAATACTTAACTGGATTCCCCATGAAATCCATGTCCCGTTGGAAAACTATTACCATAGCGTATTCTTGGCTGTCCTGAAAGCCTTAAGTCTCAAGGTAAGATCTGAGGAGTCGACGGCGGAGGGCCGTTTGGACCTGAGGCTGGAATTATCGGGCCAGAGTCTTTATATCTTTGAGTTCAAGTTTAAGAAATACCCACCAGGGACAAATTCAAAGACCAAAGCCAGATCAAGAGCCAAAACCAAAACCGAGGCTGAGATAAAAGCCGAACTGATGGCCGCGGCCATAGAAGAGGCCAAGACTCAAATCATTGATAAGGGCTACGCCCAAAGAGACTTGCGGGAGTACGAAATTGTGCGTCAGGTGGCGGTTGGTATAGTGGGGCGCTCCTTGGTCGGGGCGGAGCTGGTTAAAGGGGAGAGTTGAGCTTTAAAATGACGTCCTGGTAGTAACCTAGGCAGGAAATTGTTCCACCTGTGCAATTGGAAACAGCTAGGCTGCCTGACCCAGAACCGGAATTGGCCTGAATGGGATTGTGCCATTCCTGACCCACGATTCAATCTCACCATTAATACAGGCGGATGAGACCGAGGCTTGACCTGCCGAGCCTTCTTTTGACCAAGCCATCCCGTCATGTTTTTGCCG
>JAISEK010000111.1 GCA_031264145.1 Deltaproteobacteria bacterium
ACGCACGCTAACGCGGCCCGGCCATCGGCGTCCCGGAAATCGCGATTGGCAGGCCCAAGGGGCGGTGAAGGAAGAGGCTTCGGGACATGGTCAGGATCCACGCCCCAGGCACAGCCGCGGGTCCGCGCCTCAGCCAGTGAGCGCATACCGGCTCTCGATTTCAGACATGCCAGCTCACGATTGACCGCTCGACTCGATACTGGGCCTGTTCATTCCCCGGCCGGCATTCTTCGCGAGTAGTTGTCCAGGGCCTGGACAATCTCGGCCTCGCTTTCCTCAAAGGCCTTGACGTCGGCTTCCGTGACTGGCACCCGGCCGACCGTCGTTTCCCTGGGCCACTGAAGCCCTTCGCCCGTCCCGCCGTTGGCTTTGGCCTGGTCTTTCTCGAAATAGATGAACATGATTTTGTCGCTCACCCTGATGAGCCGTTCCCTGGAAATCCGGTGGGCGGAAAAGACCTTTTCGGCCTCCCCATCGTTGTCCGCCCCAGGGCCGGCCAGGAACTCCAGGAAGGCCTGGACGTCGTCCCTGGACAGGGTTTCGTCTTGGGCGAGGAGGGCCGCCGGGGCCAGGGACAGAATTGCCGCGAGGGCGAGTGTCCTGATCATGTTCATGTTCTTTTTTCTTTCCTCTTGGCCGGACACAGGCCAGGAGGGCCGTGCCGAGGGACCGCCGCCGCAAAAGGGACGGCAAGGCAATATGGCCCCCGGCACCGCATGTTGCCTATCTATTAATCCCCTACTCCCTCATGTCGCCCTTGAAGGCCCCTTCCATCTGGGACTCGTACTTCTCGAAGAGACTGACGTCCGACGCGGTGACCATCGGCCCCTCGTCCGGGCCTGAGGGAGAGTTCTGGAGTTCCCTGCCTCTCGCTCCTCCGGCTTTTCTCAGGGCAATGAACATGATCACGTCGTCCACGGCGCTGATCCGGCCCTCGGAAATCCCGAACTCGGCCAGAATCTCGCCGCTCCTCTCGGGGTAGGACAAGATCAGGGAATAGGCCTGGACTTCCTTCTCGGTCAGGGGACCATC
This sequence comes from Deltaproteobacteria bacterium, assembly GCA_031264145.1. Lineage (GTDB taxonomy): Bacteria > Desulfobacterota > Desulfarculia > Adiutricales > Adiutricaceae > JAIRNQ01. Next base: position 1,033 of record JAISEK010000111.1, read on the forward strand.
CTGGGCGAAAAGCGCGTCGGGGGCCAGGGCCAACGACAGGATGGCGGCCAAGACCACGGCAAGCCTGCTGGGCATGGTTCTTCCTTTCCCCAGGGGGATGCTGGCCAAACGATTGGCGATAACCACCATTATTGCTAGTCTGATTGATTTAATTCTATTGATTTAAACGCAAATAAAAAAATATATTGGAGTAAACAGTTTTATAGTTATGATTTTATTATAATTTCAAAAAAGGCCCATAAAAGACACCTGGGGGGCCAGGCCCTGGCTTGCGCCCCCGGCCCTTGGCGTCGTTCTCTGCCGGGGCTTTGCCCAAGGCCTGGCGCCGTCTTGGTCTCCCGCCTTTTGATGGCCCGGCCTCCATTTGGCCTTTGGCCGGCGACCGGGCGGCAGGCTTCCCGGGGCCGCGCCCAGGGGGCCCCCTCTTCTCCCCTGTTGACGGCCCGGGCTGGGGACCTGGGGACGGAGGTTCCCGGCGCCCTACTTGAAGGCCGGCTTGGGCCTGATGATGGAGACCCTGGGCGGGGCCTCCCCGTCCTCGGCCAGCTCCTCGGCGTAGTCCCTCAGGGCGGCCTCGGCGGCGACCTGCTCAATGTCGCTGCCGGCCTCCAGGACGATGGCCCCGGCGGCCAGATGGGCCGCATACTGGTCCCGATGCCTGCCCAGGGCCTTGAGCACCCGCAGGGAGCCTTTCTCGGGGTCGGCCAGGGCGGCTCGGGCTTCTTCCAGGGTTATCTGGGCAGGGTCAACATTCTGGTCGGCCATCGTCGTTACCTCTCTGCGGGCCTGGGCCAGGCCATTCCGGGAACTTGGTTTCGGGCTTTGCGGGAAAGGCCCCCGTCAGGGCTGGAAGGCCTCGAAGGGCCCGGACAGTTCCCCGAGGGGCGCGGCCATGAACGCCCCCAGGGCCTTCTCGGCCTCGGGCGTCAGGCCTACCGGCCTGGCCAGTCTGGTGGTGTTGGTATGGGTCTGGTCGACGACCTCAAGGGCGTACAGGGGCGGGTCCACGTCAATCCATTCCAGCCTGGCCGACAGGAAGCCAACCCCGCCCTCCGGAGTCAGGAGATAGACCGCCTGCCAGGCCTGCCTTCCGCCACCGAGCAGGGCCCGGCCATCAAGGCTCCTCACGACGGCCAGCCCAGCCAGGCCCTCCATGCGCCTTTCCGTCCAGTAGCGGTAGCGGATATTGGCCAGCCTGGGCCGGGCTGGGAAAAAGACCCTGGTTTCCTCGGCCGGGAATTCCTCGACAATGGCCGCATGGACCCTCGCCGCCCAGTCATCGGGAACCGCCAGATCCCCAGGATAGGTTCCCTGGACGGTTCCCGAGCCGGCCCCCTCGACGCTTCCCTGGCCAACCGCCAGGCAGCCGCCCGCCAAAAGCAGGGCCAGGGCCAACAGAGTGGTCGCCAGGGGGGCCGCCGACAGGCGGCGCCCAGGGTCCCCCGCGCCGGGGACGCGAGGGGCCCGGTTGTCCTTCTTCCGCCTCATTGCCAGGCAGTATACCATATTCGCCTGGACGCCCCTTGGCCAATCAGGCCTTTGGGCCAAACCCCTCGACTGGGCCTGCCGCCTTTATGGAAAAAATACAACATCAATAGCATTTAAGCAACTTAGCAACCAACAATATGGACTTTAATGTTCTCTGGCAGGGTTTTTGTCTCCCAGGCTATCTTCTTGGACCATGGTTTTTTTGAGTCCCTGTCAAAAACCACCAGCCAGCCCTCCTTGGCCCGCCACCTGTCCATGTACGCCAGAAGCCGTCTCATGCCTGCCGGCCTGGAATAAGCCTTTGGATTTCATCCTTAGCTCCATGGGATAGCGCTGCCTTCCATAACAGGCACAGACATCCACGAAGCCCGTGCCGGAGGCGAACTCCTTGACCAGCCGCATGGTCCAGTTGAACGCTTTCCGCATGTACCCGAAGAGGGAAAGCTGGGCGTCACATCCCTGGTAGGCGAACCTATTGGACATCTTGTCGCTGTTGCCGCTCCAGAAAATCTGATAGTCCTTGAGAAGGCCGTTTATATCCTGGCCCTTGGGCCCCACATGACGCCCCTCCAGTTCCATCGGCAGACTATCCTGGAATTCCATGTTCAACACAACGGACCATGACGTCGCCATAGATGCGGTTGGCCGGGGCATGGCTCCCATCAGGCTGTCTCTTGATCAGGCCTATGTCAAGGCAATAATTATAGTCCTCAAATGAAGCATCGTCGTCTGGAACACCGCCGGTCAGGATGGGGACCATGACCCTCTTGACCCTGGGCTCCTGGAGACGGGCCACCAGGGAGCCGACATGCGCGTTCATGTCGATCTTCAGCCTGTCGGCCGCCAGGTCAACATGGTCACCCGTGATGGGCCGCATGAAATCCCTTCCCATTTGCCGGGCTATGACGTCATGGGCCAGGGCGTTGACCAGCCAGGGCTGGCCATCGGTCCAGAACATGGCACGCTCGACCGCCCCGTCCTCGAATGCCTGGCCAGTCTCCCCCGTGTGCTGGCCATAAAGAGCCGCCACGTCCTCCCGGGAAAAATTTGGAAGGGTAAAGGCCCCCTTGATGATATTGAAAGGAACTGAGGTGCCCAGGGACTCGGAGTCAGGACGGATCCTGGCCCTGTAGTCGCAGATGTTGCGCGTGCCTATTAAAGCCATGGAGCTTGGAAAGGGGACTTCATCTCTCTGGATATATCCTTCCCTCAGCTGGCTAAGACAAGAGACCAGGACGTCACCCGATAGGGTATCTATCTCATCGATAAAAATGACAAGAGGCTTATCCAGTATTCTGCAGAGAGCCTGTAGGGGCAGGGATATGGCGTTAGTCAAAGTGATAAAATAATCGTCCGATATCTTTCCCCCGACTATGCTCAATCCTTTATGAAGTTTTGAATCAAACGTAGGAATGCGTTTGCTGGCTCGCGAAAGTTCTTTTATGGGTGAATTCAACAGTGAAGACACTATTGTTTCCGTAACCATGGGAATTGTTCGTTCAAGGTCGGTAAATCTTTGCGGTGATTCGAAGTTGCAATAAAGGGCATAATATTGTCCTTCATGGTTTATTTCATTTAGCAAGGCCATTATGGATGTGGTTTTGCCTGACTGGCGGGGAGCATACAGGACAAAGTAACTGTCCGTGGCTGTCAAGTGTCCGACGTTCGCCGGAATACGCTCGATGGCCGGCAGCATATAGTGAACGCCTGGGACGCATGGGCCAGCGATGTTAAATGACTTGGGAGATGATTGGCTCATAGAATCAACCTTGGCCTGTAGATATTTATCCAATATGCCGCGTTGAAACGCTATCCCAGCGAGACAAGAGCAGCCGAATTCATTTTGCAGAAAGCCATCCCGGCACCAGGCCCTGGATCGCGCCGTCCCCGAGGGCGACGCCAACTCGGCCGTGAACGGCTCCAGGGGCCTCCTGGACTTGCCGGCGGGACCAGTGGCCCGCGGCCCCGCCACCGAAAGCCGGCCTCCTTGCCATGGGTCCAAGGTGGCCGGCCGACCGGCCCTGGTGCCTGGCCCTTGGCCAGGCCGGCAGTTCCATTAGAGAAATTCCGAGGTCCGAATCATACCCGCCAAGGACGAATGGATCTGTTTTCCTGAAGTTGGTCCCCGTGGCCTTCTATTCGCTGGCCTTGAAGTTGTAGACAGGGAGGATCCTCTGGACCACCTCGGCCGTCGGGCCCAGCTGGGCCAGGATCTCGGACAGGCTCTTGTAGGCCATGGGCGACTCGTCCAGGGTGGCCTGGCCGACGGAGGAGGAATAGACGCCGGACATCTCCCGGACGTACTCCTGGAGTGACAGCCTGGCCCTGGCCGCCTTGCGGCTCATTGTCCGCCCGGCCCCGTGGGGGGCCGACTGGTTCCAGTCGTCGTTGCCCCGGCCCAGGCATATGAGGCTCCCGTCCCGCATGTTGATGGGGATCAGGAGGCGCTCCCCGTCTTTGGCCGAGACGGCGCCCTTGCGGAGGATCATCCGGTCGATGTCGATGTAGTTGTGGATGGTGGAAAAGCGGTCGGCCTCGGACAGGCCCAGCCCGTCGAGGATGACCTGGGCCATGGCCTGGCGGTTCAGGGCGGCCAGGCGCTGTACTATCCCCATGTCGTGGATGTAGTCCTCGAGGAGGGGTCCGCTGAGGTAGGAGAGGTCCCGCGGGACGGCCTGGTCCCTGGCCTCCCGGATCATCCTCTTCACCGTCTGGTCGATGTCGGTGGTCCGGCCCTCGGCCCTGAGGCGGGCGGCCGCCTCCCCGACCCTCTTTTTCGCCTCCTCCAGGAGGCTCCGGGCGGCCAGGCCCTGGTAAAGCTCGGCCACCTCCTTGCCCAGGTGCCGGCTTCCGGAGTGGACCGTCAGGAACAGATCCCCGTCGCCCGAGCGATCGATCTCTATGAAGTGGTTCCCGCCGCCCAGCGTCCCGAGGCTGAGCCTGGCCCTGACTAGGTCCACCCGGCCGGCGCAGCGGAGCCGCCCCAGGTCCAGCTCGGCGGAAAGGGGGTGGGGTTCCCTCCGGACCTCGCGGCCGGAGGGGATCTCCCGGCGGATCAGGTCATCCAGGGCCAGGAAATCGATGCTCCTTTCACCCAGCCTGACCGTCTCCATGCCGCAGCCTATGTCGACCCCGACCATGCCCGGGACCACCTTGTCGGAGATGGTCATGGTCGTGCCGATCACGCAGCCCATCCCGGCGTGGACGTCGGGCATGATCCGGATCCTGCTGCCCGAAAACTCCTCCCGGTCGCAAAGTGCCCGGATCTGTCTCTGGGCCGAGTCTTCCAGCCCCTCGGCATAGCAGATGGCCGTGTTGTGTTTTCCCTTTACCTCTATCATCCTTCTTAAGTCTTTTCCTTTCCCGGTTTTTGCGTCTTGTCCCTCTTGGCCGCCTTGCGGCTAGCCAGGGGACAGGAAAGGCCGCGGGCCCAGGGAATGGCCCGATGGATTCATCGGGCCATTCTAACATTCGGGACAGATTCTCGACGAGCCGTTTGCCTCAGGGACGGATGGCGGCTTCGGGTAGGCCCTGGTCCCTGGTCTTGGGGCCGGTGGGGGACGGTCTGTCTCGTTCGCCGGTGGCCGGCGAACCCTCTGGCCGGTGCCGGCTCGTTTCTCGCCTAGCGGTTTCTTTCGGGGAAGGCCGTCGGCATCAGGCTGCCTCCTGTGTTTTGAATGCTGTTAATCAAAAATTATATTTATTGAAATTATGTAAAACTACCTTACCTTAACTTTCCCAAAAAAACCAGCCCATCGCTGGCCTGCCAAGGAGGCTTTCCCCTCCGGGGCCCCACCCGAGGGATAGGCAATCGACAAGATTGACGGTTAAAAGTACCCAAAAAAACGCCAAATTGCCAGTTTTATTTGGGTAATCAAGGCTTTGGCTTGACGGGACTCAAAAGCGCAGGCCTTTTCGTCCTCCCGGAATTGGCCCCATGGCGAACGGCGGCCCCAGGGCAAGGCCCCCGCAATGACGGACGCCCGGACTGGATTTGTGTGTCCAGGCCCGCCATGTCGGGCCAGACGGGCCATTGGCCACCCTAGGGCTGGGTCACGTCCTGGTCAGGGCGGCCCGACGCGGTATTTCGCCATGGCCCGGTTCCCGCTCTGCCTGCCGAAGGCCATTGATTGTGATTCCAGGCCCTTTCAAACCGTATTTGATTTTCTATTAGCAATCAATATATCTATATTGTTATATAAATAAAATTAAAAGATTAAAATATATAAATTTTGTTCTTATTAATAATTTTTTTAAATAATATCCAAAAAACAGGCCTTTTGCCTTGGCAACCAGACATATTGGACGCACGTTTTTGGCGGGTCTTCGGCCTGGTCTCAGAGGATGACCGTTCCTGGCCGACCCGTCCGCCAATACAGCGCCCTGGGGTCAAACGGGCCCAGCGAGACGTCTGGCGGATGGCCGGCCCAGGGCACACATGTCGGCCATTCCCGTGGCCTTTTCAGGGCGTTCCCTGGTCTCGCCTGTCAGCCTCTCGGCCTTTCTGGCCAACTGGACTTTGGGGTGCTCCTGATGTAAAATCCCTAGTGGCTTTGGCCGGGCCACGGGGCGGCCGGCTCTGGCCAGGACATGTCCAGCCCCGGCCTGGCGGCCCCCAGTAACCCAGCGCCAGCCCGTGCCCATCCATTTTCGACCCTGGGCCGGAGACTTGGTGGTGTCCTCTTGAAGCCTAAAGACAAAAAGCAGCCCTCCAGGAACCCCGGGGCCCCTGGCCCGGCGGCCAAGGCCACCGGGCTGGCGGCCTGGAAGGTCCAGGGCTGGGAGTACGGCAAGGCCATCTTTCTGGCCCTCCTTCTGGCCCTGACCATCAGGAGCTTCGTCGTCCAGGCCTTCCACATCCCCTCGAGCTCCATGGTCCCGACCTTCCTGGAGGGCGACCGCGTCCTGGTCTCCAAGTTCTCCTACGGGATCAGGAACCCCTTGACCAACGGGGTCCTGTTCGGGTCGGGCCTCCCCTCCCGGGGGGACGTGGTCATCTTCAAGTATCCCAAGGACCCGGGCACGGATTTCGTCAAGAGGGTCATAGGGCTCCCCGGCGAGAAGGTCCAGCTCGTCAACGGCCGGATCTTCATAGACGACCGCGAGATAGACGACCCCCACGGCCACTACGACAGCCCCTATCCGGTGAGCTCCCGGAACTTCGGGCCCATCGTGGTCCCGGCCAACCAGTTCTTCATGATGGGCGACAACCGCGACTACTCCAACGACTCCCGGTCATGGGGCAGCGTCGACGCCTCCCTGCTGAGGGGCAAGGCCTGGCGGCTCTACTGGTCCTGGGACTCGTCATCCGGCCTCCCGTTCCCCAAAAGGCTCAGGACAGGCCGCCTGTGGCTCCGGATAGAGTAGACCGTGGCCGGAGGCGCATATGGCGAGGCCCCCTGTCGGCCGTGGTCCCCCTCCCGGCCGCAGGCTTTTTCACGATCCCCCCTCCAGGGGGTATTTTTTTGCCCCGGCCCGCATGGCCCGGCGGGAGGAAACGATGGCCCATGAACACCTTTCCTGGCCCAAGGACCTGATTGACCTCGACCAGTTCGGCGCCGAGCACCTCCTGGCCATCCTGGACGCGGCCGAGAGCTTCAGGGAGGTCTCCGAGAGGGAGATCAAGAAGGTCCCCACCCTGAGGGGCAAGCTGGTCGTCCTCTTCTTCCACGAGAACTCCACCCGCACCCGCCTCAGCTTCGAGGTGGCGGCCAAGCGCCTCTCGGCCGACACCATAGCCCTCTCGGCCTCCGGCTCGTCCATGTCCAAGGGCGAGACCCTCCTGGACACGGCCCGCAACATCATGGCCATGAACCCCGATGCCCTGGTCGTCAGGCACTCGGCCTCGGGGGCCCCGCAGTTTTTGGGCTCCCGCCTGGCCTGCCCGGTCCTGAACGCCGGGGACGGGGCCCACGCCCACCCGACCCAGGCCCTCCTGGATCTCATGACCATCCGCCAGAGGCTGGGCCGCCTGGACGGGCTCAAGGTGGCCATCATCGGCGACATCGCCCACAGCCGGGTGGCCCGGAGCAACATGATCGGCCTCCGGGCCCTGGGGGCCCGGGTGGCCGTCTGCGGCCCGCCCTCGATGATGGTCGGCGGGCTGGAGGAGGAGTACGGGGCCAGCGTCCACGACCGGCCCGAGCCGGCCCTGGAGGGGGCCGACGCCATAATCATGCTCAGGATCCAGCTCGAGCGCCAGTCCGGGCAGCTCTTCCCGGGGGCCAGGGAGTACGCCTCGGTCTACGGCCTCAACCGGGCCCGCCTGGCCCTGGCCAAGCCGGGCTGCCTCCTCCTCCACCCCGGGCCGGTCAACCAGGGGGTCGAGCTGACCCCCGAGGTCTACGACTGCCCGCAGTCGGTCATCCTGGAGCAGGTGACCAACGGCGTGGCCGTGCGCATGGCCCTCCTGTACCTCCTGGTCGACAATTCCGAGCGCAAGGGCCCGGCCAGGGCGGCCTAGCCCCAGGGCGCCCCCCGGGGGGCCGCCGGATTCTTACCTTACCCATAGGGGGCCAGAGGGCACCATGACCAGCCAGCCGCTAGCGATAAAGAACGGCCGGGTGATAGACCCGGCCCAGGACCTGGACCGGACGTGCGACGTCCTTCTGGAGGATGGCCGCGTGGCCGCGGTCGGGCCCGGCCTCGGCCTGGGGACGGAGGGCCGGCAGGTGGTCGACGCCGCCGGGCTGTGGGTCCTGCCCGGCCTCATCGACGCGCACGTCCACCTCAGGGAGCCCGGCCACGAGTACAAGGAGGACCTGGCCTCGGGCCTGGCCGCCGCCGCCGCCGGGGGCTTCACGGCGGTCCTGGCCATGCCCAACACCTCGCCCCCGGTCGACCAGGCCGGCCTGGTCGCCAGCCTCCTTTCCAAGGCCAAGGGCCTCAGGGGGGCCAGGCTCCTCCAGAGCGCGGCCATGACCAGGGGCCTCAGGGGCCAGGAGCTGACCGAGTACGCCGAGCTCAGGGAGGCCGGGGCCGTGGCCGTGACCGACGACGGGCGCTGGGTGGCCGACTCCGCCGTCATGCGCCGGGTCCTGTGCTACGCCCGGGTCTGCGGCCTGGCGGCCCTGAGCCACGCCCAGGAGGGGCCCCTGTCGGACGGCGGCCAAATCCACGAGGGCCGGGTCTCGACCAGGCTGGGCCTCCGGGGGATCCCGGCCGAGGCCGAGGCCGTGGCCGTCTACAGGGACCTGGCCCTGGCCAGGCTCACCGGGGCCCCGGTCCACGTCTGCCACGTCTCCTCGGCCCTGAGCCTGGATCTCGTGAGGCGGTTCAAGGCCGGGGGGACCAGGGTCACCTGCGAGACCGCCCCGCACTATCTCTTCCTGACCGACGAGGACGTGGCCGGCTACGACACCTGCCGCAAGATGAACCCGCCCCTGCGGACGGCGGCGGACCTCGAGGCCCTCAGGGAGGGCATCCGCGACGGGACCATCGATCTGGTCGCCACCGACCACGCCCCCCACTCCGTCCTGGAGAAGGAGGTGGAGTTCATGGACGCCGCCTTCGGGGTCATCGGCCTGGAGACGGCCCTCCCGCTGATCCACGGCCTCATGGCCGAGCTGTCGCTGCCGCCCTCGAGGCTGGTCGAGCTCATGTCCCTGCGGCCGGCTGGGCTCCTGGGGCTCCCCCTGGGCACCCTGAGGCCGGGGTCGGCGGCCGACCTGACCCTGTTTGACCCCCAGGCCGCCTTCAAGTATGATGTCGGGACCTCCCTTTCCAAAAGCCGCAACAGCCCCTTCCAGGGCCGGGAGATGAGGGGCCGCGTCGTCAGGACGGTGGTCGGGGGCCGGACGGTCTTCGCCGCCGGGGCGGGGGACCGGGGCTAACGGCCGGTCATCCCGGCCCCCAGAAAGAAAGACGGCGGCCACCTAAGTGGCCGCCGCTGTTGAGGCAGGCGACGGGGAACACCCCATCTGTATGTTGAATGGTATATGTGCAGTCTATTGTAGGCAGGATATCAGCTACAAGCTGATATAGGTGTTGGATTGTTTCGCAGCCCTCAAGGCTGCTGGTTTTCGGCCTCGATCCCAGGGACGGCCAGGATTAGTTCCTGGCCACAGGGAGCCACCCTTTCCCGGGACCAGCCGAAAGCGTCGTGACTTCCGGTTCGGCCTCGGATTTCCTGGCCGGCCGTGACAAGCGTCCCTGCGGCGGGGAGCGGCCCTCTCATGGGCTGGCCGAAAACGCTGAAATTCGCCAAGGCGTTATTCTAGGTTTCGCTGTCCCTGCTTCGTGGATAATATAATCACGCATCTGGACGAAATCAAGGGGGGAGGGCAAAAAAAAGTACCGAATTTTTTGCAATTATCAAAACGCAAATTTCAGCTTTTTATTCCCCTGGTTTTATTTTGCTTTTTATTCCAGATATTTTTTTTGGCAATGTTTTTAAAAATGGCTTCATCCAAAAAACCTTGCCATATATGACCTATAGGATGATTTTGCAATCACCCTTGATCATGGCATCTATAATACCTTGTTATTGTTTAGTTTTTCAAGTCCCTTTTTTGGGCTTAAAAAATTTATTCAAGGCTTACCGCTGCCTTAAAGGGATTTATATATAATTGTTTCGTGTCTTAGCGGACTTGGACGCAAAACTCCAAGGCCTTGCCTTCAAAAAATTTTCCCATCGCCCGGTGTCTTCCCGGGACGATCCGAGCCCCTCCGGGGCGACGGGCGCCCCTCCCACCAGCGGCCCCGGCCCCAGGGCCGGGACCAATACCTCCCCGGCCCCAGGGGCCGGGACCCCAACGGGGAATACCCATGATCATCAAGAGCGGCCAGGCAAACCGCGTCAAGGCGGACCAGCCATACGGCGGAAGGGGGCACATGGATGCCCAGTTCTACTTCAACCCCGACAGACCGATAGACGGCTCAAGGTTTTCCATGGGCGCGCAGATAGTCCTGCCGGTCGGGGCCAGCGTCGGCTACCACACCCACCCGGACGACGAGGAGATCTATCTCGTCGTCAGCGGGACGGGCACCTACGTCGAGAACGACCGCAGCCCGCACCCGGTCGGCCAGGGCGACCTCACCCACTGCCCCAGGGGCGAGGGCCACGGCCTGGACAACACCGGCCCCGAGCCCCTGGTCTTCGTGGCCTTCATCGCCCAATAGGCCTTCCCGCCCACGCGCATGGCCGCCAGGCCTCCCCGGGGGCCAGGCGGCCTGTTTTTTTGCCCGCCGCCCCATGGGGACGGCGCTTCCCGGGAGGACCGCCGCGGCCAGGCCCGGGATGGGCCCTGACGGGCTTTTTTTTGCCTGGCTTTCTGTGCTAGGATTCATCCACGGTCTTATCGGGCCCCTGGCCTCGCTTTCCTTGCCGCCGCCGGCCCCCGCCGCCGTCTCGCCGATCGAGGCCGGAAAGGGCCCCCGCCGCCAAGACTGGGCCAGCTGATTGCCACCATCATCAGAACATATCTATATCCATAAATTCCAAGACCCCGTTTTCTCGATGTCCCGCCCCCATTTCCGGCGCCATCGTCGCCGCAATGCCTTCTCAGCCGCCGAAGGAGCCACCAATGAAAGCCATCGAACGCCTCCCCTATCTGCTGGTTTTGGCCCTAATCGCCCTCCTGGCCGGCTGCGGCCAGGAGGAGAGGTCTGGCGAGGGCGCCCCGGCCACCCAGAGGGAAGAGGCGCCGGCCGAGGCCGCGGCCACCGCCGACCAGACCCAGTCGGCCCCCCTGCCCGCCTCCGGCTCCGGCCTCCGCGTGCTGCAGTTCCTGCCCGACGGCCAGACCAGCAAGCTCACCCAGATAGTGGCCATGTTCAACCAGCCCATGGTGGCCCTGGGCGACTACGACTCCGCCGACCAGTCCCTGATGGTCCTGGACCCGCCCCTGCCGGGGCGGCTCAGATGGCTCAACCAGTATTGTCTGGCCTTCGTCCCGGACGAGCCGCTCTTTGGCTCGCTCAGCCTCTCGGTCACCCTCGGGGCGGGCCTGGCCTCCCTTTCCGGGGACGTCCTGGCCGACGAGCGGCGGATATCCCTGTCCCTCCCGCCGGTGGAGGTCGTCAGCTCCTACCGGAACACCTACGTCCCTGACCCGACCCCCCTGCGGCCCTCGCTGACCGTCTTCTTCAACCAGTCTCCGGACCTGGCCTCCCTCAAGGCCAAGGGCTTCTTCGAGGGCCAGGACGGCGCCGGGCGGCCCTTCAGGGTGCCCATCGAGGCCGAGACCGACGAGGACGGCGGGCGGCCATCGGGCTTCCGGGAGGTGAGGATCAGGCCGGCCGGGGATCTTCCCCGTGATACCCCCTACAGCCTAGTCGTCGAGCCCGGCCTGGTCTCCCTGGCCGGCCCCGAGCCCACGGCCCTGCCCATCACGGTCTTCTCCGACAGGACCTACGGCCCCCTCGAGGCCTCCCTCTATGGCCCGGAGGACGAGAACGGGCTCCTGGTCATGAAGTCCCCCGACGACTACCTGTCCATAGAGTTCAACAACCCAGTCGCCCTGTCCGAGGCCCTGGCCAAAATAGAGTCCGACCCTCCCTTCCCGGCCCTCGATGAGCTGAAGAGACGGGTCCTGGGGCCCAAGCCCGGCGGCGAGGCCGGCCAGGCGCCTTCCCCTGGGTCTCCCCAGGACGATGGCCCCCAGGCCTCGGGCCAGCCCGAGGAGGCCCCCGAGGAGGCCACGGAACAGGACGACATGGGCTGGGACCATGCCGACGGCCTCAGAACGAGCATCTCCTTCTACCCGGCCAACCTGAAATCGAGGTCCGCCTACTCCTTCACCGTCAAGGCCGGGCTCAAGGACGTCTATGGGCAGGTCCTGGAGGAGGACCAGGTCGTCTCGTTCAGGACCGGCTCCTATCGGCCCTCCGTCGCCATAGACTCGCGGACCGCGATCCTTGAGACGGGGACCAGGCCAATCATCCCCGTCGAGGCCGTCAACACGCCGTCCTTCAGGGTCCTGGGCTACGCCCTTTCCCAGGACCAGGCCAGGGAGCTGATCGTCCTCTCCAAGGCCGACCTCGGCCATGGCTACGCCCATGACTACAAGGCGGGCCTCGACTTCCTGTCCCGGAACGCCAGCCCCGTGTCCCAGGAGTTCAGGCCCCCGGACGGGGCCGTCGACGGCCCGGTCCGGATGGGCCTGGACCTGGAGGGCCTTTTCGGCCAGGACCGCCTGGGGCATTTCCTGGTCCTGACCGTCCCCGACGAGAAAAACCAGTCCTTCTCCATGTTCCAGATCTCCGATCTGGGGCTGACCGTCAAGATTGGCCGGACGACCGGCCTGGCCTGGACGACGGATCTGGCTTCCGGCCGGGGCCTTGGCGGGGTCTCCCTGGAAATCGTCACGCCCAGCGGCCAAAGTCTCTGGCAGGGCCAAAGCGGGCCCGACGGCCTGGCCTGGCTGCCAGGGGGCCAGGAGCTGGCCAGAATCGCCAGCGGCCAGGACGACGGCGACTGGCCGTCCAGCGGTTACCTCTCCCTCTTCGTCGTGGCCAAGGACCAGAGGCAGATGACCCTGTGGAACCTGGCCTGGAACGAGGGCTTCGAGCCCTACGTCATGAATCTGGACCGCTACCCCCAGAGCCCCTTCGGGCCCAATCCCGACCTCGGCTTCGTCATGGCCAGCCAGCCAGTCTACAGGCCCGGCGAGAAGGTGGGCCTCAAGCTCATAGCCAGGGAGGTCAACGGCGAGGAGGTGGCCGATCTGCCGCCGGGGCCGGCCAAGGCGGTCATCGCCAACGACGACCGCCTAGTGGCGGAGATCCCCGTCGAGATTGGCCCCCTGGGGACGGGCAGCCTGGAGTTCCAGCTCCCGGACAATGCCAGGCTCGGCACGTATTACGTCCTGCTGGCCAAGGATCCCTCGACCGACGTGGAGGGCGCTCCATACGTCTTCTCCATCCCCGGGCTGGTCCACTACGGGAATTTCCAGGTGGAGAACTTCAGGGCCCCGGCCTTCGGCATCGCCTATGAGGACCTCCCGAGGGAGACCGTTTCCGGCCAGAGGGTCGAGGTGGCCGCCCAGGCCCTCTACCACTTCGGCGGGCCGGTGGCCAACCGCCCGGCGGAGTACTCCTTCTCCTCCCAGGACGTCCTCGACTTCAGCCTCCCGACCCTGCCCGGGTATTCCCTGGTCAACGCCATGTCGGTCCTCGACGATGAGGGGACCGAGGACGACGATTATGGGCCGGTAGTGGGCATCCTCCTTTCCGGCCAGGGAACCCTTGACTCCCAGGGCCGCCTGCTCTTCGCCCTGGACCTGGAGCCTGCCGCCAGGCCCAGGCCCAGGCAGCTGACCGTCCATCTTGGGGCCCAGGACGTCGACAGCCGCTCCGTCTACAAGACGGCCGACATCCTGGCCCACCCGGCTTCCGTCTACCCCGCCCTCAAGACCAGGGAGTTTCTGGGCCAGGCCGGCCAGCCCCTTGCCCTCGACTTCGCCGCGGCCTCCCTGGACGGGACCCTGGTCAAGAGCCAGGTCGACATAACCCTCTTCCAGAGAAGCTGGAACACGGTCCGCCGCCGCACCTCCGGGGGATTCTACGATTACTCGTCCAGGGCCTCCGACAAGGTGGTGCGGGAGATTTCCGTGACCTCCTCCCCGGACGGCCCCTCCTCCGTCGAGCTGGTGCCTCCCAGGGCCGGCTTCTACTGGGTAAAGGCGTCCCTCAAGGACGACCAGGGACGGGCCAACGAGTCCTCCGTCAGCTTCTACGTCCACGGCGACGGCCCGGTCGGCTGGCTCCCCTCCAGGGACGAGGGCCTGACCCTGATCCCCGACCGGGAGGCCTACGCCCCCGGCGACACGGCCAGGATACTCGTCCAGAGCCCCTTCTCCGAGGCCCAGGCCCTGGTGACCGTCGAGCGCTCCGGCGTGAGGGAGGCCTCCCTGGTCGACGTCCAGGGCCAGACCCCCATCCTGGAGATCCCCATCGGCCCCGATGACGGGCCCAACCTCTTCGTCTCGGTCATCCTCAGCCGGGGCAGGATTGCCGAGGAGCCCGACGACGACAACGTCGACCTGGGCAAGCCGGCCACCAGGAAGGGCTACCTGTCCCTCAGGATCCCCTCCAGGGCCGACATCCTCTCGGTCGACGTCCAGACCGACGCGGAGATCTACGCCCCCGGCGACCAGGTCAGGGTGAATATCAGGGTCGCCGGCCAGGACGGGGCCGAGGCCGGGGAATCCGAAATCGCCCTGGCCGTGGTCGATGCCACCCTGGTCCAGCTGCTCGGAGACGAGGGCTATTTCCCGGACAGGATCTTCTCCTCCGACCGGCCCCTCTCCGTCCTCACGGTCAACCCCATCGCCATCCTGATGGGCAGGCGCAACCTGGCCCTCAAGGGGGGCGTGGATGCCGGCGGCGGGGCCATGGCCCTGGCCGAGTCCATGGCCAAGTCCGACGACCCGAGGAGCGACTTCAGGAACCTGGCCTTCTTCGAGCCGAGCGTGCCCGTCTCCCCCGACGGGACCGCCCAGGTCTCCTTTTCCCTCCCGGACAACCTGACCACCTTCAAGATATACGCCGTGGCCACCGGCCACGGGCGCCTTTCCGGGACCGGGCAGAAGGACTTCCTGGTGACCAAGGACGTTCTCCTGCGCCCCTCTCTCCCGGCCTACTCCTCGCTGGGGGACGACTTCGTGGCCGCCGCGACCGTGACCAACCGATCCGACAGGCCCGGCCAGGCCAAGGTCTCCCTGTCCGCCGACAACGTGGAGATAGTGGACGCCTTCAGCGAGAAGGAGGTCTCCCTGGCCCCGGGCCAAAGCCTGGAGGTGGGCTTCCAGGTCAAGGCCTCCGTCCTGGGCACGGCCGGCTTCACCTTCGCGGTCGACATGGACGGGCAGACCGACTCCGCCAGGTACGAGATCCCCGTCGTCCCGGTCAACGCCCTCGTGACCCAGGCCAGCTACCGCCAGCTGTCGCCCGGCCTCACCCCCGTCGATCTGGCCCTCCCGGAGGGTCTCGACCAGCAGAGGGGCGGGCTCTCCCTGGAGCTTTCCCCCAGCCTGGTCGGCCTCCTGGCCGGCCCCCTGGCCTTTCTCCGGGACTATCCCCACGCCTGCATGGAGCAGCTGACCTCCAAGGCCCTCGGGCACCTGATCTCCATCAGGCTGAGGGACCGTCTCGGCCTCTCCCCGGAGGAGGTCGCCCAGGCCGAGGCCAGGGTGCGGGAGCACATGGCCCTCGTCGCGAGCTCCAACAAGGAGGGCGGCTATGACCCTTGGCCCGGCACGTTCGGCTGGGAGGGCCGCTCCCCGATCGTCTCGGCCTATGTCCTCGAGTTCCTCCTGGAGGCCAGGGATGCCGACTTCGATGTCCCCCCCGTCCTCATCGGCGACGCCGTCGGCTACCTCTCGTCCGTCATCGGCGACCCCAAGGCCAATTCCAGGGACTGGTACGGCCCCGAGGCCATAGACTCCATGACCGCCTACGCCGCCATGGTCCTGGCCAGGTCCGGGGAGCCGGTCTCCTCGTTCCTTGAGGTCCTCTTCCTCAAGAGGGAGACCCTCCCCCTGGCTGACCTGGTAAACCTCATAAGGGGCCTGGGCTACCTGCCCCCGTCCGCCAGCCGCAGCCAGATGCTGCGCGACGCCATCTCGCTCCTCCAGAACAGCCTCTCCCTCGCGCCCGGCCAGGCCCATTTCTCCGAGGTCCCCAAAAGCCCCTGGATCTGGGCGGACGACGACAAGCTCACGGCCATGGCCCTCCTGGCGCTTTGCCAGACCGCCCCCCACAACGAGTTCATCCCCCAGCTGGTCCGCGATCTGGTCTCCAGGGCCTCCAGGGGCAGCTTCTCCTCGACCCAGTCCAACGTCCACGCCCTCCTGGCCCTCTCGTCCTATCTGGCCCTGGCCGAGCCAGAGGACCCAGATCTGTCCATCTCGGCCACCCTGGGCGACAAGGAGCTGCTCTCGGCCGTCTTCAGCTCGCCCCTAACGCCGCCGGCCAGGGCCACGGAGCCCATCTCCGCCCTCTCGGGCGCGAAGACCCTCGACATCAGCTCCGAGGGCACCGGCGAGGCCTGGGCCACGGTCCGCCTTTCCTTCGCCCCCCTGGCCCCGGATCTCTCGGCCGACAACCCCTCCTCGCTGTCCATTTCCCGCTCCTACTCGGTCCTGCGGCCCGAGGCCTCCTCCCCTGGCCTTTCCTCCTTCAAGCGGGGCCAGGTGGTCCAGGTGACCGTGACCCTGATGACCCCCGAGGACAGGCACGATCTGGTCCTCGAGGACAGGATCCCCGCCGGCTTCGAGACCATCAACCTGAGGTTCCTTTCCGAGGACCAGACCCTCGTGCCCGGGACCGACCCCGAGTCCACGGGCTGGAAATACACCGACAGCTTCTGGTTCGACCACCAGGAGATCTGGCCGGACAGGGTCTCCGTCTACGCCGACTTCCTCCCCGCCGGCGTCTACACCTTCTCCTACCTGGTCAGGCCAGTCACCCTGGGCACCTACCAGGTGCCCGGCCCCCGGGCCGAGGAGATGTACTCCCCCGAGGTCTACGGGCGCGGCCCCGGCCAGACCCTCTCGGTGGTCCCCGCCAATTCCAATTAGCCCTGCCCCCCTCCCCCAGCCGGGCCAGTCCCGGCCCAGGGCAAAGAAAACCCGGCCAGGCTACCCTGGCCGGGTTTTCTTTGCCCGTCTGGCCTAAAACCAGCCCTTGCGTCCCACAAAAAAGGGTTGAGGCCCCTGTCCTTGATGCGGCGGCCAATCTTGACGGCAGGAATTCCTTGCCCTTGTCATTATAAAATTTCCGACCCGTGCAAGTGTTTGCCCTTCAGACCATCAGGCAGCTGCCCCAGGTCAGCTGGCTTGAAGTCCTTTGCCTT
>JAISEK010000019.1 GCA_031264145.1 Deltaproteobacteria bacterium
CGCTGTCATTGTACTCAGCCGGAGTCAAGTCACGACCAGATAACAATTCCCAATAGCTTGATAGTCTGTACCATTCCCATGATTTAGGGATGTCAAAAAGTATCTGTTCATCAATGTCAAGCCACTCACTGCCTATCTTCTCATAATAAGAGCAACAGGCAGTTTTTGACCCCCGTGTAAAATGATTTAACCGTGACTATCACGGAATCATCACACGGAGGTTTTGCTTATGAGAGAGCAATTTGAGGCCCAACTCCGAAAGGCCAATCTTTCGGAAAACACCATCACTTCGTATATGTGGACGGTAGATTTTTACCTGTCCAATTATGACGGGGTAAGCACCGAGAACTTGCTGACGTACAAAGGGTTCTTATTGGAGAAGTACAAGCCAAAGACCGTCAACCTACGGATTCAGGCAATCAACAAGTATCTTGTCTTTTTAGGCGAGGACAAACTTCAGCTGAAATTCGTCAAGGTACAGCAGAAGAACTTTTTGGAGAACGTCATCAGCAATGCCGATTACACTTTTCTCAAAAAGTCGCTGAAGAAGGACGGCAATATCGAATGGTATTTCGCCGTCTGGTATCTGGCGGCGACCGGGGCGCGGGTCAGCGAACTTGTGCAAATCAAGGTTGAACACGTCCACGCAGGATACTTCGACCTCTACACGAAAGGCGGCAAGTTGCGGCGGCTCTACATTCCGAAAAAGCTGAAACTCGAAACCGTTAACTGGCTGGAAGAAATGAATAGGAGTTCCGGCTATCTTTTTCTCAATCGTTTTGGTCAGCGCATTACCACGCGAGGCATATCACAGCAGTTGAAAAACTACGCTGAAAAATACGGACTGGACACCAAGGTTGTCTATCCCCACTCCTTCCGACATCGATTCGCTAAAAACTTCCTTGAGAAGTACAACGACATCGCTCTGCTCGCTGACTTGATGGGTCATGAGAGCATCGAAACGACACGGATTTACTTACGGAGGACAGCAAGCGAACAGCAGGCTTTGGTTGACAAAATCGTCACATGGTAAAAGCACAAAACACTCCGAGTATTATGGAGTGCTTCACCTTTATACGAGCGTGGTGGCTATGCTGTCCAACTGCTCAAACGCCGTTTCAATAGCAACAACAATTCGTTTCTGTTCATCGAAAGGCGGGACAGGTATCGGGAAGCTATCCATTTCGTCTTTTCTGATTGCGGGCGAATTATCTCCACGCATATATGTGTTTATTCCAGTTATTGTATAGCTTGATGTGAGATAATGGTACATATAACTCGGGAATACAATTTCAGGCAAAGGGCGACAGACGTAAAAGCCTGTCGAAGCAATGCAATCGCTTAACTCATCGGTGACGAAGGCGATGTTTTCAAGGTATGGTCTAACCATAGAAAAGAGTGTATCTCCCGTACGAACGCCCTTTGCAGCACGACTTGGTGCGTGGTTTGTTCTAACGGTCGTTGGTTCGGTCACACTATGTCGTTTATTATCAATCGCCTCAATGTCAATATAGCGGAAAGATTCCCCTGCTGGCCGTTTTGTTTCCTGCGGTTCGCACACATCACAAATCCTTGCCACTATCCATGAGTCTGGCAAGCCTGTGTAATAAGAGTTATCACAGCCTCGAAATATGGCGCTTTCATTTTTGGATGGCTTGATTCTGCCTGCTTTGATGAGTTTTTGCCGCTCGGCGCGGATGCGTTCTAGTAGCACAGATGCTGGTTCGTCGTTCGGGTCTTGGGGGACAAGTTTGCCGCGTATAGCAAGGGAAAGAATTTTAGACTTGGCGGTAGTGACGGCGGCTTGTAGGTCGGTTTTACTACGTTCGATTTCATCTATTATCTCAAAGGCGGACTTAATGGTAGTAACAATACGGTGTTGCTCGGCCAGTGGCGGAATAGGATAAACGAAGTATGATAATTTTTGAGCATTTATATTCGATTGATTCACTCCGTCTGTTTTGACCTGAAGGCAGATATTTCTATGATATTTACTATTCATTATGTAGTTTAAGTAAAATGGATTTACTATTACAGGTTTTATTTTAATGATATATCCAGCAAATATAGCTGGAATTTCACCACGATAAATGGCCGTTTTACCAACCCATTCAGGACTATTAGTACGATTGAACAATAGCTCATGAGGCTTCAATTCATATTTTTTTATATCACTTTCATCAGAAGTGAATACTAAATCTGAATAATCAATTTCGCCATTTTTAATATTACCCATTCTTAAAACTGCGACTCTACCCTTTTTATCAGATTTTTGTGAAGTCCCATATTGAAAAGCTAAACACATCTCTCCCAACCTACACCACTCCCAACCAGGCGGCAACTGCTCATAATGCGATTTATCTTCATTACGAAAAATAGTGCTGTTCTTATTGTTTGGCTTTATTTTTCCCCTTATTCTGAGCCGCTCTTTTTCGGTTCGGATGCGTTCCAGCAATACCGAAGCGGGCTCGTCTGCCGGATCTTGCGGAACGAGCTTTCCGCGAATGGCGAGATCAAGGATTTTTTGGCGGAGATGCTTTGTGTTCACTCGTTCACCTCACCGATAAGCTGTTCCAAATTATTTATTGCCGTCGCAATGGCGGATGATTTTCCCTTGATTAAGTCAATCAACTCAGCAAGAGTATAATCGTCAGTGCTGTCTCCCGATTTTATCCAAGTGATGTCGAGACTCGTTTTGTCGCGAGAAATGATCTCGTCATAGGTAAACCTACGCCACCGCCCGCCGGGATTCTTGTCCGAATTGTAGGTCTCCATGCGGTGATGGCGATTTTCAATGTTGTAGCACTTCACGAAATCGTCAAGGTCACTTTCGCGAAGAGGATTCTTTTTCAGCGTGTGGTGTATGCCGGTGCGATAGTCGTAAATCCAGACTGCTTTCGTTTGGTGCGATGGAGCGGCGACATGGTTGTCGAAAAAAATTACATTCGCCTTGACGCCCTGGGCGTAAAAAATACCTGTGGGCAGGCGTAAGATAGTGTGCAGGTCTGTGGTTTCAAGGAGTTTTTTACGGACGATTTCACCCGCACCACCCTCAAAAAGCACATTATCTGGCACGACAACCGCCGCCGTACCTGTCGTTTTTAGGAGCGTGTGGATATGCTGGACGAAGTTAAGCTGTTTGTTGGAAGTCGTCGCCCAAAAGTCTTGGCGGCTATAGGTCAAATCCTCCCGCTCCTGCTCACCCTGCTCGTTGGTGAACGTCATGGATGATTTTTTGCCAAACGGGGGATTGGTGAGGATATAGTCAAACCTTTCGCCGGGATCGGCAAGCAGGGAATCGGCGCGTGTTATCGGCGGCGTTCCCTCGAAGTCGCTGATGTTGTGCAGGAAAAGGTTCATCAGGCATAGCCGGTAAGTGCTTTGGACGATTTCCCATCCCTTGAATGTCTTAAATTTTAAGAACTCCTTTTGGTTGCGGTCAAGTCCGGGGCCATATTCGCGTTCGATATAAAACTTTACGGCCAGCAAAAAGCCGCCGCTCCCGCAGCAAGGGTCAGCGACGGTTTTGTCTGGCTCTGGATGGACGCATCGTACCATGGCACTGATGAGTGCGCGCGGCGTAAAATACTGCCCTGCGCCGCTCTTGGTGTCGGCGGCTATTTTTTCAAGCAAATCCTCATAGATATCGCCTTTTACATCCGACGACATTGACGCCCAATTCTCGCCGTCGACCATACTGATGACTTTGGCGAGCTGGGCGGGATTGGAGATTTTATTCTGCGCCCCTGTGTAAATCTGCTGCAAGGTTCCGGGTTGACCAGCAAGTGCCTTTAGGACCTGCTCATAATGTTTGAAAAGCTCGTCACCGCTCTTCTCGCGCAAGCTGTCCCAACCGCAATCCTTCGGTATACCGATTTGCCGATTATAGGGCGGCCTAGAATACTCGTCCGCCATTTTCACGAACAGCAGGTAGGTAAGCTGCTCAAGATAGTCACTTTTACCAATACCATCGTCACGGAGCGCATTCGCCATTGACCATATTTTTTGCCCAACATTTGAAACGTCTGCCACTTCAAGCCTTCCATATTACGCCGCTTTAAGAAGCGTGTGGTTCATTTCATTCAGGATGCTCTCATACTCGTCACCAAAAAGCTGATGAAACTTGCCAAGCCCGCCTTTTGCGTCAAAGGGCGTATAGCCGAGGTCGTCCACCGTGATGCTCATGGATGCGGCAATATGGTCGCGCACCATTTGGAGCCATTCGGTCTGCTCCTCGGTAAATTGTCCGTGTCCGGCGTTTTTGTCGAACATCCATTCACGGAAACGGACATTGACTACATCAGAGAATAGGCGCAAGTCGTCAGTTTGTCCCAATTGGAAACGGATCAACGAGACAATGTCAGCGAGTTTATTAATGACACTTTTCTGCCTTACCTTATCGGGACGGCGAATTGAATACGCCATCCACAGCTTTTCCGTGGTCAGATGGTAAGGTGGGTTCCACAATATCTCATAGAGTTCCTCCACCATGCGCAGGGTCAACGTGCGGTTGCGGTAGCTCTGGCTGTAGATAATTTTCAAGGCGTCAATATTGTCCTTGTTATCCTCGATAAAGCGGGCAAAGCTTTCTATAACTTCTCCGGCTTTTTTAGCGGGCTCGGAATCCCAGCCGCTGAACGTCACCTCGTCTATATTGACATTATCAATCACTTGGTCATGAGTCTTGCGAACGTTTTCAATATAATCACGTAATTTGGGATTGTCGAATGGAACGGCAGAGGCAATCGCCATTTGCCTGCTGACGGTTTTCATTTGCTCGTCTGTTATAGCCTGCGCCTCCTCAATGTCAAACTTTTTCCGTGCGACTTCCTCGATTACGTCTTCGTCAAAGGCGTTCAGCAGGGTCTCGGCAATGGCAATAACTGAGATTTCGCCATCAAAAGGAACCTCAATACTGCCCACTATGGCTATACCGAGCGATATACATTCATCATGGCAAAGTGCAGTAAACTTCTCTTTTTCGACGGCGGTCATTACCTTGTCCAATCGCGCGAGACGGCTCGCCAGTGTGGTCAGAGTGTCGTCATCGTGCGCCCCCATTGCGACGCTCATCATTATGTCTTTCAGCGACACGGAAGGCTTGCGCTCCAATTGACGCGATGTTGTTTTTTGAGAGGTGGTTACACCCACTGCGTCCACAATAATATATCCGAGTTTCCGTTGAGTCGCTGACGGGGAAACACGGTGCAGATTTTCATAGTCAAGCGTCCGTGTGGCACGTCCGAGCATTTGCTCAAAGTAGTTTTTACTCCGAACATCGCGCATAAATATCAGGCACTCAATTGGTTTTACGTCCGTGCCTGTGGCTATCATGTCAACCGTGACGGCAATCCGCGGATAAAAGTCGTTGCGAAACGAATTAAGGACGCTTTTAGGGTCATCAGTGGCGTAAGTTATTTTTTTGCAAAACTCGTTGCCTTCGGAAAACACCTCACGGACAGTGTTGATTATGTCGTCAGCATGGCTGTCCGTCTTGGCGAAGATAAGCGTTTTGGGAATTTCCGTCTGACCTGGGGAGATAAGCACTCTGTCTGGAAACATCTCCGATAACGCATCACGAAACGCGCTGATTACAGCCCTTATCTGCGATGGATTGACCACATCGCGATCAAGCTGTGTCGGCGCATAGGTGAAATCGTCATCAAGTTGTTCCCAACGCTTTCTGCGAGATAAGCGGTCGCGCTTCTGCACAATCTGCTTGAGAATAACACCGCCTTTGTTTCCAGCGTTTGTTTCAATGAGATAAGTGCCTTCACGCCCGACGTTCACATCGTCCAAAACAGCCTGTTCGTGGGTGTACTCGCTGACAATATTCTGCTTAAAATATCCGAACGTACGATTATCCGGTGTTGCGGTCAGGCCAATCAAAAAAGCGTCGAAATAATCCAAAACCTGCTGCCAGACATTGTAGATGGAACGATGGCACTCATCTATGATAACGAAATCGAAGAATTCAGGCGGGTACTCAGAATTGTAAGCGACTTCTCGGGGACTACCTATAATCCGCTGCTCGTTCATCGACGTTTCCTCAACTGAATCGTCAAGTTCCTCACCGCGCAGGATGGAGTACATACGCTGAATCGTGCTGATGCAGACTTTCGTTTCAGGCGGGATATGCGGCGAATTGAGCCGGCGCACGTTGTACAGTTCCGCAAACAGCCGCACGTCGTCAGGCGGTCTGTATTTTAGAAATTCACCCTCCGCCTGTTCGCCGAGATTTTTGGTGTCGACTAAAAACAACACACGCCTTGCTTTGGCATACTTCAACAAACGATAGACTGAGGTTATCGCCGTGTAGGTCTTGCCCGCTCCCGTCGCCATCTGAATAAGCGCCCGAGGTTTGTTGTCAGCAAGCGATTGTTCAAGATTCCGTATGGCAGTTACTTGGCACTTGCGGAACAACCCCTGCCCGTTGAAGCTGGGAAACGATTTCATTCTGTTTCGCAGTGTGCCGCTGTCCTTAAGCAGTTCCGACAGCGTCTCGGGACGATGAAACGAAAATACTTCCCGAGAACGGGCCTTTATATCATGGAAGTCGCAAAAATGAGTCAAAACACCAGTCGATTCATAAGTGAAACGAATATCAGGCCTTCCGGAGACATGCTTCAAGCCACTTTCAGCATAACGTTTGGACTGTTCGACTACTGTGGTGAGGGAAACTCCTTTATTTTCCGCTTTGGCTTCAAGCACGCCGATAGGGCAGCCATTAATGAACAGCAAATAATCCACGGGGCCGCTGTTGGTCGGATATTCCCTTACGGCCACGCCACAGGCAGCAGTTTTTTTGAATTCCTGGATATCCTGGACAATGTAGCCGGAGTGGTCCAGCATCTGGTCAATCTTCTGGCGGGCTTTATCTTCTGGCTTCATTGCGTTAACGCTCCATGTTCCGTGTAGTTCGAATTATCGGAAGATGCCTCTTGAAAAGCGGACGTAAGTTACCGCCTAGTTTTGATGAATTATATTCACAACCAAAATATAATATCAGTTCAACGGGATAAATGCCAGAATTGTAAACGGACTAACCAGACTTGAAAATAGAGAGGACACTTCGGCAGTGTGTTATTATACCCAATGCCTAAAAGATCTGCCTCCTCAAGGTACGGAAAAAGCAACGGGACGCCTACTTTATGCAACCGGGTCAAGAGTTTTATTTTTTCTCTGGAATATTAGTCATGTTATTGTTTTACTGCAAGAAGTAAAATAATCAATTATCTGATTCATGAGAGCCGGGCAAATCCAGCAATTTTACCGCCTATAACTTGCTTGCCTGGGCAAGAAATGAGTGCCTGAGAGTCGTCTTCATATCGACGTGTCCCATCTGTTCCTTCACGGTGTTCAGGTCGGCACCTTTCATAAACAAGCTGGGAGGCGAATTCATGCCGCATGTAGTGCCAGCGGGAGTTTTCGATTTCAGCCTTTTCAAGAAGGTTTTCCCACACAGTGTTTCAGTTGTCCATCACATTTCCGACCAGCGGCGAGGGGAAAAAGAAGCTGCCGGGGGAAGCATGCCTGGACTGACTGTGTTAGCTGGAGATCGCGTCGAACGCGAGGGTGTTCATCGGCGCGTAATACTGCCTGTCGTTTTCATAAGGTAGCTTCTATTTTAAGCAGACAAAGGTAATGGAGATGCTCTATTAATGTTGATAGGATGTTAAACAGGCATTTATAGTTTTATAAAATATAAACATTTATAATCAATGATAGTATAATTAAAAAATATTAAAAATAGCCATTTTTTAGGATATATATCTCGTTTATATTTTCATAAGTAAGCACAGATAAGACATTAAATATAAAACGTTGAAAAAGATCAGCATAATATGGATTTTTTTTAAGATATAACATGTAATCTTTTCGGTTTTTTTCCGACCTTGATAAGTTGAAAAATTTTCACGTATTTTAGTGGGAATTCTTCGATCTTTTCTTAAAATTATTACTTCATCTATATCTGTTGCAGAGGAACTTATAGGTGTCATATCTAAAAAATCACATAAAAGGTAATATTTTGCACCCGATACTGCTAATTTTACATCATGTGCAGTCGCAGATGCTTCTTGAAACATCGTTTTATCGAGGTTAGTTTTGAGTTCTGCTACTATAAAACCAAGATTAGTTGATATACTAATAGTTTTATCTACATCAAAATTTTCACTATAGGATGATTTAAGGTAAATTTTCTTAGTCAATGCAAAGTCTTGATACTTAGTTTTTATAGCCATTCCACCACCAATCAATGGATTACTCATACTAATTTTAAATAATAATGATGAATAAGTATCTGTTTGTGGTTCAATAGTCCAAGTATTGTTTTTAATACTTATATCTAGAGATTTACGAACGAGAATTGGTAAAAATTCTTCTAAAATAGAATTATCAAGTTTAAGTTGGCCTTTTTATCGATATAAAAAATTATTAACACTGTCAAAAATTAAATCTAAATCAATAAAATTTTTGTATATATTAAGTTCTTTAACTAATATGTCAACAAGCTGTTGAACATTATCTCCCTTAACTGAGTTAATTCGTTCTATCCAAGATTGATACTTTTTGAAAGCAACTTCTAGGCCACGTTTATCACTAGCTGGGAGCTTTTTGTTTTCAAGCGCAGAAATCAATTTTTGACCATGTATCCCGTAAGTCATTTGAAACCCTCCGATGCAAAGACCTTATGTGAATTTTTAATGGCATCAGAAAAATAGAATCTTAATTTATCATCTATATTTATTGCAAATGACTTTGATTGTAACATATTAACTGCAATTTCTCTTGAATATAAAAGTAAATCCTGATCTAAAATTGTTACTTTATTCTTATTTTTATTAGAAAAATGCAATATATCTTCATAAATATATTGTCCAAATTTGTTTTTAAATACTCGTTGTTGTTTAAGAAGGAGTGATAGACTAAATATTCTGCTTCCTATATCAAAAATTAATTGACTATTAGAAATTGCAGAAGATAATACATTTGATTCTCTTCCAACTACAAGTATTATTCGTGCCTCTGGTTTACATACTCGTACCATTTCTTTAAGTGCTAAAGACATGTCAATACTATATTGAATAACAGTTAAAAGACGATTTGACCGATTTTTTCTATTTGAACCAACTTCTTTTTTTGCAATATTAAGTACATCAAAGCCCAATAATTCTACTGATTTACGATAATTCTGATGAT
Organism: Deltaproteobacteria bacterium; assembly: GCA_031264145.1. Taxonomy (GTDB): domain Bacteria; phylum Desulfobacterota; class Desulfarculia; order Adiutricales; family Adiutricaceae; genus JAIRNQ01. The sequence continues at coordinate 9,202 of JAISEK010000019.1, forward strand.
AATTAAAGACATTGATATAAGGTGGCGATGTTATTATCAAATCAATATAATTATCACTGTAAGGAAGATTCCTGGCATCGCCAAGATAAGCTTGTATTGTTTTTTTAGTATATGGTAAATTTAAAATAATATTTTTTATTTTTCTCCATTTTGACATTAATAAAATTTTTGAAAAATTATTTTTAAAAACATCAATCAAAATAATTAAAAGAGAAAGCAAGTTTTTTATAGTATTATCTTCGCATTCACTAATATTACTAGATAGGACTTCCAACGGTTTTTCGGTTATAAGAGATTTTATCAAAATTACCTCTACTTTTTTTAATAAATCAATTCTTTCATCTTTTAAAAACTCACAATATTCATAAATTTTTGATATATAATAAGCAGATGGATTTAATACAACACCATAAGCTGAGATATTTTTTCTTGCGCACTCTAATAAAACTGTTCCGGAGCCTAAAAAAGGATCTGCTACAACAATAGAGCCATATGTATATTTATTTAATAAAACTTCAATAAATTGTGGTGAAAATTGACCGTTCCACGTAAAATTATTTGAACGAGTTTTATCACTAATGTCAAGTAAAGATTGGTCAATTTCACTGGAATTAAATTGTATAGCACTATATAATTGAGATAGGGAACTCATAATAGTATATCATTATATTTAATATAAATTAAGTCTATATTAGTTGTAATGATTAATTTATTGGACACATAAGAAGAATCTTCATCAGCTACCATAATTATAAACTTATTTTGATGATTTTTATTTACATATCTTAAGAACAGAGACATACTTTCAGCTTTCATATTATCTCTCATTATATAATTTAGCTGACCAGTCTTTGGTGCGATAGCACCAAAGATAAACCTATACTCGTACTCACGAACAAGAACTTTGCGAAATGTGGGCCGGTAAGGCAATGGAGCTCAACAACGTTTGGGATCTGATTCCAAAACGTCCCTGTTAGGGCCTCAGTAGATGAGGCCGGTCTTCTCCCTCACTATGTCCATGGTGATGGTGGCCACCTTGCGGGCCCTCACGGCCCCGTCGGCCATGATCTGCCTCACGGTGTCCGGCCTCCTGGCCAGCTCGTGGCGCCTCTCCCGGAAGGGCGCGAAGAAGTCCCAGATGATCTCGATCAGTTCCTTCTTGACCGCGGAGTACTTGAGGCCCGGCCTCAGGTAGCGCTCCCTGAGCTCGGCCTGGTCCTCCGGGCCGACGAAGAGCCGGTAGATGCCGAAAAGGTTGCAGGCGTCGGGGTCCTTCACGTCGGAGACGGCCCTGGCGTCGGTCACGATCGACATGACCCTGTGCGCCAGCTCGTCCTTTTCCAGGAATATGTCGATGGCGTTGCCGTAGCTCTTGCTCATCTTCTGGCCATCTATCCCTGGGATGGTGGCCAGATCGTCGTCAATCCCCGGCTCCGGCAGGACGAAGGTCTCCCCGTAGGCGTGGTTGAAGGCCCCGGCGATGTCCCTGGCTATCTCCAGGTGCTGCTTCTGGTCCCGGCCGACCGGCACCAGGTTGGCCTGGTAGAGGAGGATGTCGGCGGCCATGAGGACGGGGTAGGCGAACAGGCCGTGGCTGGGCGTCAGGTTCCGGGCGATCTTGTCCTTGTAGGAGTGGCTCCTCTCCAGAAGGCCCATGGAGGTATGGTTGTGGAGTATCCAGGTCAGCTCGGCGTGCTCGGGCACGTCCCCCTGGACCCAGAAGGTGCTTTTCCCCGGGTCCAGGCCCAGGGCCAGAAAATCCATGGCCGCCTCCATGGTGTTCCTGGCCAGGAGGGCCCCGTCGGTCACGGTCGTCAGCGCATGCAGGTTCACGATGAAGCAGTAGAGCTCGCTCTTCTCCTGCCAGCCGATCATCGACCTCATCATGCCGAAGAAATTGCCTATGTGGAGGCTGCCTGACGGCTGTATGCCTGATAAGACTCTCATTTGAGCCCATACCCCCGTTTCTAGCCGCGGCCCGAGAGGCCGACGGCGGGCACGCTGGTCCCCTTGCGGCCGGCCGGCAGGCCCGGGCCGCAGCTCTGGATGTCCGGCCGCAGGGTCCCTCCCGGGCGGTCCACGTCCAGGCCCCTCAGAAAGCCCAGGTAGTAGGCCAGCAGCTGCAGCGGGATGACGGCCACCATGGGCCTGAGGCGTGACGGGACCTGCGGCAGGGGCACGAAGAAATCGGCCACGCTGGCCAGGGCCTGGTCCTTCTTGGGGCCATCCTCGGAAATCAGGATCAGGGGGGCGCTCCTGGCCTTGAGCTCGAAGGCCAGGGCCAGGCTGTCGGCCTCCTGCTCGTCGGAGAAGGAAAACATGACGATGGGCGTGGACGGGCCGGCCATGGCCAGGGGGCCGTGGCCGAACTCGCCGGCCAGATAGCCCTCGGCGTGGATCCTGGCCACCTCCTTGAGCTTCAGGGCGCCCTCCAGGGCCATGGGCAGGAGGTGGCCCCTGGCCAGGATGAAGGCCTGCGAGTAGGGTGCCAGGAACCTGGCCACCTCCGCCACCCTGGGCTCCAGCTCCCTCTTCATCAGGGCCTCCCGTATCATCTCCGGGATCCTGGAGAAGCTCTCGATCTCCTGGCGCCACTCCTTCCGCAGGAGGCTGCGGCTCTGGGCCAGTCTCAGGCCCAGGAGGGCCAGGACCAGGGACTGGGAGGTGAAGGCCTTGGTCGAGGCCTGGGAGCGGACCTTGCCGGCCAGGGTCATGAGGGTGCCCATGGCCGCCTCGGCCAGGGGCGAGTCGGGCTCGTTGACCACGGCCAGCGTGAAGGCCCCCCTGCGCCTGGCCAGGTCCAGGGCGGCCAGGGTGTCCAGGCTCCTGCCGGACTGGGAGACCGCCACGGCCAGGGTGGCCTCGTCGACCAGGAGGTGGTGGCGGCCGCACTCGGAGGCCGGCTCGACCACGGTCGGGATCTGGGCCAGCTCCTCGATTATGTAGCGGGCGGTCATGGCCGCGTGGTAGCTGGTCCCGCAGGCGGTGATGTAGGTCTTCTTGATCTGCCTGAGGGTCTGGTCGTCCAGAGGCGGGCGACTCATCTTCAGCTGGGAGTTGTGCCCCATGTACTGGGCCAGGGTATAGGCCAGCGCGCTGGGCTGCTCGTTGATTTCCTTGAGGAAGAAGGGGCTGTCGCCATTTTTGGGTATCGTCTGGGGTTCCAATCCGTCGGTGGCCATAAAGTCCTCAATCGCGCGTGTTGTTGTCGACGCCCCGTCGTGGGCGCTGGTTCTGGTGACGCTTTCTTGTCTTCGGAGGGAAAAGGGACGCCAAGGTAGCCTTATGCTAGCAAAATCCTGCCACGTTTGAAAGGGCCGCCCTGGGAAGGCGGCGCGGGCGGAGGGCCCTGGCGGGCCGGGGGAAGGGGGCGGGCTCGGCCCGTGGACTGGCCAGGCGGGATCCTCTCTGGGCCCAGGCTGCCGCGGGACGGCCTAGGACTTGCCCTTGCCGGGGGAAGGCCTTCTGGGGGGCTTCTCGGGGGTCCCGGCTTCCGGGGCCGACGCGCCTGGCGCGGCCCGGCGGCCGGCCCTGGTCCTGGCGGGTGCCTGGCCTGGCCCGCCCCCCTGTTTTTTGGGGACGGGGGGCGGCGTTTCAGGGACGCCGTGGCCATCGGCGCCAATGGACTGGCACGAGAGGTCGAGATGGGCCCCAAGGCTCACCCCGGGGCCGACCTCGACGTCGCGCAGGCAGCAGTAGGGGCCGACCGTGGCCCCCTGCCCTATCCTGGTCGTCCCCTGGAGGACGACGCCTGGACCGAGGGAGACGTCCCGGGCCAGCCTCACGGAGGCCTCGATGTGGGTGCTGGCCGGGTCGGCCATGGTCACCCCGGAAAGGAGCCAGCTCTCGTTGATGCGGCGGCGCAGGATCGACTGGGCGACCGAGAGCTCCAGCCGGTCGTTGACGCCCTGGATCTCCAGCGGATCGGGCCCCTCGACGGCGGCGGCCAATAGGCCCCTGGCCCTGAAATCGGCCACCACGTCGGTCAGATAGTACTCCTTTTGGTCATTGTCGGGCTTAAGGCCGAAGACCGACTCCACCAGGTCAGGCCCACTGGCGACGTAAACGCCGCTGTTTATCTCGTTGATGGCCAGCTCGGACTCGCTGGCGTCGCGGGCCTCGACTATCCGCTCCAGCCAGCCCTTCCCGTCCCTGACCACCCGGCCGTAGGAGGCCGGGTCGGCGACCCGCACCGTGAGGACGCTCAGCCGGGCGGAGAGGACGCGGTGGGCGGCCATGAGGTCGATGAGCGTCTGGGGGGAGAGGAGGGGCACGTCCCCTGGGAGGATGACCACAGGGCCGGCGTGGCCATCAAGGGCCGGGGCGGCGCACTGGACCGCGTGGCCTGTGCCCCTGGGATCGTCCTGCCTGGCGAACGAGGCCCCGAAGGGAGCGGCCGCCGCCTCGACCAGGTCCGCCCCGTGGCCGGTGACGACTATGAGCCTGGCCGGCTCCAGATAGCGGGCCGCGTTGAGGACGTGGGCGATGATGGGCCGGCCCATGACCTGGTGGAGGACCTTGGGCAGGTCGGACCTCATGCGGGTGCCCTTGCCGGCGGCAAGGATGACCACGGCCGGCGCGGGGGGGCTTTCCGGCCGGGAGGCTTTTTTTCGGCTGGCCATGAAGATATCCCAAGGAAGGCAGGCTGCCGGGCCAAAGGGGCGGAGCGGGCCTGGCCGGACGCGCCTGGCCCGGGGGCCAGGGGTGGGCTTCTTGAATCCCGGTGGCCATTGTAGCAAAAACAGGGGGTAATTGGTATGACCGCCAGCCAGGCGCGCGCCAGGAGGCCGGAAAAGGGCGGCGCCAGGGCGCCGGCCTGGGCCCGTCCAGGCGGGCGGCGTCACCTTTCCGGGCACCGGGACAATTTTTTCCTTGATTTGTGTTACCGCATATTGTACATAAAATAGGCCAAACCGGGCAGCCCTGGCGACCTGGCCCAGGGGCCCAATAAATCTCCATTGGTGCATAAATGCTCAAGTATTTTCGCAAAAGTTCAGGCGGTCTGGTCAGCGTGGTCATCATCGGGGCCATCGCCCTGGTCTTCATCTTCTGGGGCATCGGCGGCCAGGACTCCGGCACGACGGAGGACATCAAGCTTGACGGGCAGTCGGTCAGCCTGGGCTACTACATGGAGATATTGAGCAACGTCAACGAGCGGGCAAGGCAGCAGAAGCAGGGCGCGCTGACCGACGCCGAGGAGATCCTGGCCAGGCGCCAGGCCCTGGGCCTCCTGGTGGAGCGGCAAAACCTCCTGTCCCTGGGCCGGGCCACGGGCCGGTCGGCCTCGGTCGAGGCCATAAACAGGGCCGTCAAGTCCAACCCGGCCTTCCAGGTCGAGGGCCGCTTCGACATGAAGGTCTACGAGCAGACAGCCCCGCAGATCTACAACAGCTCCCTGGTCGGCTTCGAGGCCCGCCTGGCCGACGACCTGCTGCTCGGCGAGGTGGCCTCCTTCATCCAGAGCCTCAGCTTCGTGCCCGAGGCCCTGGTCAGGGACGAGTTCCACTTCACCGAGGACAGGCTCGTCCTTGACTACGCCTATTTCCCCGACAGCGCCTTCCCCGCCGGGGAGGAGCCCTCCGAGGACCAAATCGCCGCGTTCTACCAGGACAACAGGGAGAATTGGCGCAGCCCGGCCCAGGCCAGCGTCGAGTACGTGGAGGTCGACGTGGGGGCCTTCGCCGACCAGGTCGAGGTGACCGACGAGGATCTGGAGGACGCCTTCCTAGACGAGCGCGATTCCCTGTCCAGGCCCGAGGAGGCCCAGGTCAGCCACATCCTCTTCAGGTTCCCCAGCCTGAGCCCGACCCCGGAGGAAAAGTCCGAGGCCAGGCTCAAGGCCGAGGCGGCCCTGGAGCGCGCCCGGACCGAGGACTTCAAGGCCCTGGCCTCCGAGCTGAGCGAGGATAACGCCACGGCGGCCAGGGGAGGCTCCCTGGGGCCCATCGGGAGGGGCCAGACGCTGGCCCCGTTCGAGGAAGCCGTCTTCGGGCCCGGCAAGGACCAGATCGGGCAGGTGCTTGGCCCCATCGAGACGCTCTTCGGCTATCACCTCCTGATGGTCGATGGCTACCAGGAGGCCCACCAGCCGACCCTGGAGGAGGCCAGGGAGGAGCTCTCCAGCCTCGTCGCCGGCCGCAAGGCCAAGCGATTGGCCGTCAACAGGATAGAGGACTTGATCGACATCATGCCCACCAGGAACCTCGACGCCCAGGTCTTCGCCGAGACGGCCAGGTCCATTGGCCTTGAGCCCAAGGAAAGCCCGCTCTTCAGCGACGCATCCGGCGCCCCGTCCTTCCTGGCCGAGGAGCCCGGCCTGGTGGACGCCGCCATCCGCACGCCCCTGGGCCAGCTGGGCGATCCCGTGGACAACGCCGAGCACGTGGTCCTCTACACCCCCAAGGAAAAGCTCGACTCCTTCCTGCGCCCCCTGGAGGACGAGGCCGTGAGGCCCGAGGTGGTCGAGGCCTGGAAGGCCAGCCTGGCCCAGAGAGGGGCCCAGGAAGCTGCCCAGGCCTTTCTGGCCTCCTCACAGTCCTCCGGCTGGGACACCGGGGCCCTGCCCGAGGAGGTCGAGCGCGGCCAGACAGAGCCTTTCGCCCGCATGCAGTTCTACGCCGCCGGGGCCTTCCTGGCGGAGGCCGAGCCGGTCTCGCTTCTTTCCGAGTACTTCAAGCTCGGCAAAAGGGGCGACCTGACGGGAAGGCCCATAAGGATCGAGGGCGGCCAGAACAGGGGCTACCTGGTCCTTCTTCTCTCGGATCTCCAGCCGGCCGACGAGGCCGCCCTGGCGGAGTCGGACCTCGCCAACCGCCAGCAGACGGCCAAGGCCGCCCTGGCCGAGTCCGGCTACGCCTTCTGGAACGCCAGCCAGAGCGCCAAGGCCAAGATCCAGCTGCCCCAGTACCTGCAGGACATGCTCATTGGCAGGGATCTGGCCGACCCGGTCCAAATGGAGCCGTGACCAGCCGGGTTTGAGACCACGGTTCGCCGTCCGCCGGGGCCAGGATCCCGGCCGGCCTTTTTTCGGGGGTGAGCAGACATGTTCGAAAAACTGTCAGACAAGTTCTCCAAAGTCTTCCAGAAGCTCCGCGGCCGGACCAGGCTGAGCGAGGCCGATCTCAAGGAAACCCTCCGCGAGGTCCGCCTCTCCCTGCTGGAGGCGGACGTGAACTACAAGGTGGTCAAGGACTTCCTGGCCACACTGTCGCAGAAGACGCTGGGGATGGAGGTCCAGAGGAACCTCACCCCGAGCCAGCAGATCATCAAGGTCATCTACGATGAGCTGGCCGAAATGATGGGCGGCGACTTCGTCGGCCTGGATCTGTCGGGGCGGCCGCCGTGGCCCATCATGCTGGTCGGCCTGCAGGGCTCAGGCAAGACGACCACGGCCGGCAAGCTGGCCCTGTACCTGAAGAAGCAGGGCCACAGCCCCTACCTGGTACCGGCCGACGTGGCCCGGCCGGCGGCAATCGCCCAGCTGGCCAAGCTGGGTCAGGACCTGGGCATCCCGGTCCATCCCTCTGAATCTGGCATGACCCCGGTCTCCATCGCCGAGGCCTCCCTGGCCGCGGCCGGGATGGCCGGCTGCGACGCCATCCTGCTCGACACGGCCGGCCGGCTTTCCATCGACCAGGAGCTGATGAGGGAGCTGACGGAGATAAAGGCGGTCACCAGGAGCGTCGAGATACTCCTGGTGGCCGACGCCATGACCGGCCAGGAGGCCGTGAACATAGCCTCCGAGTTCAACAAGAGGCTCGATCTGACCGGCGTGATCCTGACCAAGATGGAGGGCGACGCCAGGGGCGGTGCGGCCATGAGCATCAGGGCCGTCACCGACAAGCCCCTGAAGTTCATCGGCGTGGGCGAGAAGCCCGAGGCCCTGGAGCCCTTCCACCCCGACCGCATGGCCTCCCTGATCCTGGGCATGGGCGATGTCCTGAGCCTGATAGAGAAGGCCCAGGAGTCCATGACCGAGGAGGACGCCAACAACATAACCTCCAGGGTCATGAAAGGCAGCTTTTCCCTGGACGATTTCCGCAAGCAGCTCACCGCCCTGAGCAAGATGGGCAGCCTGGAGTCCTTCATTGGCATGATACCCGGCCTGGGCAAGCTCAAGAAGCTGAAGGAGGCCAAGCCGGACCCGGCCCAACTGGTCAAGATAACGGCCATCATCGACTCGATGACCTTCGAGGAAAGGCGCGACCACCTCATCATCGACGCCAGCCGCCGCAGGCGCATCGCCCTGGGCAGCGGGACCACCGTCCAGGACGTCAACAAGCTTCTGAAGAACTTCGCCGACGTCGTAAAGACGATGAAGATGGCCTCCAGGTCAGGGGGGATCGAGGCCCTGGGCCGCCGGCTCTTTGGTAACGCGGACTTCCTGTCATAGCCGGACCGGCCAGGGAAATGGCGGCCGTTTTTCCAGGGCGCCGGCCAGGCGTTCCCTCGCCGGTGCCTCGGGCCCAGGAATGGCCGCTGGATTGGGGTCCATCCGTTAAATTATTTGAGCCTACCCCCAGAAAATGTTTTTCCCACTTATATCGCCAAGTTGGTCCACATAAGGCCAACCAAATCCCGCCGGCGCGGCCCTGGCTGCCCCTGGCCCAGGCCAGGTCGGCCATAATACTGGGCCAGGCCCTTGACGCGGGGGTCAAGTTGGGCTAAAAAGGTAACGGCCCTCCAGGCCCTTTTCTTTTTCCAGGTCTGCGCGCCGTCGCCACGGCGGAGACGCCGGCCGCCCCCCTGGGGGATCATCCATGGCCCTGGACGAGGGGTTATTTTTTTCCACTTCCCGGCCTAAATGATTTAGGCCGCCTACGGGCAGCCCCCCAGGGCTGCGTCCATCACAAGACAGGAGCAAAGCAATAATGGCCCTCAAAGTCAGACTGGCCCGGTTGGGCGCCAAGAAGAAGCCCTATTACCGCTTGGTGGTGGCGGACAGCGCCGCCAAGCGCGACGGCCGCTTCCTGGACATCGTCGGTTTCTATGACCCCAACAGGAATCCGGCCTTCGTGGAGATCAAGCGGGAACTTTTGGACGACTGGATGCGGAAGGGGGCCAGGCCGACCGAGACCGTGGCCAGCCTGATAAAGGCCAAGAAGGCCTGACCCGCGGACGGCCCAGGGCGGTCCCCATCCCCCGGCCACATTTGGGGGGGCGGCGGCCCTCCCGCCGGCCAGCCATCCCCAATCCTAGGCCAATGGAAAGCGGCAACCTCATAACGCTAGGCCGGATCGTCAGGGCCCACGGGGTCCACGGGGCGGTGCGGGTGGCCTATTACGGCCAGGACCCGGAGGGTTTCCTCGACGCCCCGCGCCTGTGGCTCATCCCCCGCGGCGGCGGGCCCGTGCCCCTTGGCGGGCACAGGGGCAAGATCGTCCCCGGCGGGCTCATCATGAAACTTGACGGCTGCTCGTCCAGGGAGGCGGCCATGGACCTCTCCGGCTCGGAGCTAGCCGTGGCCAGGGAGGATCTTCCGGCGCCGGGGGCCGACGAGTTCTACCAGGCCGATCTGCTGGGCCTGGAGGCCGTCACCTCGGCCGGCCGCAGCCTGGGCCGGGTCACCAACCTGATGGACCACGGCCTCCTCCTGGTGCTGTCCATCACCGGCCAGGACGGCCGCGAGACCCTGGTGCCCTTCTCCGAGGACTGCGTGCCGGAGGTCGATCTGGACGCCGGCCGCCTGGTGGTCTCCGAGCTTCCTGGCCTTTTGGACCAGACATGATCTTCGAGGTCCTGACCCTTTTCCCGGACATCTTCAAATCGTTCCTGGCCGAGTCCCTTCTGGCCAAGGCCCGGGCCAAGGGCCTGGTCTCCGTCGAGCTGGTCAACATCAGGGACTTTGCCCACGACCGCCACCGCACTGCCGACGACCGCCCCTACGGCGGCGGTCCAGGCATGGTCCTGAAGGCCGAGCCGGTGGCCCTGGCCCTGGAGTCCCTCCTATCGTCCGGCGGCCCCAGGCCGCTGGTCATAAACCTGACCCCCTCCGGCCGCCTCCTCGACCAGGCCCTGGTCCGGCGCCTTTCCGGCGAGAGGAGGCTGATCCTCATTTGCGGGCGCTACGAGGGCATCGACCAGAGGGTGCTGGACCGGTTCGCGGACCTTGAGCTGTCAGTCGGCGACTACGTCCTAAACGGCGGCGAGGTCCCGGCCATGGCCATCATGGAGGCCGTCTCCAGGCTGATCCCGGGTTTCCTGGGACGCCCGGAGTCGAGCGAGGACGAGAGCCACAGCTACGGCCTCTTGGAATACCCGCTCTACACCAGGCCCCGGCAGTGGCGGGGCCTGGAGGTGCCCGGGATTCTCCTCTCCGGCCACCATGCCCAGGTGGCCGCCTTCCGCCTGGCCGAGGCCGTGGCCAAGACCAGGTCCATCCGGCCCGAGCTCCTCGAGGATCCGGACCTGGTCGAGAGGGTGGCCGAAGTCCTCGGCGCCCAGGGCTCGGCCATGGGGCCAAGAGCCAGGAAGCGCCCCGGGCCATCATCCCAGAGCCCAATCCCCCCTGGCCGGAGCGGCGGTGAGCATATGCCCCATAAGGAAATAAACGGCAAAACCTTCCCGGTCGATGACGAGGGCTTCCTCCTGGACCACGTCCTCTGGGACGAGGACTGGGTCATGATAGTCGCCGGGGAAGAGGAGATTGAGGAGTTGACCGATGATCACCGGGCCGTGCTCGAGTCGCTCCGGGCCTACCGGGACGAGCACGGCCTCCCTCCGCGGGTCAGGGACATGACCCAGGTCACCGGATTCAAGATGAAGTATATCTACGAGATGTTCCCCTCCGGTCCCGGCAAGGGGGCCTGCAAGATGGCCGGCCTCTCTAAGCCCGAGGGCTGCGTCTGATCACCGTCCCCGCGGCACGGCCCCCGTACGGCGGGCCCCGGCCATCCTTTCCGCCCCATGGCCCCCTTCCCCCCCTGGAGGATCCAAGATGAGCCCAAACCTCCGGCTTAAGCTGGAAGATCTGCGACGGTTCCGCCGAACGTTTGAGCGCGAGATGGCCGCCTTCCTGCCAGGCTACCAGGTTTCCGTGGGGCCGTTTCCCGAGGACTGGGCCCAGTGGACGGCCCAGGTTTTTTTCCGTGGCCAGGTCGCGGGCCTGGCCTCCATGAGGCTCAGGGAGGACGCCGAGCCGGCCGCCGAGGGCCTTTTCGAGGTCTGGCCCAGGCTGGTCGAGTCGGCCCTGGAAAAGGTGGCCTTCAGGAAGGCCCTCATAACCGACCCCGAGACGGGCCTCAACAACGGCCAGCGCCTGAAGGCCAGGCTGGTCGATCTCCTGAGGCCCCCCGAGACCGGCCCCAGGGCCCTTGGCCTGTGGGACAACGGCGAATCGCCGGCCCTGGTTCTGGCCCTCTCCGAGATAGGCGGCGACAGGCGCCCCTCCCGCCGGGAGATGCTGGACATGGCCTCGGCCCTCAAGGGCATCCCAGGCCTGATATGCCTGGCGCGCCTGGGCGACCGCAGGCTGGGGGCCATCTTCCGGGCCGGCCCCAGCGAGGCCCTGGCCAGGCTGGATCAGGCCAGGGCCGCCGCCCTGTCCATGGGGCCCAATGGCCCCTACCTCTCTGGCTACGCCCTCTTTCCCCAGGATCTGGCCCTCGACCCGGCAGGCCCCTTCCTCAGGCCAAGGGACGCGGCCCAGGCCCTTCTGGACAAGGCCGAGACGGCCCTCAACTTCGCCTACGGCCGACGGCATCCGGCCCCGGTCATCGGCTTTGGCCATCTGGTCAACTCCTACGGCCAAATCACCCAGCCGCTGCCCCAGAGCCGGGTGGTCATAAACCTGGGGAGCCCCATGGGGGCCATGCCCGGGCAAGTATTCTCCGTCATTGGCCAGGGCGGCGAGCCCAAGGGCGAGATCACCGTCTTCGAGACCGGTGAGGGCTATTCCCTGGCCCATGCCCCGGAAAGCCGCGCCGGCCGTCTGGCCGCCGGGGACAGGCTCTCCTTCTCCCGAATCGACTGGTCTGGCCACCCGGCGGCCTCTACGGTCGACGGCAGGAAGGCCCTTGAGGCCGAGACCTTCCGCAAAAGCCTGGCCCGGCTGGCCCAGGGGCCCTTGCCGCTGGTCCTGGCCCTGGCCCGGCTGGACGACCACGAGCGCCTCGCGGCCATGGCCGGGGAGGAGGAGCTGGCCGGCCGCCTGGACTTGGTGGCCCAGAGGGCCCAGGGCGGGACTTCCGCCCCCCCGGAACTCTGCGCCGGCTATGGCCAGGGCACCCTGGCCATGGTCTGGACCGGGCTTTCCCAGGAGACGGCCAGGGAAGAGGCCCTGGGCCTGGTCAGGGCCCTCGGTGGCCAGGCCCCCCTGTCCATGGGCCTGGTCTGCTGGCCCAACCCCGTCCTGGCCCCCGAAGGCCTGATGAAGGCGGCCCAGGACGCCCTGCTTGAGGCTGCCATGACCGGGCCGGAGACCGTCAGCGTCTTCGGGCCCCAGACCCTGAACATCTCGGGCGATCACCTCTTCGACGAGGGCGACCTGAGGGGGGCGGTCGTGGAGTACCAGAGGGGCCTGATCCTGGATCCTGGCCACCTGAACCTCCTCAACAGCCTGGGCGTCTGCCAAGGACGCCTGGGCGACCACAGGGCGGCCATAGCCGCCTTCGACGAGGTGCTTGGCCTCAGCCCTGACAACCTCTTCGCCCACTTCAACAAGGGCTGCTCGCTTATCCTGAGCGGCCGGCTGGAGGAGGCCGAGCAGTCCCTCATGAGGGCCCGGGAGACGGCCCCGGACAACTTCGAGGTCCTCTTCCACCTGGGCAAGACGGCCCTGGAGCTTGGCCATCTCGACCTGGCCCTGGCCACCCTTCCCAGGGCCTCGGAACTCAAGGGGCACCGCGGGGGCATCCATCGCCTCCTCGGCCAGATACGTCTCCTGACCGATGACCGGAAGGGTGCCCTGGCGGCCTTCAAGAAGGCCGTCAAGCACAACCCTGACGACGCCGACAGCCTGTCCGCCCTGGGGGCCCTGTTCCTGGAGTCAGCCAACGACCAGGAAGTGGCCCTGTCCCTCTTTTCGCGCAGCGTGGAGCTGGACCCCACCAACAGCCTCTTCCGCCAGCGCCTGGGCCGCCTCCTGTACCTCATGGGCGACTACAAGTCGGCCGAGCACCACCTCAAGTCGGCCCTGGACTACGGCTGCCGGGCCGAGGACGTCCGCCAGCAGCTGGCCGAGCTGAGGGAAAGGCATGCAGGCCTGGCCCCCGGGTCAGGGGACCAAGCAGTAGCCGGGTTGGAGGAATAGCCTTCGGCCTGGCCGGAACAAGTCCCGGCCGACGAGGGCCGCGCCTGGTTATCCATGACAGTTCCAGGGACTGACATTCCATGGACGGGATGGTGCGCCGAATTGAGGCATTTTGGGAGTAATTCCTGAAAGGCTAATTCGCTGGCCTGTTTTTACCCAGGCCTGGGCACCTGGCGATATGGCCAGGCCATGAAAAACCTGGCTTTTGGACCAGGGAAGGGCCAGACTGTACTCGCGTTGACGAAACTCCACCGCCCTGAGAAGCGCCAAAAGTTCGATATCTATCTCTATAAACAACCCTGACTTCCGACATTTACGAAAGCAGTTCAACAGAACAAACAATATTAAATCAAACAATATTGATCATTAACCGACAATTCGTCCCTTGGAACCAATCCCAAACCCGACCTCCTCCCAGGAGACATCGCTTTTCCAGATGATTTGAGACACCATGACGCTCTTTGGGCAAGCCTTCGGTTTCTAGGCTTCCTGCCAACGCCAGACAATGCTGGAGCGGAAACGAGCGGCACGACTACCAATACTATCACCGCAGTGGGCCTCAACAAAGTAATACAGGCCTTCCTGTATGGATTAAAAAGCCTCCCGCCATTTCCCAAAGGCCCGCAATAACAAAGCCGCCTGGACTCATCCCCAGGCGGCTTTGTTATTGGCGATGTAAAGAGCCTGCTCACTCCTTGGCGAACAGCTGGGTGGAGAGGTAGCGCTCGCCGGTGTCCGGCAGGATGACAAGGACGGACTTGCCCTTGTTCTCGGGCCTCTTGGCCAGCTCCGTGGCCGCAAAGAGGGCGGCGCCCGAGGAGATGCCCACCAGCAGGCCTTCCTTGGTCCCGACCTCCCGCGAGGCCTCGAAGGCGTCCGGGGTCTTGACCCTAAAAATCTCGTCGACCACTTTGGGGTTGTAGACCTGGGGGACGAAGCCGGCCCCTATGCCCTGGATCTGGTGGGGGCCGGGCTTTTCGCCCGAAAGGACGGAACTGTCGAAGGGCTCGACGGCCACGACGCGAAGATTGGGATTGGTCTTCTTGAGTTCCTCGCCCACGCCGGTGATCGTGCCGCCAGTGCCCACGCCCCCGACTATGACGTCGACCTTGCCCCCTGTGTCCTCCAGGATCTCCTTGGCCGTGGTCAGGCGGTGGACCTCGGGGTTAGCCGGGTTGTTGAACTGCTGGGGGACGAAGGAGTTGCCAATCTGGGTCTGGAGTTCCTCGGCCTGGCGGATGGCACCCTTCATCCCCTCGGATCCAGGCGTCAGCTTAAGCTCTGCCCCCAGGGCGTAAAGGAGCTTGCGGCGCTCCAGGCTCATGGTCTCGGGCATGACCAGGATGATCCTGTAGCCCTTGGCGGCCGCCACGAAGGCCAGGCCTATGCCGGTGTTGCCACTGGTCGGCTCTATTATGGTGGTGTTCTTGTCGATGAGGCCCTTCTTCTCGGCGTCCTCGATCATGGCCAGGGCGATGCGGTCCTTGACGCTGCCAAGGGGGTTGAAGTACTCGAGTTTGGCCAGCAGGTCGGCCAGCACCCCCCTGGCCTGGCCATAGCGGTTGAGCCTCAGGAGAGGGGTTTTGCCGATCAGATCGGTCAAACTCTCGGCAATCTTGGTCATTGTTCACCTCTTCGCTTTTTCCGGCGGCGGTTGCCGGCCGTTGTTGGTTTCCGGGCTCCGGCGGTGCCAGGCCTGGGGAAAACTGGCAATCGTCAAAAAAAAACGCCAAGGGCACCTCTCGGTACTCTTGGCCTTCAGCTTAAACTGATTGGCTGTCCAAAACGTCGCCCTTGGAAGATCTCTGCCCGTTTCTGATGCCGCAGGTCACCCTCCACCTTCCGCGTCGGGACTGTGGACTAGTATATTCTAATGGGTCCCGGTGTCAACCTTTTTTTTTGGGCCGAATTTTGCTAAAGTGAAAAACCTTTTTCCTGATCCGCAACGTGCAGTATTCACTTGCTTTTTCTCGTCCCATCGTCAAACAGGGACCTCTCCCAGATGTCCCGGTACCTTACCCTCTTGCGGAAACGCTACTCCCATGGCCCAGGCGTTAGCCCCGGCCCGAGACCAGGCCAATGAAGCTTGACACCATCTGCGTCCACGGCGCCAGGGACAAAAACAACCATACCGGCTCTCTGGCCGTGCCCATATACCAGTCGGCCACCTATGCCCACCCGGCAGTGGGGCAGAGCACGGGCTACGACTACGCCAGGGTCCAGAACCCGACCAGGGAGGCCCTGGAGGGCCTCGTGGCCGCCATGGAACGCGGCAGGGAGGCCCTGGCCTTCTCCTGCGGCATGGCGGCCATGGACGCCGTCCTGGCCCTTTTCGGGCCCGGCGACCACATCATCTGCGCTGACGACCTCTACGGGGGTTCCGTAAGGCTTTTGGCCTCCCTGGAAAGACGCATGGGCATTTCCGTCGACTATCTGGACGCCAACGACCGCGAGACGCTCCAGGGGGCCCTGCGCCCGGAGACCAGGGCCGTCTTCATCGAGACTCCCTCCAATCCCATGATGAAGGTGACCGACATACGGGCAGTCAGGGAAACAATAGGGCCGGCAGTAAAGCTCATCGTCGACAACACCTTCCTGACGCCCATCTTTCAGAGGCCCCTGGAGCTGGGGGCGGACATGAGCCTCCACAGCGGGACAAAGTACCTGGCCGGCCACAACGACACACTGGCCGGCTTCGTGGTCACCAACGACGCCGGGGACGCCGAGCTCCTGAGGCACGCCACCAAGACCGTTGGCAGCGGCCTGACCCCTTTTGACAGCTTCCTGGTAATAAGGGGCCTAAAGACGCTCCCCCTGCGCATGGCCAAAAGCCAGGAGAACGCCCTGGCGCTGGCCGAATTCCTTGGCCGACACCACAGGGTGGCCAAAGTATTCTACCCTGGACTCATCGACCACCCTGGCCGAGAGATTTCCCTCCGGCAGTCCAGCGGCTTCGGGGCCATGATCTCCTTCGAGGTCGATTCCGAGGACACGGCCAAGAAGGTTCTGGAGAAGGTTGGCCTGATCCTGTACGCGGAGAGCCTCGGAGGGGTCGAGACCCTGATTACCTACCCCCTCATACAGACCCACGCCGACGTCCCGGTCGAGACCAGGGAGTCCCTTGGCATAAATGGTCGGCTCTTGAGGCTCTCCGTTGGCGTTGAGGCCCTGGAGGATCTTCTGGCCGATCTGGCCCAGGCGCTAGACTGACCCTCCAGGCAAGGCCAGCTTTGCCAAGGGCTATTCCGCGTTAATGCCGTGCCCCACTTCCCCGCCAGCAACCAAAGCCCATTCGGTCGTCCCTATTCCCGGCCAGGCCGCGGATCCGACCCACGATGTGGCAGAGCGCGACGCTCTGGAAACGGAAAACGCTGCCCAGGACCCCAAATCCCTGGCCGGGGCGGCCCAAAAACTGGACGGGGCCATCTCGCTCCTGGACGGCATCGTCAGCGGCACGAAGTCCACCGACATGCCCCTGGCCAAGCGCCAGGCCAAACGTCAACGGCCATGGGCGATCACCGTGCCTCTCCCGCAAGCTGGAGATCAGTGCTATGGTTTTGACCCAATTGCGTTATCAGTATATATAAATACTCAATACTTCTTTCTTTTCAATCGGGACGACATGTCAATTCAGTGGGGAAATATTGGATGCCAGTCATCCTCCAGTCTGGAAGTGTCTACCCAATGGTCCGCTCACTGCTGAAAAATATCCTGAGACCGATTCCTGAAATCCATCAATACCTCTTTCTGGTTCGTTCAAGAACAGCCAAATTATTAATGATTTGTTGATAGATTCATTACCTCAATATTCCATTCCATGATTGTTAATTTACATAATTATAGCAATTAGAATTATATATACTTTATTTATCTTTTATTAATTTTTCTTGATTGTCAGTCGATCCTGGCTTCCAGTATTGGCATTTTCATGCAGTCGAGCTTTTGGTGCCACTGACAAGGGACATGCGGCCCAATGTCAACAACTTAAGCTAATCCCAGCACCAGGTCTCGGTACCCAGTCCAAAAAATCTGTCGTCTTGTTCCGCAGTTAACGAGCCATTAACGAATACCACTTTCTCATATCTGAGGATGGGACACCTTAAGTCGTTGACATTGACATGCGGCCGACTGAACGAAAATACCAAGCGCACTGTCAACTATATCCCGACAACACGTCAGGTGGCAATTCTTCCTTGTCGGCAATTCCCTACTTGGCTATCCAATGCCAACAACTTAAGTTAATATCGCCACAAGCCTATATATCAGGCATAAAACAGAAAATATATCTATTTTTTACTAAAATAATATCAATTAATACAATTATTTATATATTTAATATTTCAATAGATTAATATTGCCTGTATATTGTAAATGTATTTATTTACTAGATATTTATTGACTTTTATCTTAAATTTAGCTTCTTGAAGCATTATAGTGAACCGTAAAACTTGTTTGGCCCAGTCCAGCCTTTCTGGCACCGTCGAGACATCCACAGTGAGTGCCAACACCCAACCAACTCGCAAGGCCATCGGTTCAATATCCCAAAATAGCTGAATAATTGTGTTGCCCAAATCAGACTGGGAAATGTATAATCAGCCCGTCATCGCCACATGGACCGTCCAAATTCGAAAAAACAGATTCCCGGCCAGAGAGGCGGCCTTTCTTTTATGCGTGGAGGCATTGAACCATGAAACTAAGCTCCAAACTCATGCTGATCTGCGTCCTGGCCGGCCTGATACCGACCATGGTGGTGGCTTTGGCCGCTAACGTCGTAAGCTCCAAGATCTATGTCAGACTGGCCGACGAGTCCCTAAATTCCTACCACAACGCCCTGGATGTGGTCCTGCTTCTCTACGCATACAACATCACCGACGAGTCCAGAGTCATCCTCTCCAATCTCGAATCCCTGGAGTCCCTTGACGCCAAGACCGATCCGGAAATGGGGACATCCCTCGCGAAACTGGTCCAGAACAACAGGAACATGGACTATCTGGCCGTATTCGGCCAGGATGGCCAGATAGTCTGGTCATCCTCCTCAGGGAACGTCCCCAAGGAGCTGGACTTGGCCGTCCTCAGGGACGCCCCGGCCACCACGGATAGGGCCACCATGTCCGAAAGCCTGCCTGGTGCCCTGGACATGCGCTTCGTCTCTCCCATAACCCTAAAAGGCCAGCCCGCCGGCAAGTTGGTTACCGGCAAGTTCATCTTTGACGATGGCTTCATGGATGAGCTCAAAGAGGCCCTGGGAGTAGAGTTCACCGTCTTCAGCCATGACACCCGCTATAACACTACTTTGAAAAACAGAGGCCAGAAAGCGATCGGCACCAAGATTGACAATCCCGAGGTACTGGACAAGGTCCTTGGCTCAGGCCAGTCGCTGATCAGCAAAAGCACCATCTTTGGCCAAAACTACGACACCATCTACTGGCCGGTCCTTGATGGCGACCGCAAGCCAATCGGCATGTACTTCCTGGGCATCCCCGCAACTGACATGGAGCAGAACCAAAGGGAGTTCTTCATCTCGGTGGCCACAATCATGATTATCATGACTTTGCTGGTCATCCTGGCCTCCAAGCTCGTCATCAACTCAATCAACAGGGCCCTGAACAACATAATGGGCGACCTCAACAACAGCTTCGATGAGGTCAACCGCTGCTCGGACGACATCCTGCGCTCCTCCGAGACCCTCTCCCAGGGAGCCACGCAGCAGTCATCCTCCCTACAGGATACCGCCGCTGCCCTAGAGGAGATGATGGCCATGGTCAAGAAAAGCGCTGAGAATTCCAAGCTGACCAAGGGCTCCAACACGGAGACCAACAAGCTGATCAAGGAAGGCGTCAAGCTGACGGGGGAAATGACCGACGCCATGGGGCTAATTGAGACCTCGGCCAGAAAGATCGAGGCCATAATCAAGACCATAGACGACATCGCCTTCCAGACCAACCTCCTGGCCCTAAACGCCGCCGTCGAGGCGGCCAGGGCCGGCGAGGCCGGCGCCGGCTTCGCCGTGGTGGCCGACGAGGTACGGAACCTCTCGCTGCGCTCCTCCGAGGCGGCCAAGAACACCAACGATCTGATCACCACGTCGGTCGACAGGGTCAACTATGGTGCCAGAATCGCCCACCAGCTAGACGAGTGCTTCAAGAGGATCGAGCAAGGGGCCGACATGGTAAGCGAGCTGATAGACCAGATCAGCGTAGCCACAAGCGAGCAGACCAGGGGAGCGGCCATGGCCGAGCAGGCCGTGGAGACGACCAACAAGGTGGCCGAGCGCAACGCGCAGGAGGCCGGCAACACGGCCATGGCCTCAAAATCCCTGACCCATGCCGCCCAGGACCTAGACGAGTCCATCTCGCACCTCGACGTCATCATAACCGGCAAGAGGAACCATTCAGCCAACTTCCCTGGAACAAGCGGCCACCTGGAAATCAAGGGCTGATCTGGGCGGCCCTGGCCCCCGATGGACCATGAAGGCGCCAGGCAAGGGATCATTGCCAGAGAACCTGCGGGCAGCATGCAAAGAACGCCCTCTCGCCGCCTTGCCTGGGCCTTGGTCGCCCCTCCCATGGACGGGACCGTCGCCTGCCCGCAGCCTTCGCCGCTAGACGTGGAACCGGCCTCGTTTCCCCTTGTTTTCCTGACCCGGACTGCCATCCCTGGCCAGCGGTTCCCCTGAGGCCCCCTCGGCCGCCATGGGTTTTCGCAACCAGCCACGGACAGCCGGGAGCCCCTGGAATACGCCAGGCTGGGCTGGAAATGACACTGGCGGCCTTGACGCCTAACAAACCAAATTATTAAAAATACCAACATATTATTGATTAAAAACGTTAACTATTAAATGCAATTGAATACGTAAAGACAACCCTGGCTCATCGCACATGCCCTCGGGTGCCTACCGAGACATCCAGGCCTGCCGACGGACATGCATGGACCACAACAGGGCCTCTCCTTTTTTTCGGCCAGACGGCCCATCGAGGAACGAGAGGCGGCCCCTCGGCGGCTAGCCCGGAAGCCTTGACCTGGCGTTGACCCAGGCGTAGAATCTGGGCCATCGGTTCCAAAGGCCCCCTGGCCCGCGGCCAGAAATAGGGTCTGCCTTTCCCCGGCCGTGGCACCCAAGGCGCCGTCGGCCTTTCCCCACAGGATTTTCCATGGCCAGCTACGATTTCGACGAGATAATCCCAAGGAAAAACACCAACAGCATAAAATTCGACTTTGCCAGGGAAAGGGGCCTGCCCGAGGGCCTCCTGCCGATGTGGGTGGCCGACATGGACTTCAGGACCGCGCCCGAGGTCATCGCCCGCCTGGAGGAGGTGGCCAGGCATGGCATATTTGGCTACACCGAGGCCAAGGATGACTACTACCGGGCCGTACTGGGCTGGTTTGGGAGGCGCTTTGGCCACGACTTCGACAGATCCAGCGTGGTCAAGACCCCAGGCGTGGTCTATGCCCTGGCCATGGCCATCCGGGCCTTCACCGCGCCAGGCGACCCTGTCATCGTCCAGACCCCTGTCTACTACCCCTTTTCCGGAACAGTCAGGGGAAACGGCCGCCGGCTGGTCGACAACGCCCTGGTCTACCGGGATGGCCGCTACATCATGGACCTCGTGGACCTGGAGAGCAAAATCGTCTCGGAAAAGGCCAGGCTCCTTCTCCTGTGCAGCCCCCACAACCCAGTGGGGCGGGTCTGGGACATCGATGAACTGGCCGAGCTGGGACGCATATGCCTCAGGCACGGCTGCCTGATCGTCTCCGACGAGATACACTGCGACTTCGTCTTCGGCGGACGAAGACACCACCTTCTGGCCTCCGTCGATAAGGCCCTTGAGGAAATAACCATTACCCTCACGGCCCCAAGCAAGACCTTCAACCTGGCCGGCCTCCACTGCTCAAACGCATTTTTGCCGAACCCTGAGCTCAGGCGCCTCTTCAAGGACGAGATCAGCCGCTCGGGCCTCAGCCAGCTCAACGCCATGGGCCTGGCAGCCTGCCAGACGGCCTACGAGCATGGTGAACCCTGGCTGGAGGCACTTCTGGGCTACCTCGAGGGTAACATAGGGTTCTGCCATGGATTTTTCCTGGACCGGCTGCCGACGCTCCACCTGGTCGAGCCCGAGGGCACGTACCTCCTGTGGATCGACTTCGGGCCCACGGGCCTGCGCCACGAGGAGATCTGCCGCCTGGTCATGGACAAGGCCCGCCTGTGGCTCGACGAGGGCACCATGTTCGGGGAGGCCGGCACAGGCTTCCAGAGACTGAACATGGCCTGCCCCAGATCGGTCCTGGCCGAGGCCCTGGAACGGCTGGAAAAAGCCCTGTCCTAGGCCGACTGCCTGGCCCCGGGGTATCCGCCGACTCCCTGGGCCCAAACAAGGCTTGACCCTTGGTTGGGCCCAGCCCTTGATATTTCCCCAGCCGCCTTGGCGCCAATCTGCAGGTCGCCAGGCCGGGTGCGGCCAGGCGTACGCAATATCCCCATGGCAAATAGCAGCCAAGAGAGGCAAATCAGGATAAAGTTGAGTGAGGGCTCCCATCGAGCGAATCACCACCCTTTTGGTCGTAGGCCTGAAAGCCACCCCCAAGATGCATCCCAGCCATGGCCGAAGCGATCTGGCCGCAGGGCATAAGGGCAAAACCTACGACATTGGAATGAATGCCGCCGAAAAGGCCCCTTTTTGACGAGACGGCGGCCAAAAACGCCATGCGACAGATTATCCTGTCCCGGCCACTCCGACCCCCATATCAATCCGTGCTCATGTCACTGGTCGTGGCAGAGGCCATGGGAGACCCAGCCGCTTTCGTTCTTTGCCAAGGCCGGCGTGCCGAAAAGATTGAATTCGGGGTTCCTTTATGTAATCCACCAAACTGACGATTAAACAGCCAAAATAAATTTTTATAAATCACATAAAAATCAATAATTACCATCTAAAATTGGCGTCTTACTCTTTGTTTTATAGCCAAAACAGCTTTTGAACATCGAAAAACCACTCTGAAAAAGGACATCAGCTACCGCCGGCAAAAGCCGGTCGCCTGAAAGCCGTAAGGCGTCTTGCGGCTGAAGCCGCTCAAGCTTTACCACCTTTTGAATCATCAAAATAATGGTACATATTTTGGAAAAGATATCTCTTTAACAATCAAAACTAATTTAACGTGACTGCTCCTACAAGGAAATTTGATATCACTACAATATGATAAAAACTGGAAATGTTATTTTAATGTTAATATAAAGTCATAACAACATTAATATATATTTATGATATTTATTTATATATTTGATACCATGGCCAGGAATAACTACTAAATTTACTGGTTAAAATAACTATTTATAATCCACTAAAAGGAGAAAATAAATCCTTATCCAATGCTATGGAGCCAAAACAATCTTCCTTGCCTCTTTTTCGCGATATTCCGGCTAAGTCACTTTACTCTTTATTTTGACGGAGGAACTTGTTATACTCTTAAGACAGAAGACCTCTCCCGGACGGGGCCGGATCATCCCGCCAGGGTCCAAAATGGAGGCCTTTTTTAGCCCGGATTTTACCCGCGGAACCCAATGGAAGACCCTCCTTATCAGGAGAGGCTTGCCAAATTGGGTTTTTTTGCCTAATAACGCTTATACTAGCTTGAGGATAGACCCAGACGACATGACGCAGGAAAATACCACGGACCGCCTGGAAACCAAGGTGGACGCCAGCGGTGAGGTAATAGGCCAGAGACTCTCTGCCTACCTGGCCCCGACGATGAAGGAAACCCCGGCCGAGGCCGAGGTGGTCAGCCACAAGCTGATGATCCGGGCCGGGCTCATTCGCAAGCTGGCCGCCGGGATATACTCGTATCTGCCGCTGGGGCTGAGGAGCCTGCGGAAGGCCGAGCGGATCATTCGGGCCGAGATGAACAGGTTCAGGGCCAGGGAGGTCCTGCTGCCGGCAGTCCAGCCGGCCGAACTGTGGAAGGAGAGCGGCCGCTGGGAAAAATATGGCCCTGAGCTGCTGCGCTTTAAGGACCGCCATGACCGCGACTGCGTTATAGGACCGACCCACGAGGAGGTGGTCACCGATCTGATCAGGAGGGAGGTCAGATCATTTAGGGACCTGCCGCTCAACATCTTCCAGATACAAACCAAGTTCAGGGACGAGATAAGGCCGCGCTTCGGCCTCATGAGGGGCCGCGAGTTCATCATGAAGGACGCCTACAGCTTCGACGCCGACGACGAGGCTGCCGATCGGTCCTACCGGGACATGTACCGGGCCTATGGGAACATCTTTCGCAACTGCGGCCTCAGGTTCGCCGTGGTCGAGGCCGACAGCGGGGCCATCGGCGGCAGCTTTTCCCACGAGTTCATGGTCCTGGCCGACAGCGGCGAGGACGCCCTGGCCTTTTGCCCTGGCTGCTCCTACGCCGCCAACCTGGAGAAGGCCGAGCTGAGCGGCTACCCCTTCCACGACGCCCCCGAGGCGCCCCTGGCCAAGATCCACACGCCAGGCTGCAGGCACGTCCCCCAGCTGGCCGCCTTCCTGGGCACCCCTGAGTCGGCCATCATCAAGTCCATGCTCTTCGTGGCCGAGGAAGCGGGGCCGGTCCTGGTCCTGATTCCCGGGCACAGGGAGATTAGCCTGGTGAAGCTCAAGAACGCCCTGGGCGGGTCAGTCCCGTCCCTGGCCAGCCCCGAGGAGGCCGAAAGGATCATGGGAGTCCCCATGGGCTTCGTCACCCCTGTAGGGGCCAGGGTAAGGATCGTGGCCGACCAGGGCGTTGGCCGCATGTCAAACGGCGTGGTCGGGGCCGGCCAGGCCGACTTCCACTACGCCGGGGCCAAGCCCGGCCGGGACTTCGAGGTCGGCTCGTTCCACGATCTGGCCGAGGTGGCCGACGGCGATCCCTGTCCCCGCTGCGGCCAGCCCATGTCCATAAAGCGGGGCATCGAGGTCGGCCACGTGTTCAAGCTGGGCACCAAATATTCAAAGGCCCTCGGGGCCACATACGCCGCCAGGGACGGCTCGGAGAGGCCAATAATCATGGGCTGCTACGGCATCGGCCTTGGCCGGACCGTCGCGGCCTCCGTGGAGCAGAACCACGACCAGGACGGCATCATCTGGCCCATGGCCCTGGCCCCCTTCCAGGTGGCCCTCCTGCCCCTCCAGGTCCAGAACGCCGAGGTCGTCCGGGCCACTGAGGCCCTCTACGGGGAATTGACCTCCCTGGGCGTCGAGACCCTGCTTGACGACCGCGACGAGCGGCCTGGTCTGAAATTCAAGGACGCCGACCTCCTGGGCCTGCCGCTTAGGGTGACCATATCCGAGAAGGGCCTGGCCAGGGGCCAGGTGGAGCTCAAGAACCGCCGCGACCGCGAGGTGGCCATGCTGCCCCTGGGGACGGCGGCCGGGACACTCAGGGACATGTGCCTCGCGGCGCTGGCGCCCGAGCCGGAGAGGTCTCAATGATGGACAAAGACCACAAGCCCGAGGAAGACCCCCCGATTAGGGATTTCATCCTCTCCCCCCCAGCTGACGGCACCATCCTGTCGGCCAGCGGCCCAGGCATCCTGGCCCCCCACGGGGGCCTCCCCGAGGCCCAGGCCCAGCCGCAGACGCCTTCCTCGGCCCTGACCGGCCAGGATTGGGACGTGCCCCTGACCGAGCCCACGCCTGACCCCGACGATCCCGTCCTGGCCGACGCCCCTGGCAGGGAGGCCATGCATTGGCCGCCCAGGACCCCGGCCTCGCCGCCCAAGGCCCCCACCGGCTTCCAGCAGCTCGAGGACATCCCCTTCTACAGCAGCCGCCCGGTCCGGATCGAGGACATAATCGACTCGCTTCTCCTGACCAACCCGCAGACCGACGAGGATCTCGTCAGAAGGGCCTACGTCCGGGCGGCCATAGCCCACAGGGACATGCTCAGGCTCTCCGGCGAGCCCTACCTGAACCATCCCCTGGCCGTGGCCTCCATCCTGTGCGAGATGAAGCTGGACGCCACCACCGTGGCCGCCGGCCTCCTCCATGACACGGTGGAGGACACCCCCCTGACCATAGCCGACATCGATCACGAGTTCGGGCCCGAGGTGGCCAACATCGTCGATGGGGTCACCAAGATCGCCAAGATCAACTTTTCCTCCGAGAGCGAGCGGAGGGCCACCAACCTCCGCAAGATGTTCCTCTCCATGCTCAAGGATCTGAGGGTCATCTTCGTCAAGCTGGCCGACCGGCTCAACAACATGCGCACCCTTGGCCACATGAAGGTCAAGAAGCAGATAGCGATCTCCAGGGAGACCCTCGATTTCTTCGCCCCACTGGCCTCAAGGCTGGGCATCCACAAGATCCAGGCCGAGCTGGAGGATCTGGCCCTCTTCTACCTGAACCCCATAGAGTTCGAGACCATCAGGAGCTCCCTCTCGGTGGCCAGGGACGACCGCAAGCAGTTCGTCAACGAGGTCAAGGACTACCTGACCGAGAAGATGGCCGAGTGGAACATCCCCTGCGAGATTGAGGGAAGGCCCAAGCACATCTACAGCATCTTCAGGAAGATGACCTCCCAGAACCTCCCGCTGGAGCAAATCTACGACCTGGTGGCCTTCCGCATCATCGTCGACAACGTCCAGCAGTGCTACACCACCCTGGGGGTCATCCACACCATCTTCAAGCCCATTCCAGGCCGCTTCAAGGACTACATCAACCTCCCCAAGAGCAACGGCTACCAGTCGATCCACACCGCGGTCATCGGCCTCCGGAACTTCCGCATGGAAATCCAGATAAGGACCAGGGCCATGCACATGTACGCCGAGGAGGGCATCGCCGCCCACTGGCGCTACAAGGAGGGAGCCGGGGCCTCGACCGAGGAGCTGGCCAGGATCGCCACTCTCCGGAACATCATCAACTGGCAGAGCATCGAGGATCCCAACGGGTTCCTCAATACCCTCAAGGAGTCCCTGGCCTCCAACCAGTACATCTACGTCTTCACCCCCGGCGGCCGGCCCATAGAGCTGCCCAACGGGGCCACGGTCCTCGACTTCGCCTACTCGGTCCACACCGACGTCGGCAACTGCTGCCAGAGCGCCCTGGTCAACGACGCCATGTGCCCCATCCGCCACCAGCTGGAAAACGGCGACGTGGTCAAGATCAACACCGGCCCCAGGCCCAACGTCAAGGCCGATTGGCTCCGGCATGTCGTAAGCCCAAAAGCTAAGTACAAGATAAGGCAGTATCTGTCATCCCTGGAGAAGAAGAACAACATAAGGATAGGCGAGGAACTCATCAAGAACACTATGACCCGCCTGAAGCTCTCCAGGTCCAAGCTATCCAGCGTCGTCCTTGAGGGCCTGGGCTTCTCCAAGCTAGACGATCTGAACCTGGCCGTCGGCACCGGCAAGCTCAGGATCAAGACGGTCATAGACGCCATCAAGCCGGGCCTGGATCTCCCCCCCGCCCCGCCTGAGAAGCCCCTGCGCCTGCCTATCACGCCCGTCACCCAGGACACCCGTCGCACGCCCATGATACTGGTCGACGGGCACGAGAACATCTCGGTGAACTTCCCCAAGTGCTGCTGCCCCATGCCCGGGGAGCCAATCCAAGGCTTCCTTACCCACACCAAGGGCGTCTCCATCCACTCGGAAAACTGCCCGGCCCTTGGGGGCCTCGACAAGAGCCGCTTCATAAACGTCTCCTGGGCCGACGGCCAGCCCGAGTCGCCGACGACCGACATCTTCATCAAGGCCAAGCTCTACGACCAGAAATACCTGGCCAACGTCATCGGGGCCCTGGTGGCCCACTCGGCCAGGATCGCCGAGTTCCAGCAGAGCACCGAGCATCCCAACCAGGTCTGGTTCAAGATCCCGGTCAGGGACTACGCCCAATGCCAGGAGCTCCTCAACTCCCTGGCCGCCATGGAGTGGGAGGTGGCCCAGGTGGAGCGCTTCCAGCCGCCCTTCATGCCCTTTCCCGAGACGTCCATCTGAACCTGGCCATCCCCAACCGCTGGACAGGCCGGCCAGGCCCCCTTGGCCGCCCCGGCGCCACACGGACCCGCCGCATGCCCGACCCTTCCCCTTCCGCCCCAGCAAAAATCAGGCTCAAGGATCTGAGCCCCCAGGAGATTTCCGATCTGGCGGAAAGCCTAGGCGAGAAGCCTTTCCGGGGCCGTCAAATCGCCTCCTGGCTCTTCCGCAGGGGTTGCCAGGACTTCGGGGAGATGACCGACGTCTCGAAAAGCTCGAGGCAGTCCCTGGCTCGGCTCTGCACGGTCGGGCCGCTGATGGCCCTGGCCAAGGACGAGGCCGATCCAGGGGGAGCCAGGCGCCTCCTGTGGAGGCTTTCCGACGGCCTGATGGTCGAGAGCGTCCTTCTGGCCGAGCCGGGCCACCTCACCCTCTGCGTCTCGTCCCAGGTTGGCTGCCGGATGGGCTGCCTCTTTTGCCGCACGGGCACCCTCGGCCTCAGGCGGAACCTGAGCCAGGGGGAGATCCTGGGCCAAATCATGCAGGCCAGGCGTCTATTGCCCGAGGACGGCCCCTCCTTGACCAACGTGGTCTTCATGGGCATGGGCGAGCCCCTGGACAACGCCGACAACGTCCTCAGGAGCCTTTCCGTCATCACCTCGCCGGACTACCTGGCCCTGGCCTCCCGGCACGTCACCCTCTCCACCGTCGGGGTCATCCCCCAAATCGAACGCATCATGGCCTCAGGCGGCCTTCGGGGCGGCCTCACGATCTCCCTGGGCTCGGCCGACGATTCCGTCCGCAGCCATCTTATGCCCTGCAACCGGGCCTGGCCACTAGGCGAGCTCAAGAAGGTCCTGGCCGCCTTCCCGCTGCCACGAGGCCGGCGCCTGACCTTCGCCTACGTCCTTCTGGAGGGCGTCAACGATGGCCTGGACCAGGCCAGGGAGCTTTCCAGGTTTCTTTCCGGCCTCAGGGCCAAGATAAACCTCATCCCCTTCAACGCCTGGCCCGGGGCCCCCTTCAGGCGACCCTCGGCCAGGGCCGTCGAGGCCTTCAGGGATATTCTGGTCGAGAAGCGCCACACGGCCCAAATCCGCGACACCAAGGGGGCCTCCGTCAACGCCGCCTGCGGCCTTCTGGTCGCCAGCCAAGCCTGAGGCGGCCGACACATGGAAAGTGACACCATCCGCCAGGCCAGGGCCCAACGCCGCGAAGTCCTGACATCAGCCACTAAGCCCAACCTGGGGATTGGGGGCGATGCCAACAAATTAAGCCAATCCTGGCACCCAGTCTCAGTATCCGGGACAAAAAATAAGACGTGTTGCTCCTCAGTTGGCGGGCCATGGACGAGTGCCGTTTTTTCATAATCTGAGGGTTTGACACCTTAAATTGTTGATATTGACACAAATTGCATGTATTTTTTAATTATCAGTCATGTTACATATTCTGAAGACAATAGATCGCTGATAATCGAATCTAATTTTAACGTGGCGACACCTGCAATATATATTTCTAATATTTTGACATCTTTAATATATTGAAGCAAGCAATATTCTCTATTATATCATATTATTATCAAGCTATAATACCAATATACGCACCTTAACTGAACTTATTTTATAAATATTTATTAAATAATTGGTCAATATTATCAATAAAATACTGTTAACGCTGGTTGTTTCACCCCACCCAAAAAAGACAATAAAAAAACAGCGCCTTAGTCATGAATTTATATTGCTTTTGCCCTGCTTTGGCCTGGACCAGACTTGATCGGGTAGACAGCAAAGCATATAATGAAGCATCACTGGTTATCGGGAAGGCATCTCTGAAACCGAGAGACGGGAGGAAAAACGATAGCGCGCAAAACACTATCGCAACAGACCATGATGTGGCACAGGCACCTTGAATTGACTGACGAGACGGCTTACTGCCTACCCGCGATTGACGACATCATTTCGCGGGGTTTGTGGCAAGACTGGGCCGATCTGCGGGAAGCAGTCCTGAAAGACGGGTCTGTTCTTCGTCGAGTCGAACATATCTGCAAACACTATATTGGGGATCCTTATTCACAACGTTACCACTTCTGGCATAACTATGTCCAAAAACACAAAAAAGATACCTGAATGGGAAGAAGTGCTGTCTTCAGCCTGCAGATTGCAAGCTATTCTGCCAGGAGCGGTTCTCGTTGGCGGGACGGCGGCAGCGATTTATGCCGAACACCGCACGTCTCACGATGCGGACCACATCTTGACTGATTTGCGTAAAAATTTTCATGAAGTCATCGGCCTGCTTGAATCCATTGTTGGCTGGCAAACGGACAGACTCAAGGAACCTGTGCTGATTCTGGGGAGCCTGTATGGGATAGAGACAGGGGTCAGGCAGTTGATCAGGACACAGCCCCTGGAAACGGCAGCCATCGACTGTCAAGGGATGAAGCTGACCGTGCCCACGGAAGCGGAGATACTGAGGATCAAATCGGTGCTTGTCTTAAAGCGGAACGCCACGCAGGACTATCTTGATTTCGCCGCCCTCTCCGATCACCTGGGTCCCGGAAAATCGGCGGAAGCCTTGAGGAACCTCGATCTACTGTATCCTCAGGCAAGCGGCCAGTCCGCCTTGCAGCAACTCCTGGCCCAGCTCTCGAATCCATTGCCGCACGATCTGGACACGGTGGATCTCAAATCGTACAAGAACCTTGCGCCTAGGTGGCAGGCATGGGAGAATATGGCCGAAACGCTCAGGGATATGTCGGTCCAAGTCTTCGATCTCGTGTGCCGGGAAAAAGCCTAGCCTTTCCGCGCCGCAAAGGGGGCCACAGTCTGGCGGGCCCCAAATCGCCTGGCGGACAGCGCCCACGGCGCTCACGACAGCCGAGACGACAAAGGCTGGGGACCCGGCCCCGCCGGTCTCCCCTACTGGCCGAAGCCATGGGCCTCTCCCGGCGTCCCCGCACGATCGGCCGAACATCCATGGCTGGAGGGCGCGTGACCAGCGGCATATTGGCCTGGGAGGCGGTAACTGGGCCGCAGCGGGACGCGGCCGGCTGCCGGAAGCTTCCCGCCATCCCAGACTCCCGTCCGCCGACAGGCCCAGGGTCTGGAACGAGACGGGCGGGACATCGCGCCGGTGCCCGACGCCCAAGGGGGGGCCCATGAGGGATCTGGCCGTGATTTCCACTTGTCCGGGCACGACATCAGACTTCTTCTGGTTTCGGGGCTGAAATGTCTTCTCATGGCCCAGGGGAGACCGGCGGCCGCTCTAATGCCATTGTCGAGATATTCTTGTCTTCCGGGAGAGTCGCTTGCCATGTGGCGGTCAAAGCCGGTCATTTTCCGTCAGGGTCGTCTGGAGCTGGTCAGCCGCGATTTTTACGCGCTCAGCCCGATAATTCGCCTGAAGGTTGACGGCGAGTTCTTTTTCGCCAGCCTGCTCCAGTTCAGGAATCCCGACGACAGCCTGGAGACGGTGGGGAGGCTGGAAGCCCTGAGCCTGGCCGAGCCGGGCCTGGAAGTCTGTCTGGGCGCACACCGCCTGGATGACGGTTCCTTCTGGCTGCACTGGCTCAAATGCCAGGGCCGGCCCGATCTTACGCCCCCGCCGCCTGGCCAGGCCGTGGACAGGGCTCGGGATAAGCCGCTGGCCTGGACCGGTCTCCTCGGCCTTTTGCCCTTGCCGCCTGGCCAGGCCGTGGACAAGGCCTGGCATAAGCTGCTGGCCTGGACTGGCCTCATGGTCGCGGCCCTGCTGGTCGCGGCCCTGCTCATTTTGGGGACCAAAACTGGCGGAACGGTCATCGTGGGCTCGCTTTTTTTGTGCGGGGCAATCTTCTGCGGCGCCATCGCCTTTGGAAGCCTGGCCGTGCTTTTGAACAAAGCCAGCCCGGAGGATAAGGCCGCCCGGCTGGGCCTGGAGTCCCTGGAGGCGGCCCTGGCCGAGGGCCACCCCTGGCAAACTTCCGGCCTGGGGCCGGCCGCAACCGACCCGCCTCCGGAGATCCCCCGAAACCTGCCGCCTGGCCTGAGCGTCAGCCGGGTTGACCATGCCCTGGTCCGCCGGGAGACCGTCCAGCGCTCCACCGGCCAGAGTCCGATCATCGTCGATTATCTGATCTACGATTTCATGGCCGATGGGAAGCCGGTCAGCTGGCCGGTGATGGACACGACCTGCTGGCGGTCCAAAATGCCCGCCTTCCGCCGGGCCCACCCGCCGTTTCTGGCCCCCGGCGACGAGGTGCTGACCCTGGTCCGCGGTGACCTGGGCTTCTTCAAGCGGCTCGGCCTGCCGGACATCCCCCACGAGCCGGTTCTGGAGCTGTTCAACCTCACCGACCGCAGCACCTGCCTCTCCGAGACCGACCACAGAGGTGCCCTGCCCCAGCTTTACCTGCTGGCGGTGTTGACCATTCTGTCCGCCCTGGCTCTGGGCGGGGCGGTGTCCTTTTTCTCATCGGTCAACGAGGGCTTCGTCCAGGCGGCGCTGGAGGCCTTGAAGTTCACCGGCTTTATCCTGCCCATAGGTTTCCTGACCATGGGGGTCATCGTCATGGTCGCGGAGGCCTTCATCGATTCCACCGACAGCGTCCCCGAAATAGTGGCCGGACGGAGATACTGGCGGCTACTGTCCTCCTCCCTGAAAAGAAAGACGGCCCTGGCCAGGCCAACTTGCGGGTTATGGCAGCGTTTTTCCCCCTGGCGCGTCTGGATCACCATGGCCACCATTCTCGTTTCCGCCATAATAACCACCATTCTGTTGGCCAAGGGCGGATGAACGCTAGCCGCGCCTATTCGGCTTAGACCCAAACAGCCCCCCTTCCCCGCGCATGCGGCCACCGGGGCACAAGATTCAGATGCGGCTCGCCAACGGTAAGGGCGCCCCCCGCGTTCAGCCCAGCCAACCGCGGGAGGCCGGGCGATCATGGCAGTGCCGAATCTTTGGCGATCTCAACGGACAACGGATACAGGAGGAACCCCATGGCCGCCATGGCCCGCAAGGGCACCATCAGCCAAGTCAGGCAAGGCCCGGAGGTGACGCCCCCGCCGCTGCCGCCGGAAATCGGGCCGGCCTTGGCTGGGGCGACGGATGCCCAGCCCTTCCGGGGACCGACGGGTGAGGAGCTCCTGGCCTGTCCCCTGCCCGTGGCCATCGAGGCGGTGATTCTGGGGCAGGAGCTCAGAAATGGCCCCCGGGGAAACAGAAGCCCGGAAGAACCTGGCCTAAAGATCCTCATGACCAGGCGCGACCTGGAGCCCTTCCAGGGCCAGTGGGCCCTCCCGACGGCCATACTGCGGCGGGAGACGCCCCTCGGGGCCGCTGCCAGCGAACTGGTCGAGCGGCTGAGCGGCCGGACTGGCCTCCTCGTCGAGCAGCTCCGGGCCTTCGACCGGGCGGTCGGCGGCCAGCGCCTCATCGGCCTGGCCCATCTGGCCCTGGCCGGCCAGCTGGGCGGCGCTGACGCCGCCGGGCCGGGCCTGGCCTGGCTGGACCTGGGACTGGAGTTCGGGGGCCAGGAACCCTTCCGGATCAGGCTGTCCCTGCCAGGCGGCCAGGAGGCCGGCCCCCCGGCCTTTGGCCACGGCGAGGCCATAACGGCAGCCATCCAGAGGCTCCGGGGCGACCTGGACCAAGGCGGCCTCGTGGCCCGCCTCATGCCGGAGCTCTTTACCCAGACCCACCTCCAGCGCGTCTTCGAGCTCCTCCTGGGCCAGCGGCTCCCGGCCCTGGCCTTCAGGCGCAGGGTCGCCCCCAGGCTCCTGGCCAGCGGGCAGTTCGTAAGGGACAAGAGGTACAGGCCGTCGAGGCTCTTTGGCTTCAGGACGCCCTGAGGGACGGCCCTCAGGGCAGGATCTTGGACAGGTTCTCCAGGATGGCCTCGTTGAGCCTCCTCTCCTCGGCCAGCTGTTCGCCGAACTCGGCCCTGAGGGCCAGAAAGCGCTCCCGAAAGTCAAAGTCCTCCTCCTCGGGGGCCAGGCCAACGTAGCGGCCGGGGGTAAGGGCGTAGTCCAGCTCCCTGATTTGCGCGATGGGGACCGAGCGGCAGAAGCCGGCGACGTCCACGTGGCCCCCGCCGAGGTTCCGCCAGGAATGGTAGGCGGCGCTTATCCTGTCGATGTCCTCAGGTGGCAGGATCCTGTTCCGGCGGTTGATGAGCCTGCCCATGTCCCTGGCGTCGATGAAGAGGATCTCCCCGCGGCGGTCCCTCAAGCGGCCGCCGCCGCGGTCCCGGGCCAGAAACCACAGCGAGGCCGGGATCTGGGTATTGAGGAAGAGCTTCGGGGGCAGGTTCACCACGCAGTCGATGATGTTGCCCTCCTCGACCATGCGCCGCCTTATCTCGCCCTCCCCGCCGGCCCTGGAGGTCAGGGCCCCCTTGGCCAGGACTATCCCGGCCTGCCCGGTGGGCGCGAGGTGGAAGGCGAAGTGCTGCAGCCAGGCGAAGTTGGCGTTGCCGGCCGGCGGGCGCCCGTACTGCCAGCGGGGATCATCGGTCAGCAGGTGGCCGCTCCAGTCGCTGTCGTTGAAGGGCGGGTTGGCGATGACGTAGTCGGCCCTCAGGTCCGGGTGGGCGTCGCGCAGGAAGGATCCCTCGCTGTTCCACTTGACCCCAGAGCTGTCGATGCCCCTGATGGCCAGGTTCATCTTGGCCAGGCGCCAGGTGGTGAGGTTGCTTTCCTGGCCGAAGATGGAAATCCCGTGCCCCTGGGCCTGCTCCCCCTTGACGAACTTCTCGCTCTGGACGAACATGCCACCGGACCCGCAGCAGGGGTCGAAGACCAGGCCCTCGTAGGGCTCCAGCATCTCCACCAGCAGCTCCACGATGCTCCTGGGGGTGTAGAACTGGCCGCCCTTCCGGCCCTCGCCCAGGGCGAACTGGCCAAGGAAATACTCGAAGACGTGCCCCAGGACGTCGGCGCTCGTGGCCTTGGCCTCGCCCGGGGCCAGGCAGCCGATGAGGCCGATCAGCCCGCCGATGGTGGCCGGGTCAAGGCTCTGGCGGGCGTAGACCTTCGGCAGGACGTTCCGCAGGGAGGGGTTGCCGGCCTCGATGCCCCCCATGGCCTCGTCCACCAGCCGCCCGATGTCCGGGCTCCCGGCCAAGGCCTGGATGAAGCTCCACCTGGCCCTAGGCGGCAGGAAGAAGACGTTCTTTCTCCGATACTCGCCCAGGTCCTCGGGATCAGCGCCCCCGCCCGGGCCTGTCCTGAGGAACTCGTAGAGGCTGTCGAAGGAATCGGAGATGTTCTTCAGGAAAATGAGGCCCAGGACGACGTGCTTGTACTCGGCCGCATCGATATTCTTCCTCAGCTTGTCGGCCGCCTCCCACAGGGTCTTCTCCAGGGTGGCCTGGCTTGGCCTGGCCTCGTCGGGCGGCTTTTTTCTGGCCATCGTTCTCCCTCGCTCGGGACAGGGGCGCGCGCCGGACCCGGATCGGCGGGTCCAGGGTGCCAGATGGGCGGCTCCACGATCGTCAGCCCATTCCCGGCCTCTTTGGCGCCCGCGGGCCAGCACCACAGCCACGTGGGCTCAGGCCCTAGCGACGCCGCCGTCGCCCCCCTCGCCCTTAGGCTCCTCCTCGTCCGGCTCAAAGTCGTCGCCCTCCTCGCCCTCGGGCAGGTGGCTGTCCTTGACCACCAGGAACTGGGTGAGCTTGTAGAGCTTTATCTTGTCCAGGAGGGTCTTGCGGGTGATGCCCAGAAGCTCGGCCGCCTTCTTCTTGATGCCGGAGGTGAACTCCAGGGCGTTTATGACCGCCGTCCTCTCAAGATCCTTCAGGGCCTGGGGCTGGAATGGCGCGCCTGGTTGCCGGCCCAGGCCTCTGGAGGCCCCGGTCGAGGTCACGAACTCGGGAAGATCGCTCTCGGCGACCTGGTCCGAGGTCATCATGACGACCACGTACTCCATGGCGTTCTGGAGTTCCCTGACGTTTCCCGGCCAGGAATAGCGCTCCAGGGCCGCCAGGGCCCCGGGGGAGAAGCCGGTCACCTCCCGCCCGTTCCTCAAGGCGCAGCGCTTGAGGAAGTAGTCGGCCAGCTCCGGCAGATCCTCGGGCCTCTCCCGGAGGGAGGGGACGCGGATCTTGAAGGTGAAGCGGTGGAAGATGTCCTCCCTGAAGTTGCCCGCCTCTATCTCCCTTTCCAGGTCGACGTTGGTGGCCGCCAGGAACCTCACGTCCACCTTCTCGCACTGGTCGCTGCCCAGGGGCTGGATCTCCCCCTCCTGGAGGGCCCGGAGGAGCTTGGTCTGGAACTGGGAAGTGGTCTCGCCTATCTCGTCGAGAAAGACCGTACCGCCCTCGGCCGACTTTATCAGGCCCTGGCGGTCGGCCACCGCCCCGGTGAAGGCCCCCTTGCGGTGGCCGAACAGGGTGTCCTCGACCGTGTCCTTGCTCATGGCCGAGCAGTTGCAGGTGGCGAAGACCTGGTTGGCCCTCTGGCTCTTGCTCCAGATGAGCCTGGCGATGACCTCCTTGCCGACCCCGCTCTCCCCGGTGATCAGGACGTTGGCCAGGGTCGGGGCTATGCGCTCGACCAGCTCGCAAATCCTGGCGAAGGCCTGGCTCTGGCCGATGATCAGGTTCTGCTCCCCTATGAGGCCGGCCTCCTTGGCCTCCCTGAGCCTGAAGTGCTCCAGGGCGTTCTCTATCTTGACCCTCAGGACGTTGTAGTCTATCTCGCTCTTTATGAGGAAGTCGTAGGCCCCGTCCTTCATGGCCTTGACCGCGTCGCCCACGGTCCCGTAGCCGGTGAGCATCAGGACCGGGGTCTGGCGGTTCATGGATTCGCCCTTGAGGCCGCTGATGGCCTCGGCCCGCTCGTTGTGCTTGATGAAGGCCAGGGCCTGGAGGCCGTTTAGGCCGTCCATCTTGACGTCCATGACGATCATGTCGAAGCGTTTCCTGGAAGCCAGCCTGACAGCCTCCAGCCCGTCCTTGGCCAAGGCCAGCTCGAAGCCCCAGTCCTTGAAAATCAGGCCAAAAGCGGTCCGGTGTTCCAAATCGTCGTCGACAAGCAATATCGATGCCGTTGGCATAAGCTCCCCCGTCCTGGTCCTGCCAATGATGCCGGGCCTGGCCACCCGGCTCTCCCTTCCCGTTTGTTTACCGCCCCTGGGTATAGAGGGAGCCAAGACGGCGACCCCGCCGTGGTTTGGGCCCCGTCCCTAGCGGGCGCCGAGGTAGGCGTCCTTGACCAGGGGGTTGCTCAGAAGGCTCTCGGCGCTGTCCTCCAGGACCAGGTTGCCCACGTCCAGGACGTAGCCCCGGTCGGCCAGCCTCAGGGCCGCCCTGGCGTTCTGCTCGACCAGGACCACCGTGACCCCTGTCCTGTTGATGTCCCTTATGGCCTGGAAGATGGACTTGACCAGTAGTGGGGCCAGTCCCAGGCTGGGCTCGTCGAGGAGCAGCAGGGTCGGCTCGGCCATCATGGCCCGGCCGATGGCCAACATCTGCTGCTCGCCGCCTGAGAGTGTCCCGGCCATCTGGCCCCGGCGCTCGTCAAGCCTGGGGAAGAGCCGGTAGACCCTGGCCAGGGTCTCGTCGGAACCGTTGCGGCGGGTAAAGGCACCCAGCCTAAGGTTCTCCTCCACGGTCATCGGCCCGAACACCCTCCGGCCCTCGGGGGCCTGGGTTATGCCCCTCTGGACGACCTCATGGCTCCTCAGGGAGTCCAGGCGCTCGTTCTTGAACATGATGGAGCCGCTCTTGGGCCTGACCAGCCCGCTGATGGCCATCAGGGTGGTGCTCTTGCCGGCCCCGTTGGCCCCCAGGATGGTCACCAGCTCGCCCTCCCTGACCGTGAGGCTCAGGCCGTGGAGCGCCTCGACCCCGCCGTAGGAAACCTTAAGGTCAATCAGTTCCAGCATCCCGGCCTCTCAGGCGTCCTCGTCTAGGCCCAGGTAGGCCTCGACGACCTTGGGGTTGTTCTGGATCTCCTGGGGCGTGCCCTGGGCAATCAGGATGCCGTTCTCCATGACCAGGAGCTGGTCGCAGACCGGCATGACGAAGCCCATGTCGTGCTCTATCAGCATGATGGTGACGTCCCTGTCCCGTATGGAGCCCACCAGCGCCGCCAGCTCCTGGGTCTCCTGCTCGTTCATGCCCCCCGCCGGCTCGTCCAGGATCAGGAGCCTGGGCTCGGTGGCCAGGGCCCGGGCGATCTCAAGGCGCCTCTGGTCGCCGTAGGCCAAGGACCCCGCCGTGGATCGCCACAGCCCGGCCAGGCCGACGAACTCCAGCTCGGCCATGGCCCGCTCGATTACCAGCCGCTCCTCCCTCCTCTGGCCAGGCAGGCGCAGGAGCGAGGAGACCAGGCCGGAGCGCATGCGGCAGTG
The DNA here is from genome assembly GCA_031264145.1 of Deltaproteobacteria bacterium. Classification (GTDB taxonomy): domain Bacteria; phylum Desulfobacterota; class Desulfarculia; order Adiutricales; family Adiutricaceae; genus JAIRNQ01. The sequence goes on from JAISEK010000019.1 coordinate 46,707, forward strand.
GCAGCCCGACAGGACGTTCTCCAGGACCGAGAGGCCGGGAAAGAGCCTGATGGTCTGGAAGGTGCGGGCGATGCCCAGGGCCACGATTCGGTGGGGCCTGAGGCCCCTGATTGAGTGGCCGGCGAAGAATATGTGACCGTCGTCGGGCCTGGTGGAGCCGGTAATCATGTTGAAGACAGTGGTCTTGCCGGCCCCGTTGGGGCCTATGAGGCCGACCACCGCGCCCCTGTCGACGCCGCAGGAGACACCGGCCACCGCCACCAGGCCGCCAAATGTCTTGGTTACGTTATTGAGCGACAATATCCGCATGGCTCAGGCCACAGGCCCCGGACCGTCCCCGCCAGGCAGCGGCGGGGGCTTGTCCCCGGCCTCCTGGCCGCCGTAGCGCTCGGACAGGGTCCCGGGCAGCCGGTAGCGGGAAGGCTTGGAGGGAAGGAGGCCCTGTGGCCTGAAGATCATCATGACCACCAGGGCGGCCCCGAAGACCAGGATGCGTTTGTCCTGGAAGCCCCTGAAGAACTCCGGGAGGCCCATGACCAAAAAGGAGCCCAGAAGGACTCCCCTCTGGCTGCCCTTCCCCCCCAGGATGACGATGGTGAAGAGGAGGACGGACTCGCTGAAGGTAAAGGACTCGGGGCTTATGGTCTTCATCCGGCTGGCGAAGATGGTCCCGGCCAGGCCGGCCCAGGCCGCCCCGATCACGAAGGCCATGAGCTTGTAGCGGGTCGTGTTCACGCCCATGCTCTCGGCGGCGACGGTGTCCTCCTTGATGAACTTGAGGGCCCGGCCGAAGCGTGAGTTCTCCAGCCAGTGGAACAAAAGGACCGTGAGCCCGACCGTCAGCCATATGAAGTAGAAGAAATGCTCGGGCTTGATCAGCGTAAAGCCGAAGAAGCTGGGCCTGGAGATGCCGTACATGCCGTTCGAGCCGCCGGTGAGACCAAAGATGTCGTTGGTGATGGCTATCCGGACGATCTCGACGATTCCTATCGTGACTATCAGGAGGTAGTCGCCCCTGAGGTGGATGATGGGCCAGGCCACCACGGCGGCCACGAGCCCGGCGGCCAGGGCCGCCACCGGCATGGTGGCCATGATGGACCAGCCGAAGGAAGTGTTCAGGATGGCCGTGGCATAGGCGCCTATGGCGAAAAAGGCCGCATGGCCCATGTGGAACATGCCGGCGTGGCCCAGGATCACGTTCAGGGAAAGGGCCAGGATGGTGTACAGGCCCACGGTGTTCAGGACGTCCAGCCAGTAGGGGGCCGAGTTCCTGGAGAGGGAAAACAGAATGGAGGGCAGGAAGGCGAAGGCCAGCACGCCGACGCCCGTCAGGCAGGTCCCCCAAATGCCCCCGCCGCCGCCATTCCCATTGCCAGGCCCGGCCGTCATAGCTTCTCGGCCACCCTTTCCGGCAAGAGGCCCGTGGGCCTGAAGACCAGGATCATGATGAGGACCACGAAGGTGAAGGCGTCCTTCCAGGCCACCGAGATGTATCCCTCGCTCAGGGTCTCCAGAAGGCCCAGCAAGAGCCCACCGACCATGGCCCCGGTGATGTTGCCGATGCCCCCTATGATGGCCGCGGTGAAGGCCTTCAGGCCGTATATCTGGCCCATGTTGAAATTTATCTGGCCATAGTACAGGCCGACCAGGAGCCCGGCCAGGCCACCCAGGGCCGGGCCGATGACGAAGACCAGGGCGATGACCCTCCTGACGTCGATGCCCATCAGCTTGGCCGCCCCCTGGTCGATGGCCGCCGCCCTTATGGCCAGGCCCAGGCTGGTGCGGTGGATGAAGACGTGCAGGGCGGCCATGACTGCGGCGGCGGCGGCGAACACAAGGACGCGGACCAGGGGCAGGCTGAAGCTGCCGATGTGGAAGACAACGTTGGGCAGGAGCTCGGCCCCGTAGGCCCTGTACTGGGCCCCCCACTTGAGCATGATGGCGTTCTGGAGAAATATGCTGGCCCCCAGGGCCGAGACCACGGCGGCCAGGCGATCGGAGTGGCGCAGGGGTCGGTAGGCCACCCTCTCCAGGAGGTGGCCGGCCAGGGCCACCAGCCCGACGACCATCACCATCGAAAAGCCGATGGCCAGCGGCGGCCCAAGGCTGCGGCCCAGGCCCAGGGTGACCAGGAGGGTGTAGCCGAAATAGGCCCCCAGGGTGACAAGCTCGCCGTGGGCGAAGTTGATGAGCTTCATGACCCCGTAGACCATGGTGTAGCCCAAGGCGATCAGGGCGTAGATGCTGCCTCTGGTCAGGCCGTTCGAGAGCTGCTGCAGGAAAAAATCGAAATCATACATGAGCGGATCCGAGAAAGCTCCCCCTGTCCGTCTGGTTTTGGGCCCCTGTTGCCGCCTGGGCCATGGGTGGCCCCGGCGGCGGGGGACGCCGGGCCCACTGCCGGAGGACTGGGCCCGGCTGGCTATTGAATCATGAACCTGCCGTCCGGCGAAACCCTGTATAGCCGGTATACCTCGCCTATGCGGTCGCCCCGCCCGTCAAAGGAGATGGGCCCGGAGAGGCCCTGGAAGTCCTTGAGATCCGTCTTCAGCCACTGGGCCATCCTCTCCGGGTCCGGCCCGACGGCCTTGACGGCCTCGGCCAAGACCAGGAAGGCGTCGCCGGCCAGGATGGCCCAGACGGAGCTGGGCTGGACGCCGTGCTTTTCCTGGTAGGTGCCCATGAACCTGACCGCGGCGTCGGTCTTAAGGTCGGCCAGGGACGGGGGACTGATGAAGTAGTACCCGTCGGCGGCCTCCTTGCCGGCTATCTCGACCAGGGAGGTGTTGTTGGTGGCGTCGCCGCCGATCATGGGCACGTTGAAGCCCAGGTCGCGCTTTTGACGCAAAAGGAGGCCCGCCTCCGGGTAATAGCCGGTGAAGACTATGACATCGGGGCCCGCCGCCTTGATCTTGGTGAGGCTCACCGTGTAGTCGCGGTCGTTGGGGACGATGGAGTCATAGTAGACCTCGCCGACACCGATGGTCTTGAAGATCTCCCTGGTCTCGTCGGCCAGGCCCTTGGAGTAGGACGTGTTGTCGTGGACCAGGGCCACCTTGGAGAAGCCCAGGTTCTTGACGTTGTTGGCCAATACCCGGCCCTGCTCGTCGTCGCGGGGGCAGGTCCTGAAGAACCTCGCCAGGCCCTTCTCCGAGAGGCTTATCTTGGTCGAGCCGTTGGCAACCTGGATGACCCCGCCCTCATCGTAGATGTCCTGGGAGGCCTCGGTCACGGAAGACCCGTAGGTGCCGATGACGGCCACCATGTCGGAGGTCAGCAGCTTTTGGGCCGCCAGGGCCGCGGTCTTGGGGGTGCCGTTGTCGTCGGCCACCTCGACCACCACCGGGGCACCGTTGATTCCGCCGCCGGCGTTGAGCTCGGCGGCCAGGATCTCGACGACCCGGACCATGTCCTGCCCCTCGGAGGCCCAGTCGCCGGTGACCGGGGCCATGACCCCGATCTTCACGGGGTCGGCCGCCTTGGCCGCGCCGGACAGGAAAAGGCCGGTGGCCAGACTAAGACACACGCAAAATATCTTTCCCACTTGTCGCTCCTTTGGAAATGGAGATGAGATGGCCAAAGTTTGGTTTTTCTGCCCCGGACGCGCGAAACATCTGGCCCGCCTGGCCTGACGCGCGTCTCAGGACGAGGCCAGGAAGGCCTTCTGGGCCCTAACGTTCATGAACAAATCGGCCTTGGAGCAAATCTCGAAGGGCGAGTGCATTGACAGCACCGGCGGCCCGAAATCGACTATGGAGATGCCGTGGTAGGCCAGGAGGTGGGCCACCGTCCCGCCGCCGCCCTCCTCCTGCTTGCCCAGGAGGGTGCTCTGCCAGACGACCCCGGCCTCATCGAAAATCCTCCTGATCTGGGCCATGTACTCGGCCCTGGCCTCGGAGGCCCCGTACTTGCCTGCCCCGCCGGTATAGCGTACCAGGCAGGGGCCGTGGCCCAGCCACCCGGAGTTCAGATCGTCGTGCACCTCCTTGAAGGTCGGGTCGACCGCCGCCTCCACGTCGGCCGAGATGGCCCGGCTCCTGGCCAGAACCACCTGGACGTTGTGCCAGGAGGGCTCCAGGCCCGAGGCGGCCAGGGCCGCCGCCGCCAGCCGCATGACGAAGTTGCTCTCGGCCCCGGTGGAGCCATAGCTGCCGATCTCCTCCCGGTCGTAGATGATCAGCATGATTGGCCTTCTGGGCTTTTTCTGGGCCAAGAGGGATTTAAGGGAGCTGAAGACGCTCAGCCGGTCGTCCTGGCCGTAGCCGCCGATCATGGAGCTGTCGAAGCCCACCTCCCTGGCCGGGCCGGCCGGGACCAGCTCCAGCTCCGAGGAGATCAGGTCTTCCTCCGCTAGTCCCCAGCGCTTGGACAGAATCCCGAGGAGGGCGTCCTTGACCCGGCCCTTGCCCTTGCCCTTGGCCAAGGGCTCGGAATTGGCGAGGACGTTCAGCCGCTCGGCCGGGAAGGCATCGGAGAGCCTCTTGTCCCTCTGGACCTTGCGATCGAGATGGGGCAGGATGTCGGTTATGGTTAGCACCGGATCGTCGGGGCCTTCCCCCAGACGGACGTCGACGTGGCGGCCATCCTTCATGGCGCAGAACCCCCAGATGGCCAGGGGCCTGGCCAGCCACTGGAACTTCTTGAGGCCCCCGTAAAGGTTGCTCTTCAGGAGCCCCAGGCCCGAGTCCTCGTAAACGCACTTGGGCTTGAGATCCAGCCTCGGGGCGTCGCCGTGGGCGACTATGAGGTTGAAGCCCCCAAGGGGGCCGTCCCGTCCGGGCATGAAAAGCCCCAGGAGCTTGCCGTGGTGGCGGAGCCAGCCGCCCCTCTCGACGGGCGAGCCGGCCTCAAGGTCGACGAAGCCGGCCTGGGAGACCTTCTCCAGCAGCAGATCGCTGACGGCCCTCTCGGTCTTGGCCTGGGACAGGAACCCTCGGTACTCGGTGGCCAGGGTCTCCATCTCGCGCCTGTCGGTTTCCTTGAGGGCGTCCCAGACGGGCTTTTTCAAATCCTTCTGGTCCTTGGCCCCGGACCCGCCGTCATTTGACTTTTCCTTCATTTGTGTGTCAGTCCGAGCAAAGCCCCGGCCCTGGGCCGAGGGAGTAAGGTGCGCCGGCCTTGCCTGGGAAAACGCACCAGGAAACTGTGCCGGCCGGACAGCGCCCCGGCCAGCCAAGAGCAGGATCCGGTGCCCTGGGACAGGACCCCTAAAATCCCTGGCCAGGGCCGCGGTGGCCATCACGGGAAAAACCGGCGGCCGGGGCCAAAGGCCCGGCCGCCCCTCATTCATCTGTCAAAGACGATGGCGTCATTTACGCTATGGGCTAGATACAAAAGACACATTAGTCTAGAGATTTTACGATAAAACTCTTCACACCATCGCAATCCATAAAGCGGCTTCATGCCTAAAGGCCAACGAAGGCGCATCCTGTCCTTGGCCAGCCAATGACTCTTCTGGATCAATACCATAAAGCGATGACGTGACTCACCAAAACTGAATTGGGGTGGGATGATTCGGCAAGCCGCATGGACGGGGGCGCAATCGCCGGGATGGGGGCCAAGACGCCAGAACTCCACGTGGGGCCAATCCGTAGATTTATATCATGATTCCTTCTGCAGGTCCAAATCTTTTTGGGTTATGGTTATGGTGGTTGTGGGTCGTGGTTGTCAGCCCACACGTAGAATTGACCTGATAGATGACCTCTCGGCTAGAGACGACCACCCGGCTAATTAGGATGGAGACAGAGACAGGCAGAGGGGGGGGGTTGACAATGTCAACAATTTAAGGCAATCTCAGCATCATATCTTGGCAACAAGCACAAAAAAACAAGTCATTTTATCTATCAATTAATATGATATTATCTAATATCACTTCCTTATATCTAATGATAAGATATTTAAATTATTTATATTATGCTAGTATAAAATAAAAAATCTATTACAAACTAAACATGGTATTAATTATTATCAATATTATATACTAGTAAAAATAAATTTATATATCAAAATTATCAGGCCTATTGTGCTAAAAATAAGTATAGACAATATACTGGTTTATTCTACATTATAGTACATAAAAATATAAATTATAGGTTAAAAATTATCTGTAGAACATAAAATAATAAATAGAAGATAAATCAGCAAATTATTAAGCTAAAAGAATTAATATATAGTATAATTAAAGCTTTTATTCATTATTGCTGGTATTATTCAATATTTTATAATTCTTGACATGTTTATATATGCCTTATTATATAATTTTGAAATATTTAATTAAATTTTAAGCATATATAAATACAGAATATATGATAATAATTGTATTAAACAAATTATATATCTTATAACATGTAATTTAATGGGCTATCAATGATCTATATCTAAATTTTTATTACGCACATTGGTCGAGTTATCCATAGAACAAAATTTTGCCACCTGTGCAATTGGAAGCAGAGCCAAACCAGACCCACATTGTCAGCCAACCTGAGCAAAGCCTGGGTCCACAATTGGCGAAGCCAGGAGTCACGTTCATGCCGGGATAGCGACCGAATATATAGCGGAAACAGATCCAGTATCACCACAAAATGTCGTATTTATGTTTCAAGCGAGTAAAATAAAGCTGGACAGATT
>JAISEK010000112.1 GCA_031264145.1 Deltaproteobacteria bacterium
ACCCCTTGCGGACTGACGTCATGGCGTTTGCCGTTTTTTTGCAATGCGTTGACGATCTTCGCCTCCAGCTTTGCCTTGCTGTCGGCCCCGCTGGGGAGGCTCATGTCCAGGCGAATGACCGGCCTTGGGGTGAAGTCCGGGGAACTCATATGTTCCTCAATGGACAGTCCCCTGAATAGTTCCACCCGCCCTGAGAAAAAGCCATCAAGAGTCGAGACCGTCAGGGATTTGCCGAAGCGCCGGGGACGGGCGCAGAAGACGACCTCCCCAACCTCAGTCAACTTGGGAAAATAACTAGTTTTATCTACATATACGCCATTCTTTGACCGTAGCTTATCAAAAGCTTGCGTGCCAACAGGCAGATAAGGCAGGTTGTCGTCCATGTCAAAATTCTCCCGGATATAGAGAAATCCTAAAAGCCCGTCAAAAAAAAGCCATGCCTGTTAGGCTAGTATATAGTAATTAATATATCATCGCAATCTCACTGATATCCCGAAAAAAGCAAATTAATTATTTTTAAGTCTTTAAAATTTTAATTAAATACAAAAAATTATACTTATCACTGACATATGCCTGAAGTTCTTTAGAATTTCATTGAAAATAACCGTACTAACTGGCAATAGAGGCAGAACTTTATTCTCGGCAGGCCAGGGACGAAAAAGGGGGCCCGGAGGCCCCCCTGATAATACGCCCGGCAGCCAAATTGCGGGGCTCAGTCGACCGGGAACTTCTCGGCCAGATCCACGAGCCTCTCGTAGTCGGCGTTGACCCTCTTGGTGATGAAGGCCACGTCGTCCTCCTTGAGATGCCTGAAGCGGCCCTGGGCCTTGAAGTAGTCGGCGATGGGAGTGGGATTGTCGACCTTGCGGTTAATCTGGTAGCGGCCCTCGATGACCTCGTAGAGGGGGAAGATCCGGGTGGACACGGCCAGGCGCCCGCTCTCGACGGCCAGTTCGGGCTTCATCCTCCAGCCGGTGGGGCAAGGGGCGTAGACGTGGATGTAGGCCGGGCCCTCAATGGCCACGGCCCGGCGGATCTTGTTCATCAGGTCAAGATGGAAGGCCGGGTTGGCCGTGGCCACGTAGGGGACCCCGTGGGCGGCGGCGATGGCCGGCATGTTCTTCTTCCAGGTGTACTGGCCCTTGGAGTGGGAGCCGATGGGCGAGGTGGTCGTGTTGGCCCCGAAGGGGGTGGCCGAGCTCCTCTGGATGCCCGTGTTCATGTAGGCCTCGTTGTCGAGACAGACGTAGACGAAGTTCTCGTGGAACCTCTCCAGGGCCCCGGAGAGGGCCTGGAGGCCGATGTCAGCCGTCCCGCCGTCACCGGCCACGGCCACCACTGGGATGCGCTGGTCGTGTCCCCGGCCCTTGCGCCTCAGCACGTGGGTGGCCGCCTCGACCCCGGAGGCCACCGCGGCGGCGTTCTCGAAGGCCACGTGGATCCAGGGCATGCGCCAGGCCGACTGCGGGTAGGGCCCGGTGCAGACCTCCATGCAGCCGGTCGCGGAGACGGCGATGAAGTCGGTCCCCAGGGCCTTCAGGAGGAGCCTTAGGGCCAGGACCTCGCCGCAGCCCTGGCAGGCCCGGTGGCCGGAGGCCAGGGAATCCGGCCCCTTGGGGAAGTTTTTGTTGGTTACCTTTTCGAAAGGGACATCAGCGGCTCTCATTCGAACACCCCCACTATCTCGCAGCGAGCCTGGACCTGGCCCGAGGTCGCCTTCTCGTGGATATACTTGAAATCGTCTCTGGTCACGTCGCGCCCGCCGAGGCCCAGGAGAAAATTGGAGATGCCGGGCCTGAGGCCGGAATTGTAGACCAGGCTCTTGACCTCCAGGCCCACCGGGCCGCTGGAGCAGCCCATGACCATGTGGCGGTCGATGACGGCCAGGTTCTTGGCCTTGGAGACGGCGGCCAAAAACTCCTCCTCGGGGAAGGGGCGCCACAGGCGGAGCCTTACCAGGCCGATCTTCTGTCCCTGGTCCCTCATCTCGTCGATGGCCGTCATGGCCGTCTCCGAGATCGAGCCCATGCTAACGATGATGGTCTCCGCGTCCTCGTGGCGGTAGGTCTCGACCACGTGGTATTGGCGGCCGAAGACCTGGTTGAACTCGTCGAAGGCCTTGATCACGACCCTCTTGGCCCCCCACAGGGCATCGTCGGTCGCCTTGCGGGCCTCGGTGTAGCACTCTGGGCCCCCCAAAAGGCCGATGGAGATGGGGTTCTTGATGTCCAGCCAAAGCTGGGGCTTATAGGGCGGCAGGAACTTGTCGACCTCTGCCTTTTCGGGCATGAGGATGGGCTCGATAAAGTGGGAAAGGGTAAAGCCGTCGATGTTCATGCTGATGGGCAGGCACACCGCCGGGTCCTCGGCGATCCTGAACGAGGCCAGGGTCAGATCCAGGGCCTCCTGGCCGTTCTCGGCGAAGATGCTCAGCCAGCCGGTGTCTCGCACGCTCATGATGTCGGAGTGGTCGTTCCAGATGTTGATCGGGGCGGACAGGGCCCGGTTGGCTATGGCCAGGACGATGGGCGTCCTGAGGACCGGGGCGATGTAGATCATCTCGTTCATCAGGGCCAGGCCCTGGGAACTGGTGGCCGTGAAGGTCCTGGCCCCGGCGGCCGAGGAGCCGATGCAGGAGCTCATGGCCGAGTGCTCCGACTCCACCGGGATGTAGGCGGCGTCCAGCTCGCCGTCTGCCACCAGCTCGGAGAGGTGCTCCACGATGTGGGTCTGGGGGGTTATTGGATAGGCGGCGATGACGTCGGCGTCGGCCAGCTTGACGGCCTCGGCCACGGCGATGGACACTTCCATTCCTACGCGCTTGGCCATGGTCACACCTCCTCCAGGGTCATGGTTATGGCCTTCTTGGGGCATTCATGGGCGCAGATGCCGCAACCCTTGCAGAAGTCCAGATCGGCCTTGTAGTACTTCTCGTCCTTGCCCATGTCCTGGTAGACGCCGTCGGGGCAATAGAAGTAGCAGAACCCGCAGTAGATGCACTTTTCCCGGTCCAGGACCGGCCTGACGGAACGCCAGTCGCCCGTCTTGAAGGCCACGGTGCTGCCAGGCTTGGCCGTGAATCCCATGGGCAGATCGCCAACCTTGGCCATGGCGTCAACAGTCGGCTTGGTCATAGAGAGCCCTCCACTTTGGCCTCGTCGAAGGCCCTTTGGAAGGCCTCGAGGTTCTTAGGGGCCAGCGAGGGCCCGAAACGATGGTTAAACGGTTCCTTGACGTCCTCAGGGGTGGCCTGGCCCAGGACCTTCGAGAAGGCTCCCAGCATGACCGTGTTGGTGATGGGCACCTTCAGGATTTCCAAGGCGATGGACATGGCGTCGATGGTGGCGATTTTCTGGCTAAAGCCGAACTGGCTCCTCAAAAGGGCGACGGGATGGGTGGTGTTGATTAGAATCAACCCGTCGGGCTTGAGGCCCTGATCGACCTTGGTGACGGACATGACCGTCGGATCCAGGACCACGACCACGTTGGGCTCGTAGACCTTCTCCCGGATTCGGATGGGTTTTTCGGAGATCCGCAGAAAAGCGGTCACAGGGGCCCCGCGCCTTTCCGGACCGAAACTGGGGAAGGCCTGGGCATACTTGCCCATGCCGATGGCCGTCTGGGCCATCAGCTCGGCTGAGGTGACGGCGCCTTGGCCGCCTCGACCGTGAAACCGTATTTCGAGCATAGACTTACAGTAATGGGGCCGCTGGCGGCCACACTACGGCCTCCTTTCCTTAATTGTGGCCGGCACCGCTCTGGCTCGGCGCCTCCTGTTTTACCCCGCTGACGGCCAGTGGCCAATGGGCCAGGCACCAGGCCGCCTCCAAAGATTGGTAAGGGTTCAAGACAATGCCTCCCAAAGCCAGATTAAGCCCTGTCCAACAGGCATGGTCGGGTAAAATATGGACATTTGGCTCCAATTGGCCTGACCGGCCGACCTGGGGGGGCGGCCATGGCCCGCTTGGCCCCCCAGACGGGCCTGGCGGCCGCAAGCGAGGTCTTTGGTCAAAAAACAGACCGGCTTTAGACCCGACAGGACTAAAGCATTCACAATTTTATCAAATATGGTTTGGCTTTGAAAGGCCTGGACAGGCTTTTCCATTTCTCACCAAATACTACACTTCATAAGAAATAATACTGACATAATGCCATTTTTTAACACCCTACTGGGATGACAAAATTTACTATCTATTTTTTTGACAAATCAAATTTTAGCCGAATCAGAGCCACTAAAAGACCAAAGATAGGCATCAAAGGAGCAAAAAAAACCTTGCCCCCAGGAACGCCCAGGCGCCCCGCCCTGGCCTCGGCCGAAGACCTTAAGGATCATGCGCAAAAAAGTCGCCGTCAATAATAACGCGCGACCCTTGGTTGCCTTCGCGGACGCCTGACAATCCCTGGCGAATTGCGCCGTCCGAAGGTGAGGCGGGAGAAGGGCTGATTTTGGGGCAAGGCCGCTTCGGTGCTATAATCAACTCCTCCCCGCTTTCGCCTGGGCGGATGCCCGCCCCCCGCCAGGCACGGCACCATGGGCCGTTTGCGCGGAAGCCCTGGGCCTGTGCCTTTCCCCAGCCCTAACATGTCCCCATCCGATAGGTGGACCAACGTGGGCGGACGAGCAAGGCCATTGGGGGCCGGACCGCGAGATCCCAGAAGGCCCAGTACCTTGCCTTACTTGGCCTGATCGATGCAGATATACTCATAAATAAATCATTGTACATGTCATGCCGCTATTCCATACAAAACCAGTCGCTGACAATTTCGGCGAATCATTCAGCCAGTCAGCGTACCTCAGACCAATCCGATTATGTCAGCGCTGTCTCGGGGGAAATCAAGCCAACTTTATCCGACACTCCAAGATAACGGTGACCCAGACACAAGGAGTACCGATGGCCAAGCTTAACGTCAGCAGAAGGCGCGACAACCTGGAGAAGATGCTGGTTTACGTCCTGGGGGTCGCCCCTGACGAGTTCGGCCTCCTGCCGGACAAACTCGGCTTCGTGCCCTTCAAGGAGCTCCTGGCCGCCGTGAGGCAGGAGGATGGCTTCAGGGGGGTGACCGAGGGCAACATCCTCGAGATAATGAACAGCTCCCACGCCGACCCGATACTGGAGGCCGTGGACAGCCGAGTCCGCGTCAGGCCCGGCCTGGCCGGGCCCTGCCCGGAGAAGCCAGCCGGTCCCAGGCCCAAGATCCTGTTCCTGGGGCTCAAGCCCACGGCCTGGCCCAGCGCCTCCGAGCACGGGCTGCGCCCCAAGCCTGGCGAGGAGCGCATCAGGCTTTTCCCGACCAGGGAGGCGGCCATGAAGGTCGCCCAGCGCTTCTGCCCCGACCCCGTCATCGTGACGGTCCAGCTGGCCAAGGCCGAGGGCTCCGGCAGCCTGGTCGAGACCTATTCGGAAAACCTGTACTCGGCCGACTTCCTTGGCCCCGAGGCCCTCATGGGGCCACCCGTGGCCCCCAGGCCCGAGCCGCGCGAGGCCAAGGCCCCCGAGAAGACCGGCCTCCCGGGCCAGCCCCTGGGCCTCTTCATCGAGCCCAGGCCCATCCACGGAAAGAAGAAGGGCAAGTACGAGGACTCCCCGGGCTGGAAGACCGGGACCCGCAGGGACAGGCGCAGGGAGAAGGGCTGAGGCCGGAAGATAGCCGTCGGGGCTTTGCCCATGGGGCCAGCCCCGGCCCAATCGACCCGGGGCAGATCCCCGCAAAAAAAAACGGCCCCGGCGGGAACAGGCCAGGGCCGCGGGCAGGGCAAGGAAGGCGGGGCTCACAGGCTGGAGACCCTGTTTCGGCCTCCCTGCTTGGAGATGTAGAGGGCCCGGTCGGCCCTGGCCAAGACCGAGGTGGACGTGTCCCCGGCGGAGGACTCGGTCACCCCGACCGAGATGGTGATGTGGATGCTCAACGAGCTGGAGCGGCTGAGCCTAAACTCGACCACCTCCACCTGGTGGCGCAGTTTCTCGGCCACCCTGACCGTGTCTGGCAGCCTGGCCTCCGGCAGAAGGACGATGAACTCGTCCCCGCCGTAGCGGAAGATGAAATCGTCGCAGCGCAGGCACTCCTTGATCAGGCGGCCGACGTGGGAGAGGATGCTGTCCCCGGCCAGGTGGCCGTAGGAGTTGTTGACTTCCCTGAACAAATCGATGTCGAAGATGATGAGGCCGAAGGTCGAGAGCTTGCCCTTCTCGAAGTTGTCGACGGTTATGGCCATCTGCTCGTCGAAGGCCCTGCGGTTGTAGACCTTGGTCAGCGGATCCCTCAGCGAGATGGACTTGATGGTCTCGAGCTCTATGAGGGTCTTGTGGCTTTGGCTGACGAAGGTGTCGTAGTCGCGCCTCACCTTGTCCAGGCGGCTGGCCAGCAGTTCCTTTTCCTGGCTGAGCGCGAGAAGGAGCCTCGCGTCCTCCTCGCCCTTCCTCTGGATGGCCCACAGCAGGCCCTCGATCCTGTGGGAGACGTGGTTCAGGAGGCCCACGGTGTCGGCCCCGAGGGTCGTCTCCAGGACGCTTTTTTGGATCTCCTCGAGGCCCTCGGCCAGGTCCTTCTTGAACGAGCGCTCGCCCTGGTCATAGTTGGCGATGCTGGAGTCCAGGAACCGGTAGTATTCCTGCTCGGTGAAAAGGAGCATGCGGATGATGGAGTTGAGGCGGTTGGTGATGTTGCCTATCTCCTGGCCATAGTCGGCCAGGAACCGCTGGCACAGGTCGATCAGGACCGGCAGGAGGCTCTCCAGGGAGGAGTTCCTGTCAATCAGCTGCCTTATCGTGTGGCTCAAGTGTTGGTAGCGGTCGTTCCTGAAGCCGGACAGCTGCGTCAGGAGGTTGTCTATGGCGTCCCTAAGGAGGGCGCCGTCCGACTCGCGGGCCAGGTCGGCGCCCTGGTCCAGGCCCAGGTCGATGGACTGGTCCCCATGGCCGCTGAGCCCGGATATGCCCGACGCTGCCTGGTCGAAGACGCCGAGGCAGTCAGCCTCTGAGCCGAGGCGGTTGTCCAGCTGCGTCAGCTGGGCCGCCAGATCGTTATTGAAGCCGCGGCGGGTCAGAAGCAGGGCCATGGACTTGAAGACCTGCCTGACCGACTGCACCAGGTCTATCTTCTCAAGCTCCAGGATCCTGAGACGCCGCTCCGTGTCGTTGTACCTGGCCCTCAGCTCGTCGCCGAATGGCCCCGGCCCCTCTTCCATGACTTCCATGCGATCTCTCCCTCTGCCCCCATGGGCGAGTGTCCCGCCTATGCCCGGAACCCGCCATGCCCTTTCGCGCTTGCAGGCTTGGCCGGGAGGGCAAGCGTTGCCTGGCTTGTCCGCTGAATCGCAGGCTATTATATCTTCGGCGCCCGGATAGATCAATCGGCGACAAATGCCGTCCAGAGAGGAAAGACTGTATAATTTATAACTATTTGTATTAACGGACGATCCCTGAGGGGCCTCTTACGGGCGGGGCCACCGGGACGGCCGGAGACCACCGGTCCCTTCCGGCCACGGGGACAATCCATGGCACCAGCTGGCGTGGATTAGGCCTGGCCGGAAATGACATGGCTGGCCATGGCTTGACGAGAGCCCGGCCCCCCTTGGCCCGAGCTGGATATGGGCGCGGCCAAGGGGCGCATTGCCCCGCTGCCCATGCGGCTGGCCGCGCCCCTCGCTGGAAGGACTTGCGTGGCCAGGCCAACGGGGTGCCCCAGCCAGCTGAAGCGACGCGGCTGGCGCGTTCGAAGCCGTAACACGCAGTTAGCTTGTTTGCGCCAGACCATTAATCATAATTTAATAAAAATTGCTTATGGATTATTTGATCAATAAATTTTAATTGTTAAAAATAAACTTAGATTTATAAAATTAATTTTTATAAATCTATTAATGCTATTATATTCTTATATAGAGCAACACGACAATAAAACAGCAAAATTTTTTATACAGCAAATATATTTCCCCATGCCAAAACTTTCCAGGAATCGAAAAGACACCACGCTAGGGAAGGACCTTAAGTCGCTGGCATTGCCTGGAAAAACGGGGACCGTTCGGGGTGAATGGCGAGGGCTGGATCCATCGGGCCAAGGGGCAAATCCCAGAGCGTAAGGACCCTCTTGATCCTATTGCGCGCCAATTTCGTCCATTTGGCGAAAATCGATGGGACGTCGGTTATAGTTTGAAAGAAGGCGCAGCCGCCGGGCCAGTCCCAGGGAAAGGATCTGGGCTCAGGAGATCGGGGTCTTGCGCACCAGCATGGGGACCTTGAAGAACTCCACCCCCTCCTTCCTGAGCATCTGCTCCTGGTCATCTGTGGACAGGCCCCTTATGTTGCGCCTTGGGCTGACGCCGTAGTGTATCTTGAGGGCCTCGTCGGAAAAGTTGGAGCCGACGTCGGCGAATTCGGCCTCCAGGGTCTGGGTGAGGGCCCTAAGCCTGTCGTAGGCGCTGGCCATACGGGCACTGGCCTGATCCTGCCCTGGACTGGCGGGCACCGGGGGCCTGCTCTTGACCAGGCCGAAGGTCGAGGGGCGCCTGGCCACGTTGGCGTCGCCGCAGACGGGGCAGACGAGCATCCTGGCGCCAATCTGCTCCTCCAAATCGGCCAGGCTCTCGAACCAGCCCTCGAACTGGTGGCCGTTGATGCAGGTCAAGTCGAAAACAACCATTGGACACGTCCCCGGTGACGGGCCGGCCCCGCGCGAGGGGGCCGCTACTGGACCGTCCGCCATCACCCATGGCTTAATATTAAGCCGTGGGTGGTGAATTGTCAATTTAGCCCCGACATGTCGCCCAAAAAGGCCCTGGGGCTGGGCCCGTCAGGGAGACTCATCACAACTAGTCGTTTTTCCAGATCAAAATAGCCCGGCATCACTCCAGGGGGCGACAGGGGGGGCCAAGACCAGTCCGGATCTTTGGCCCTGAGTCGGGCCGGGCGGGCCATTTTCGGCGAACCTTAAAAATAGGCGTTTCAATAAAAATATATTAATCAGACTATATTGTCATATATTAAAAAATTAGGCATATCATTGTTTATACTTGAATTTATTTGTTAATTTATATTTATTTTTATAATATTATTTATTTTCTTACTTGACTAAAACATAAAAAAGAATATAAAAAGTCCTGGCATTTAACCTATCTTTGCGGTTGTGTTCTTTGACCGGATCTGCTAACATGAAAGCCATAAATTGAGCGTTCCGTTAGGCCCAGCGTACCAGTGACTGGCCGTCCGGCCCCGCCAAGGCCCTCACACCCATCCAGCCCGACGGCGTCAGGCCCGCCGGGCCCGCCGTCCATACAAACAAAGGGAAAAGCAGTAGAAAGGCAGGAGTAATCTATGCAATATTCCGTGACCTTTAGGCACATGGAACCCTCGGACCATATAAAGAAGTATGGGAGGGACAAATTAAGTAGACTTGAAAAGTATCTCGACTCAGTCCTGACCGCCGACGTCACCTTGACCGTGGACAAGTTCCGGCACAGGGCCGAGGTGGTGCTCTCTTCCGACGGCCTCAAGATCAAGGCCATGGAGGAGAAGGACGAGATGTACTCGGCCCTGGACCTGGTCATCGACAAGCTCGAAAAGCAGCTCAAGCGCCACATGGAGAAGCTCAAGGGCCGCAAGGCCGCCCCGGCCAAGAGGGCCGCCGGCAACGGCGGGAACGGGCAGTCCGACGGCGAGTACGACGAGCCGGACATCGTGGCCGCCGACAGGACCAGGGATCTGACCCTCAGCCGCATGGACCTGGGCGAGGCGGCCGAGCTCCTGGCCCATAGCGCCAACCCCTTCGTGGTCTTCCTCGACAACGAGGACGGGGGCCTGAGGCTCCTGCACCAGTCCGGCAAGGAGGGCTCCCTGGAGCTCCTGAGGCTACACGGATAGGACCTTCCCCGCCCCCCGCCCCCCGCCCCCCGGGGGGCGCTACCCTTTCCCCAACGGGGAGTCGCCACCCGGAAAACCGCCTTTTGGCCATCCGAAGCGATGGCCGGCGCGCCAAACGCCTGGCGCGCCTTCTTTTTTCCGTGGCCTCCACCCCCGCGGCTAGGATCCCGCCATGGACTTGGAAGCTATCCTGGACCCGAAATCGATATTCCTTGACTTCGCGGCCGACGGCAAGGACCAGGCCCTGGAGGAGATCTGCTCCCTGGCGGCCGGCGTCCTGGGCCTCCCGGCCGCGCCGGTCTACAGCGCCATCCGCTCCAGGGAGTCCCTGGGCTCGACGGCCCTGGGCGGCGGGCTGGTCGTGCCCCACGGCAAGCTGGCCATGATTGCGGGCACCCACCTTTTCCTGGCCCGCCCGGCCGCCGGGACCAGACTCGATTTCGGTAGCCCCGACGGGCTGCCGGCCAGGCTGATTGCCCTGATCCTGAGCCCATCCAGCCCCGCGTCCGAGTACCTCAGGCTCCTGGCCCTCCTGGGACGGCTATGGAACGCCCCCAGGAACGTGAGCCTCCTCATGGACTGCCCGGACCAGGCCTCCTTTTACCAAACTTTCCTTTTCCTGTCCGGCTCAATCGACTAGAATACGGGGGCAAGCCCGGCCTCGAGGGAGGCCTTGCGGGGAACCATGTCTGAAGCCAATGAAATCGGACTCATAATCATCGTCTCGGGCCTGTCCGGCTCGGGGAAGTCGGCGGTCCTCAAGGCCTTCGAGGACAACGGCTTTTTGGCCATCGATAACCTCCCTGTCCAGCTTCTGGACAAGTTCCTGGCCATCCGCAAGGAAAGCGGTGACTTCATCAGGCTCGCCGTGGGCATGGACGCGAGGGAGTCCGAGCTCATCGAGCATTTCGATGAGGCCTTCCGCCAGGCCAGGGAACTGGGCTACGAGCTGAGGGTCCTCTTCCTGGAGGCCGAGGACCAGGTCCTGGTCAAGCGCTTCTCGGAGACCCGCCGGACCCACCCGCTGGCCCCGGACGGTGGCCTGGCCAAGGCGATCAGCCTGGAGCGGGCCCGGCTGGCCCCCCTCAGGGAGGTGGCCGACCTCATAGTCGACACCTCGTCGTTGACCGCCTCCAGGCTCAAGGAAATGGCCCTGGAGCGCTTCGTCGAGGTCCAGAATCGCCGCCACCTGGCCGTGGAGGTCCTCTCTTTCGGCTTCAAGAACGGGCTCCCGCCGGAGGCCGACCTCATGGTCGACGTGCGCTTCCTGCCCAACCCCTTCTACGTGGACAGGCTCAGGGCCCTGGACGGCCGGGACCAGAGGGTCAGGGACTTCGTCATGGGCCACCCCGAGGCCAGGGTATTTCTGGAAAAGCTCATGGACATCCTCCTCTTCGTCCTCCCTCTGTACCAGAAGGAGGGCAAAAGCTACCTGACCATCGCCATCGGCTGCACCGGGGGCCAGCACAGAAGCGTGACCCTGGCCATATACCTCTTCGAGCGGCTGAAAAGCTCATTTTCAGGGAACCTGATGCTCAGGCACCGGGACATCATCTGAACCCTCCCCCAACCCCGGCCCTGGCCGCCCCCCATGAGCAAAGCCCGTCGCCCCAATGGGCCGATCTTGACAACCTTCCGGCCGTGGTATATTTTTATGATGCTAAAATGGACAGGAGTCGGCTCAGATTGGCGACCGGCCCTTTTCTCCGGCAAAAGCGTTCCTTGCCCAGGCCTTGGCACGGTCGACTTGGGGATATCGGGCGAAAATCAGGGGGCAAGGGCCGGGAGCCGCCCCGGATCCGGCCTCTGGCCAGGCACGACCTCCCGATCTCATGCCCGAATGTTTGTTCATGTTTTAAGAACCACCGGGAAACAAACAACAACCAGTCTTGATATTCATTATTTTTTTCTAACATAATTAAAAAACAATGTTTTATATGACCATAAATATTTACAGTTAGCATTTTAACCAAAATAAATAAAAATATCATAAAATCATTTAATATTGGCGGGACCATGCGTCCGAATACGTTAACTGGCTGTGGCGTGGACCTGGACACTGTCCCGGAGCCTCTCTTTTCACCGCCACTTGGGCTTGCCAATCCAAAATTCCGGGCCGCCGATGGCCGGGCCGCGAAAGAGAATCCCGATGGTTTTCCGCTGACAGCGGCAGCCATACATGTTATCATG
>JAISEK010000131.1 GCA_031264145.1 Deltaproteobacteria bacterium
CATCCGCCCTTTGGCCCTGGGGGACGCCCCTCATTTGGCCTCCAGGACCGTGACCCCGTCCCACCCGTCTGCCGGCGGCTGGGAGATGAAGCTCTTGCAGCGTTCGGCGAAGACGAGGCTGGGGCTGTCGCCGGGGGCGCACCTGAGGGCCGCCTCGAAGCGGGCCAGGGCCCCCTGGAAGTCGCGGTCAAAGTAATGCTTCAGCGCCCGTTCGTAGAAGTTGACGCATTGGGCCATGTTGCCGTCGAGATCGCCCTTGGGGGCCAGGACCTCGAAGACGGTTATGCTCCTCTTGCGGCCCCTGACCCTTATGCGGTCCAGGGAACGGAACGAGATCTCGTCCTTGGCGGCGGAGGCGGTGGCCTCGCTGGCGATGATGGTGGTCATGAATAGCTTGTTGGCCGAGACGAGCCTGGAGGCCAGGTTCACGGTGTCGCCCATGACCGTGTAGTTTATCCGCTGCCTGGCCCCGATGTTGCCCGCGATGACCTGGCCCGTGTTCAGGCCCATCAGGGCCTGGAGAAAGGGCTGGCCGGCGGCCGTGAGCTCGCGGTTGAGGTCCTCCATGAGCCTTTTCTGCATCAGGGCCGACAGGCAGGCCGATACGGCGTGGCGGGGCTGGCTGGAGGGGGCCCCCCAGACCTCCATGATCCCGTCGCCGACGAACTTGTCGACGAAGCCCCCGTAACGCTCGATGGCCGTGTTCATGGTGTCGTAGTAGCGGTTGAGGATGTCGACCAGGGCGGCGGTGTCCATGGTCTCCGACATGGCCGTGAAGCCAACCAGATCGGCGAAGAGGACGGTCACGTTCCTTAGCTCGCCCCGCCGTTCCAGAATCTCTGGGTGGTGGATGATCTGGCCAGCCAAGTCCGGGTTCAGGTACATGTTCAGGGCCTGGCTGGAGGTGTGCTGCATGATCCTGCTCTCCCTGGCGCGGTGCGCCCAGAAGAGCACGTTGGCCAGAAGGAGGATGCCCAGCCCGGGGATGACCGGGACGTAGACGTCCCGGCGGAAGGCCATCAGGCAGATGAGGGGATAGAGCAGGGCCACCGCCGGGGGCAGCCAGCCCAGGGAGCGGGAGTCCTTCCTGAGGGACAGGACAATCGGGCTCAGGGCCAGGGCCATGAGGCCGAAGTGGAGGAGGTACAGGTGGAGCCAGGAGGGCTCCTGAAGGAGGTGCCCGCCCAGCAGGGTGGCCACCGAGTGGGCCTGGATCTCGACGGCGGGCATCAGGTGCCAGCCTTGTCCGGAGGAACGCTGGAAGTCGGAGGCGGGGGTCGGGTAGGAGTCCATGTTGATCGAGTTGGTCTCCCCGATGAAGACGATCCTCCCGGCGAAGACGCGCTTGAAGAAGTCCACCTCCCCGTTCAGGGCCCTATCGTAGATGTCGGAATAGCTTATTTTTGTAAACTTGGCGGAATAGTCGATATAGAATCCCTGTTCCGGGAGCGCAGCCAGCTCGGGCCGGAGGGTCCTGGCCACGGCCAGGGAGAAGGAGAACGGATCCTCGGGCCCATCGAAGTGGGGCCACTTGACGGCCTGGAGCCTCACCTTGTTGTCCCGATCATGGACCAGGTTGAAAAAGCCCATCAGATCGCGGCCCATTATCTCCGAGTACTTGGCCGACGGGAAAAGGGGCCGGTCGCTCAGGTAGCGGAAGCCGTAGACGACCGGGATGCCGGCCTGGTGGGCGGCCTGGACCGACCTGAACCACCTGGCCTCGTCCTCCAGGGGGAATGGCTGGGCCTCCATGGCCGGCAGGGGCTGGTGGATGGCCACCACCTGGGCCCCGCCCAGGACCAGGGCGTCGAGGATGGTCGCCCAGACGGCCGGGGTGAAGGACTCGGGCATGGACTTGTGGGGGTTGGACAGGGAGGCGTCGTCGATGGCGATGATGACCACGCCGTGGTCGGCGTCGCCGTCCGGGTCCGCCCTCATGGACAGCATCAGGTCGAAGATCGCTCCCTCCAGGAAGAGGTTGGTGCGGGGAAGGTTCAGTAACAGTCCCAGAAGGCTGATGGCAAGGCAGGCCACGGCGGTTATCTTGAACCTAGACCACAGGGGACCGTCCAGCAGGCCCAAGGCGTTGTCCAGCATGGGGACTCCGTTTGGCCGTCCGCGGGACGGCCAAGGGGTTTTTCTTCGTCAGCCGGCCCGGGCGTCTTCGGGGAAGGCCGGGAACCGACGCCAGGGGGAAGGCGGGGGACCGCTAGCCGACGTGGCCGCCCACGTCGAGCTCGTCAACCTCGTCGACCTCCATCTTGGCCAGGTCCTCGAAACGGATGTCCAGCCCCAGGACGCCGGCGATCTCGTCCTGGTCGTTCAGGATGGGGCCGCTGACTGTGATGCACAGGGCCCCGGTGAAGCGGGAGGTGTAGAAGTCGGTCACGTGGATCTGGCCATCCTCCATTGGCCTGGCGAACCAAACCCTGTCGGAGAGGTTGGAGCCAACGTCCTGCTGCCCGCTGAAGCGCTTCCTCTGCTTGGCGGAGGTGACGTTGCGGGTGATTTTTATGCCGTTCTTGTCGGTCACGTACAGGAACTGGACGTAGGGTATGGCGGTCACCCACTTCTCCATCAGCCTCTCCTGGCCCTGTGGATCCATGGAGCGGATGACTGGATCGGCAATCATCTGCATGATCAGGTCCTGGGCCAGCTCCCTGGCCCTGGACTTGAGGCGGTCGAACTGCGACTCGAAGTTCTGGGGCAAAAAGAAGCGGGCCAGCCTCTCCAGCTCGCGGGAACTCATGATGGTGATGCGCCCCTTCTCGTACTCCTCCTGGATGGCCCGGTTCATCCTGAGGACCGCCGGGTTGCGCTTGTCCAGCACCTGGCCGCCTGTTAGGTGCAGGCGCTGGTTCAGCCAGTGGACGAGGCCGGCCGAGCCGGACTTATCGTTTATGGCTATTGACGGCGGGCGGTTAAGTATCCTCTTGGTGTCGAAGATGTTGTAGATCTCCTCGTTTTTCAGGAGGCCGTCGGCGTGTATGCCGGCCGAGGTCGAGTTGAAGTCGCGGCCGGCTAGGGGGTAGTTTGGCGGGATGCGGACGCCAAGCTGGGTCTCGAAATACCTTGCCAGCTCTGTGATGGCCCCGTAGTCCACCCCCGGGGTCGATCCCCAGAGGGCCGCGTGCTCCACCAGGAGGCCCTCTATGGGGGTGTTGCCGGTCCGCTCGCCGAAGCCGAAGATGGAGCCGTTGATGGCCGCCAGGCCGTAGAGCCAGGCCGTGGCGGCGTTGGCGAAGCCCTTGTGGAAGTCGTTGTGGCCGTGCCACTCCAGGTTCTGGCCGTCGAAGCCGGCGTCCTCGATGAAGGCCCTGACAAGGCGGGGCACGGAGCGAGGCAGGGCCGCCCCGGGGTAGGTGACCCCCAGGCCCAGGGTGTCGCAGAGCCTCACGACGATGGGCAGCCCCGACTCCTCGGAAAGTCGCCTCAGCTGCTGGGCCAGGGGAATGCACATGCCGTAGATGTCGGCCCTGGTCACGTCCTCGAAGTGGCAGCGGGGGGCGATGCCGTAGGACAGGGCTTCCTTGACCAGGCCCAGGTACTTGTCTGCGGCCCGCCTGCGGTTCAGGCCTAGTTTCAGGTAGACGTGGTAGTCGGATATGGACGTCAGAATGCCTGTCTCAGACAAGCCCATCTCCTTGACTATCCTCAAATCATCCGACACGGCCCTAATCCAGCTGGTGATGACGGGGAAGGGAAGGCCCAGGTCGCGGCAGGCCTCCACGGCCTGGCGGTCCTTCTGGTTGAAGAGGAAGAACTCGCTCTTCCTTATGACCCCTGTCGGCCCGGAAAGCCTGGCCAGGAACCTGAATAGGGCAACGATTTGCTCGACCGTGTAGGGGGGGCGGGCCTGCTGCCCGTCACGGAAGGTGGTGTCGGTGATGAACGGGTCGGCGGCCGGGATCATGGCCGGCTGGGCACCGTCGAAGCTTACCCTGGGGATGTCCACGTAGGGGAAGAGTTCCCGGAAAAGTTCGGGCTGGCCGGGCTCGACGAGCCTAAAGTCCCCAGGGTGGGGCCGGCCGGCCATCAGGCCCTCGGTCGCTGTCTGGCGCTCCCTCGTCACGGCCGCTCTCCTTGCCCAGTGGCCCCTGGGCCGGCCTGGGCCTCGCCGCTCCTGTCCCTGGCCAGGCCCAGCTCCAGCAACTGTCGGTCGGCCACGGAGGAGGGGGCCTCGGTCAGGGGGCAGGATGCCTTTTGGGTCTTGGGGAAGGCGATGACGTCTCGGAGCGAGGATGCCCCGGCCAGAATCATCACCAGCCTGTCCAGGCCGAAGGCGCAGCCGCCGTGGGGAGGGGTGCCGAAGGCGAGGGCCTCGACGAAGAAGCCGAACTTCTCCCTGATCTGCTCGGCCTCAAGGCCCAGGGCCCTGAAGACCCTGGCCTGCACGTCGGGGCGATGGATCCTGATGGAGCCGCCGCCTATCTCGCTGCCGTTCAGGACCAGGTCGTAGGCCAGGGCCCTGACCATGCCGGGGCTGGTCTCCAAAAGGTCCAGATCCTCGTCCCTGGGCGAGGTGAATGGGTGGTGCTTGGCCTCCCAGCGCTTGGACTGGGGATCGAACTCAAACATGGGGAAGTCGGTGACCCAGCTGAGGGCATACTGGCCCGGCTTGACCAGCCCGAGTTCCTCGGCCAGCCTGAGCCTTATCTGGCCTAGGACGTGGGATACCATCTCGGGGGAGTCGGCGCCGAAGAAGACCACGTCGCCGACCTGGGCCCCCAGTGTCCCGATTAGGCCAGTTTTCTCCCCTTCCTCCAGGAACTTGGCCAGGGGCCCCTGGAGGCCGTCCGGCGTCAGCCTCAGCCAGGCCAGGCCCTTGGCCCCGAGGCTGACGGCCAGGGCCACCAGGTCGTCCAGCTGCTTGCGGGAAAATCTCCCTGCCCCTGGGGCCAGGATGGCCCGCACGCAGCCGTTTGAGCTTAGGGCCTCCCTGAAGACCTGGGCCTTTGAAGCCTCAAGCAGGGTGCCCACGTCGACCATCTCCAGGCCAAAGCGCAGATCGGGCCGGTCAATGCCGTATCGGGCCATGGCCTGGTCGTAGGAAAGCCTGGGGAAGGGCCTTTCGAGCGCGAGGCCCATGGTCTTCTCGAAGACGAGCGAGACGTAGCCCTCAAGGACGTCCATGATCTCCTCTTGGGAGACGAAGCTCATCTCCAAATCGACCTGGGTGAACTCCGGCTGGCGGTCAGCCCTGAGATCCTCGTCCCTGAAGCACTTGACTATCTGGCAGTAGCGGTCCAGCCCGCCCATCATCAGGAGCTGCTTGAAGAGCTGGGGCGACTGGGGCAGGGCGAAGAAGGAGCCGTGGCTGAGGCGCGAGGGCACCAGATAGTCCCTGGCCCCCTCAGGGGTGGATTTGGTCAGGACCGGGGTCTCGACCTCCAGAAAGCCGAGGTCGGCGAAATAGTCCCTTGTCAGCCTGGCCACCTGGTGCCTCAGCACGAAGTTCCTCATGACCTGGGGCCGTCTCAGGTCGAGATAGCGGTAGCGCAGCCGGACCATCTCGTTGACGTCGGCGTGGTCCTCGACCAGGAAGGGCGGGGTCTGGGCCTGGTTGAGGACCCTCAGCTCTCGGATGAGCACCTCGACCGTCCCGGTGGGTAGCTTGGGGTTTACCATGTCGTCGGGCCGCCGTCGGACCCTCCCGACCAGGGCCAGGACGTACTCGGCCCGGACGTCGTGGCTTTTCTCGTGGGTGGCCGGATCCTCCTGGGGATTGAAGACGGTCTGCACCAGGCCGCTGCGGTCGCGGAGGTCTATGAAGACCAGCCCGCCATGGTCGCGGCGGTGCTGGACCCAGCCCATTATGACCACTTCCCGGTCGAGAAGCGTTTCGTCTATTTCACCGCAATAGTGGCTGCGTTTGAGCCCGGCCATTGATTCAGACATTATCTTGATGCTCCGGTCCTTGTTGGATTGTTGGATTGTTGGGAGTGTTTGGGGCGGGAGGGCCTGGCCCTGAGGCGCAAGGGCGACCTGCGGGAACGGCCCTGGCCCCGGCAAAGGGACGGAGGCGCCCCGGGGCGGCGATGCCTCAGTAGGCCGCCGGGTCGTCCAGCGGCAGACGGGTCTGCTCTTTGGAAGAGAGGTCCCTAACGGTCGCCTGGCCGGCCGCCAACTCGTCTGGGCCGATCATGACCGCCTTGGCGGCCATGGCCTTGTCGGCCCTCTTCAGACGGCTCTTTAGGCCGCCTGGCTCCCAGTCGGCGGCCACCGAAAGGCCCCTGAGTCGGAGACGCTGGACCAGGCCGAAGGCCGGGCCCAGGGCCTCGGGGCACAATATGGCCACGTAATAGTCCGGCCCTCCCTTTGGTCGGGGCGGCTGGCCGGACAACAGGATGATGAGCCTCTCCAGGCCGGCCGCGAAGCCGATGCCAGGGATGTCCGGCCCACCCAGCTCCCGGCACAGCCCATCGTAGCGGCCACCGCCGGCCACGGCGCTCTGGGCCCCCAGATCGCCTGACCGGACCTCGAAGGTGGTCCTGGTGTAGTAGTCCAGGCCCCTGACCAGCTTGTCGTCCAGCCGGAAGGGCAGGCCCAGCTCACCCAGGGCGGACCTGACGGCCTGGAAATGGTCCTGGCAGGCGCAGCACCAGAAGGCGGAGAAGGTGGGGGCCCCCTTGACCTCCTCCTGGCAGGACTCTGACTTGCAGTCCAGGATCCTTAGGGGGTTTTGGGCCAGGCGCCTCTGGCAGTCAGGGCAGAGCCTGTCCCGCCTGGCCGAGAGGAAGGCCACCAGGCTCTCACGGAAGGATGGGCGGCAGCTGGGGCAGCCCAGGGAGTTCATGACTATGGAGAGGTCCGGAAGTCCCAGTTCCGAGAGGAAGGTATACAGAAGGACAATGATCTCGGCGTCGGCCAGGGGACCGGGGTCGGAAAAGATCTCCACGTCAAGCTGGTGGAACTGGCGAAGGCGGCCCTTCTGGGGGCGCTCGTAGCGGAACATGGGCCCTAGGCAGAAAAGCCTGGTCGCCCGGCCACCCTCGTGAAGGTTGTGCTCGATGAGGGCCCTGACCATCCCGGCCGTGGCCTCCGGCCGGAGGGTGATCAGATCGCCGCCTCTGTCCTCCAGAGTGTACATTTCCTTTTCCACTATGTCGGTGGACTGGCCGATGCTTCGCCTGAAAAGCTCGGTCCTCTCGATAACCGGAGGACGCAGCTCGACGAAGTCGAAACGCCCGACCACATCTCGGGCCTTTTCTTCCACCAGGCGCCACAGGCTGGCCTCTCCAGGCAATATGTCCTTAAAGCCCCTAATGGCCGAAAGAGCTGGCATGGCTTCCTCCCTCCAGATAACCCTGACTATTATACTTGCGGCCGGAACCAAGTCAATGACGCCGTTCTGTCTTTCTGACTTTTTGCCCTGGGCCAGGGAAGGGCCATTACGGGCCGCCCTGGCCGGAGCGGCGGCCGCCGCCGCGGACACTCATTCGGCAGACCAGCCGCGAACCGTCCCGACGAGGCCGCCCGGACAGGCGGGGCCAGGCCAAAGCGAGTCGCTAAACGCCCAAAGGAACGGGTTCATGGGCGCCAAAAAAAACTTCGCATTTTTTGGAGATAGCGCTTGATTTTTTCTCCCGAAATGTTTATATTTTTTCCCGTCGAAGCTTGATGCCTTTTTCTCAGCCCTGCCTTGTTCTTCTTTCTCAGCCCCCCTCGGGCCTGGTTGAACTCGCTTTAGGGTTTGTGGGTTTGGTTAGGCCTCGGTTAAGTTATACCACATATACGGCTACCTGGCCGGGAACATTTTCCCGTTCAGGCCAACTATGGTCGCCCCATGCGTACAGCATGGCCCCTCGGGTCCCTCCCGTCCCTGCTTCGGCCCGGACAGACATGGGCAGGGGATTTTTTGGCCTGAAAACGGCTCTTCTGAAGCGAACTATCGTTAGCCGGCAAAACCATGGTCTCTTGCCCCGCCCCGGCCTCGGCCGGGACTCGCGAGGGTCAGGGTGATATTTTGGCCTGAAAACGGTCTTTTTGAAGCGAACTCTCGTTAGCCTGCATGGTCATTGTCTTGTCCCTCGTCCAGGCCTCGGCCGGAACTCGCATGGGGCAGGGGATAGTTTGGCCTGAAAACGGACTTTTGAAGCGAACTATCGTTAGACTACATGATCATTGTCTTTCGACCCCCGCCCCTGCCTCGGCCGATGCTCACATGGGGCAGGGGATATTTTGGCCTGAAAACGGCCTTTTTGATGCGAACTCTCGTTAGCAAGCAAAACCAAGGCGGCCCGCCCAGGGTCGTCCTTTCAGGAGAATAAAAAATGCTGGACAAGTTGTTTGGCTTGGCCAACAGGATCATGTCCCACCTAAGGGCCAGGCATGCCCCAGTGGTTGGACCATGCGGCCAGGCTCGCCTCCTGGGGCCTTTCCCGGGCCTCGCGGAGAGGGGCCGGGATGGCCAACACCTGGGGCAGGATGCCCCGATTGACGCCACGAAAGAGGCCCAGGCTGATGTCACTGCGGCTGTTCCCCCGGCATATGCCCCGATTGGCCGGCCGGCCTGGCGGATAGGAGTGGATGGCGGCCAATTCCATGAGGCAAGCGCGGAAGAGGGTCGCCACGTCGAGGATACAGATTGCCCTGCCTGGCGTACCCAGAACGCCGGCGACGACCTTCTTGGCCCCGAGGAACTCGACCACCAGTACGATGGTGTGCCAGAAGGCGATCAGGTCCTGATTGACCTTCTCCTGGCGCCCGACGAGGAATGTCTGGACGAGTTTTTCGCCTTGATGGAAAAATATCCTGACCTGGTCGACTTCTTCGCCGAAATGAAGAGAAGGACAGCCGCCGGGCAAAGCCTGTTTCGGCCAGTGGGCCTCGATCCTGAGGCATCCGACTTACTGACGCCGGTATTGTCCCCCAGTCTGGCCGATGGCCCGGACGGGCAGGAGGTCGTTGGCCTCAAGCTTACGGTTGGCGGCCGGATCCTGGAGGACACGGCTGGCTATCGGCGTGACCAGGGCAAACTTGACGCAGCTTTAAATATTATTTCACTTTATATGATTCATATTGATTATGATTTTCCATATAATATAGCAGATTGCTACGAAATAATTTTAATATTCAAATATTTAAGCTATATAATTTCAAGATATAGCTTAATTATTAATAAACAACAAGGCGATAAGTTTATCGTAAATTGATAATCTTCCAAGTTAACTTCCATATGCCAATATTATCGATATTTTATAGGCGGCAGGTTTCCTTGCCCGCCGCAGAGAAAGGTTTTTCCTATGGTTAAGAGCATAGAGCTAACCCCAAACTTGAACGGCCCCGAGTTGATGCATGGCGTCCTGTCAAAGAGCCTCAAGGAGATGCTGGAACTGGCCAGCAGGGCTGATCTGGAATGCTTCCTTAGAAAGCACCGCGACCTCAAGGACAGATTCGGCCTGACCAGGTTTATCCAGGACAGCAAGTCGAAATCCGTTGATCTCTGCACCAATCTGGGTATGGTGACGGTCGATCTCCCGATCGTAATCGACCGGGCACCCGCTCTCGAGCCCAAAGCCCAGTTCGGCTCGTCCTTCATCCCTTCCCGGACCAGGATCAAACTGTGCTATGACGCTCCCCTGGTCTGGAGATATCTGGAAGGCCTGGCCACCGGGGACTTCGATGAGGTCCGCTCCCTGCTGCTTGGCTCGACGCATCGGGAGCCTGACGAGCGTCTGGGATTCTGGCTCAATCGGGTCTTTGAAAGCCGGCATTCCCTCTGGCATTCCAGGACCATCACCTCCAATGACTACCCCATCATCTGGGTCGACAAGGTCGATCTCAAGCGCAGGGGCCCCAATAAGAACAGTCGTCTTTTCGTGGCCTGCGGGATCAACGTCAACTCCAAGGTGACCCTCCTGGGCGTCTACAAGTCGGCCAACTCTGATGACTACATGGGCTGGTCACATCTCTTCGGGCGGCTCAAGAGCCAGGGCCTGACGAACCTGCCCCCGGTGACGGGCATCACCTGCAGGGACATGATCAAGGGCATCAAGCAGGCCTTCCCAAAATTCCGCCTGGTCCGTCCCGGCGAGGCGGAAATCAACCTCCTCCTCTCCAGGCTGCCCAAGAAGCGCCAGCAGCTGGGGCTGGTTATCTGCGATGACATCAGGGCTGCCAAAAACGGTCTCACGGTGGCCATCCACGTGGCCAACTTCACCAGGAACTTCGCCCTGACCGACCCCAGGCCGCTTCTGGACTTTCTGGATCCCGACCGCTTCATCAGGAACTTCAACGGCAACTTCCGGAGGCGGCCGGCCGTCCGGGACCGGAAAAGGTCGACCGTGTAACAGCCCCAGGGGCGTGGCCCGGGCAAAGCAGGCTCTTGGCCAATGTCCCGTTGCCAGCTTCGCCCGCATCATGCATGGTCACGGATACCATGGCTGCGGGACTAATATCAAAGGTTGGTGGGGAGGCCCAAACGGAATCAGGGCCTCCCCACGATCCATGATTTCCGATTTCTGATTCCAGGAACTCCTAGTTCAATTACATTTCCATATGATTATGGCAGGACCAGTCAGGCCTTCCGAGGTGGAGTTTCTCTCTTAAATCCAATATAATGAATCCCTATGGGGAAGGTATCGGCAAATGACCGCGCGGAAATTGTTGCCCATCAAGAACGATGTAGTCTTCCACTTGTATTTTGGTGACGAGGAAAACAAGGATGACCTAAAGAGCTTCCTAAAATCGGTGCTCGAATTGCCGGAAGAGGAATATGATGTCCTTTATATTTCAGACCCGTTTTTGAGAGGGGAGTACCCTAAAGAAAAAATTGGAATCGTAGACCTTAAGATAAAGACCAAAAGTGGAAAAACTATACACATAGAAGTACAGCTTCTAGTCTTGCCGGATCTAAGAAAACGCATCTTTTTTTACGACGCCAAATTGATTGCTGAGCAGATAGGCAGCGGCGGCAAGTACTCCACCATAAACGACGTCGTTACCATTTTGATAACCGACGAGATTCTGATACAGGAGAGCCCGCGATACCACCATCGCTTTACCTTTTTCGACAAGGACGCTTGCGTGGAGTTGACCGACTTGCTTCGAATCCATACCCTGGAATTGCCGAAGCTGCCACCTGTGCCCGACGGAACGGAACTCCATGACTGGGCAAGCTTCATAGCCGCGGAAACCGAGGAGGAATTGAACATGGTGTCAGAAAGAAATGAGCAAATCGGCCATGCTGCCGACAAGCTGCGGATATTGTCCAATGACCAGCGCGCCCGTGAACTTTATGAGCTACGCTTGAAAGAATGGCGCGACATAGAAAGTTTCAAAGATG
>JAISEK010000170.1 GCA_031264145.1 Deltaproteobacteria bacterium
CGTCATTACCTTTATGACTATCACCATCGCCCATAACATCATTTTATACTATACCGCATTCTATTATAACGTGGTTATACTTAACTTTTCCATCACCGCTTGAAATACCTCCGGCAACATTTCCCGTGCCTCCGCTTCCCGGCGTTCCGCCACCGCATGCCAGGGGTACCGGCATTACGGACGGGCCAGCTGTCCTTTATTCTGGCGCAAATCTTTCCACCTGTGCAATTGGAAGCAGAGCCAAACCAGACCCACATTGCCAGCCAACCTGAGCAAAGCCTGGGTCCACAATTGGCGAAGCCAGGAGTCACGTTCATGCCGGGATAGCGACCGAATATATGGCGGAAACAGATCCAGTATCACCACAAAATGCCGTATTTATGTTTCAAGCGAGTAAAATAAAGCTGGACAGATTAAATCAGACCTGCTATTGTATGAGAAGGCTATCGTCATGGTTACCCTAAATGGGCACCA
This sequence comes from Deltaproteobacteria bacterium, assembly GCA_031264145.1. GTDB lineage: Bacteria > Desulfobacterota > Desulfarculia > Adiutricales > Adiutricaceae > JAIRNQ01. The sequence continues at coordinate 475 of JAISEK010000170.1, forward strand.
TATATGCATTAAATCTCTCCAATAGCAAGGCAAGCGCTTCAATGACAGAAAAAACCATCAAGCACACTGTCCAGATCGTGAACGAGAACGGCGAGGAAGAAATCGTCGTCACAAGTTCAAGGGCGATCCCTGGTTTCCCTGAATTTGAGGAGTCAGGTTTTGCCGCCGCATTCCATAGCTGGAAGGCACCATCCTGGAAGCCAGCAAAGACGTCAACGTCAGGGTAACGGAACAATGCCCCAAGTGATGGCACTAAAAAGGTCGAGGAAGCCCAATGCCTGGAAAGCGGGGCAAATCTTGAGATAAAGGAAACGCCCTATCCCATGGAATCGAAATTTGGCACGGTCATCGCCGAGTCGCATCGACTGATGTCAGGCAGGACCAGGCCATATGACATTGCCATTGAATTTTTCATCAAGACAGGTCCACGTGGGAAATGGTATTCATGTCGTTTCAACGAGTTGCTGTAATTGCCCTGTGAATGATCATGGTAACAGGAATATGGCTCAAGTGCCAGACAAGATCATGGATCAGGACAGCGTCATCCCGACCACCGTCCGGAACCACCTGGAAAGGAATGGGGCCGCCATGGCGGCGGAAATAAAGACGAAGACGGATAAGGCTCCCTGTCGACGCCAATTTTGTGCCGGGCCTGACGATTGGCCAGGAGCGACGGGCCTTATTTGATGACATGTCATTTTTCCTGGATCATGGCGTGGTCGCCGAAACGGCAGCAGCCAACGGCATCACGGATTACAATCCGGCGGATTACGAGGCCCCATTAACGGAGATCATCATTTCCGTCGACGATATAGGCGTGACATGCCAGAATCCTGCCCGGCCAACATGGCAAATCGGCCGTGGCAAAGTGGGGGTGGATCCCGAGCGATGCGCCGGCCTCAGGCCGTAAGCCGCCGGTACAGGGCCATCAGGGCCTTGACTTGGGCGCTGTCGGATGGATCTCCGAGTCTGAAGCCATAGGCCCTGGACACGGCCCGGTCGTTGTCCTCGTGGGCCCGGAGCAGTTCCCTCGGCATCGTCAGCGGATCGTACAGGTCCGCCAGGCTGGCCCCCGGGAACCGTTTCCTGGCGTCGAGGATGGCCCGGGCGGTGCCCGTCACCGCCGCGACCCGGTCCCTGGAGGGCTCCGGCCAGGGAAAGTTGTTGTAGACGATGTCCTTGCTATACCTATAACGCGATTCTAAACGGCCGCAGACCGTCCTTGCCCACGCCATGTGGACCTCCGAGGCAAGCACCCCGAAGTGGTAGAGCGTTGCCCCCGTCACGATTAGAATGGAGTCACTGGCTATGATTTCCGGTTCGATTAGTCCCATCGGGATATATCTTCTTTTTTCGGAGGACACTCTGGGTACGGCGATATAATTGTCAGTTGGGAAATTCTCGACGTGGAAGTGCGTGGGGCTACCGGACAGTTTTCTCGTCGGGGCGCTTACGCTGGCCAGCCTGAAATTCCTGACGGCCTCGACCCTTTTCATGCATTCGGGCATCGAGCGCAATACTTCTGCCGGGCAATCCTTCAGCAACAGGCAATAGCGGAAATATCCATTGATCAATTCATCCGAGCCTATCCAGGGCCGAAACCATTTCCCGGACCTTGGTTCTTTTTTGATGAAATCGTTTTTCTCGGCCTCGTTGAACAGGTAATTGCCCCCGTCGATCGGCTTGTTGCCGATGCCCATTTTCGGCACGTCGCATATGGGCCGCCCGCGGCCCTCAATGAACGTGGCCGGCCCGTCGAGCAGATATTGGTTGAGATCGTGAGCGGTCTTCCGATCGCTGAATCCGATTATGGCGCAATGGACGGCCGCCTCGCCCTTGGCCTCGTTCGCCCACTTGAAGGACGGCAGGCCGAAATTGATGCATGTCCCGCCCGCCATCAGCGGCTTCCACAGGATCGCCGGCTGCTCCCCCTGCGTTAGGCTGCTGGTCGAGACGAAGGCGCACCTCACGCCGGTGCCCTTGATATAGTCCGAGGCCTTCCTGAACCAGGCGGCCACGTAGTCGAGATTGCCGATCCCCTTGAGGTCGCCGAAGACCAGCCGCATGTCGGATTTTTGCTCCTGGGCCATCGTCCTGGCCCCATTGAAGGGGGGATTGCCGAGAATATAACTCAGCTCTTTCCTCGACACGATTTCTTCCCAATCCAGGCGCAGGGAGTTCCCGTTGATTATCGTGGCCTGCGTCTTCAATGGCAGGCGATGGTAGTATGTCCCAAATTGTTCCGAAACTTCAAGGTTCATTTGGTGGTCGCAAAGCCACATCCCTACTTGGGCTATTTGACATGGAAAATCCAAATACTCAATTCCATAAAACTGATTTACGTTGACTTTTAGCCTATAGCTGATGTCCAATAGCGATTCCATTTTTTTTCGATATTTTAAGACGTTATGCTCCAGCCTGCGCAACTCCCGATAAGTGACTATGAGAAAATTGCCGCAGCCACAGGCCGGATCCAGGAATCTTAGCTGCGAAAGTTTATCTTGAAAGCGTTCAAGAGCGCGAGGATCCGTCTTCACTTGCTCAAATTCCTGCCATAAATCATTCAGAAACAAGGGATTTATGAGCTTCAGAATATTTTCCTCGCTGGTGTAGTGCGCCCCTATTCGTCTTCGATCGTCCTTGTCCATGACCCCTTGGAACATCGATCCAAATATGGCGGGACTTATCAGGCTCCAGTCAAAATTGGCGCACTCCAATAGGATCCGGCGCGCCCTGGCGTCGAAATCGGCGGTCGGGAGCAACCCGCTGAAAAGCGAGCCATTGACGTACCGGAACTGTCTAAGTTGCTCGCTTAGAAGATGGCGCTTGTTCCTATCTCCCTCCGGCGTATCCAAAATCTCAAATAAGGAGGCCAATTTGCTGGACAGATCGCTTCCGTCGGCTTTTGAGGTTTCAATGTAATTCAGGAAATTATTTCTTGGGAAAATGTTCGTGCTGTCCGAGAACAGACAAAATAATAGCCTCACCAGATAAACCTCAAGATTATGCCCATCATAGCCAAGAGATTTCAATGAATCATGAAGCTTGGCCATTTTTTCTGCGGCCTTCACGTTGGCCTCAACCCGATCCTCGTAGACGCGCTCAGGTGAGTAACCGGCGATGTCGGCGAAAAGTTTGGTCTTCTTTCTCAGATCACTGGTCTTGAAACTCCATTCCCTGTTGACGGATCGCCGTATGAGCCGCATATTCTCGAAGTCACATACCAACCATAGATCGGGAATGTCGTCAGGTGGCAGGTGTCTCAGATAGTTTTGAAGTTGGTTTTTGGCGTCATCCAGATTCTTTCCTCTGGATTTCATCTCTATGGCTATCTTCTTGACCCATAAATAATCGATGTAGCCGGTCTTGCCGTCCGATAAAGGTACCTTGTACTCAAAATTACCAACCGATCCCGGATCCGATACCCCAAAAACACGCAAAAAATCAGCCACGAAAGATTGGGCCTGGGCTTCCTCATTACGGGCGTCTTTCCAACGCCCTGAAAAAGCCATGGCCTTTTCATCTATTTTTCTCCACAAAGATGGCATAAAATTCCCCGACGATTTGGCGTCGGCCTTGACCATTGACGGCTAGACTGCGGCCCAAGAGACTATTAGACAAGCTTATCACGTTGACCCACCCTGGCTCAACTTTGACCTGCGAATCCCGCCTCCCGCCGCCATGCTCGCCCTGGACGGCTTGCCATTCCGGCGGGTTTAGCTATATGACCCAGGCCAGGTCATAAAAAAGCCGGAGGGGTGCCTTCCGCACCGGCGAGACGGTGCGCTAGTCCGGCCCAAGGCCGAGTCCAGAGGATATATGGCTGCGGCGGTTGTCGACTTGTTAATGTAGTGCCCCTCCTTTGATGTGGGCTTTCACCGCACTGGCGTTACCCCTTCACAGGCGCACATATAATTTAAGATATGAAGGATAAGTATGTCTTTTGCCATAAAAATAATAAAAGATTGGTTAAAGGAAATACTTTAGAAAATTTATCTAGATGATGCATTAATTATGCATATCTCTCACTAATTTTTTACTATAGATTTGCAACTCCAGGAACATCAAGTGTATCCGCAATGTCAACAACTTAAACCAATCTCGGCATCCGATCCAGGTAGCAAGTGCAAAAAATCAGAAGTCTTGCCCCTCAGTAAACGTGCCCTAAACGAATACCACTTTCTCATAATATGAGGATGGGACACCTTAAGTTATTGACATTGCTAAGGAACGCAAAGCCTTCGGGGATCCTTTTTTGCGAGACCATCTGGAGCATCATCGGCACCTTGAAAAAAACGCATCGAGCCCATGCCCTTCCTCATCGCGGCCATGAGGGCCTATGAAGACGGCCAGCCACTGTCTTCCTTGGCGAATGTCGGTGGCCATGTCGAGCCGGCGTTCGTGGGGCGGGCAGGGGTGGAGAAGGAAGAAATACTTAAAGAGGAAAAAGCCGCCTGCGCCCAGACGCTGGATACAGGTCATGACACCCCCAATTCGTCGGCCATCGGCCCAGTGCCAGGGCCAGACGCCACCAGCCGCCCTCCCGAGCCCCGCCCGTCGCCGCCTGGTAAGGGCCTGGACAGGCCTTCAGGGCCAAACCCGCCGGCATCCTGCGAAGAGCCATGTCCGGAATGGACCATGTCGCGCCATGCCGAGGATATGCCGGGGGCCTGGAACGCCGGGCGTCCCAGGGGCGATGGCGGGGACGGCCACGGGTATATGCGTGGGCTTTGCTCCAGGGGCTTGGATCGGCCAAAAAGGCTAGGACGGACCCGTCGCCACCCAAGGGCGGTGCGCCAGGAAACGGCCACGGACCAGACGCCGCCACGTATCCTCCCAAAGAACCATCCCATCGACGAGTCTTGGCTCCGGAACCTGCCTTGAAGGGTCTGGAGCCTGCCCAGATGGACGACGCAGCCCCCCCTGTAGCGCCAATCCCACTTGATGTACCAGGCATTGCCACCGCTGTCTTGGAACAGCCTGGTGCCAGTGGTTTTCAGACACTGGTTGCGGACAGAGACAAGCCATGGCGGGTTTTCCGCCTAGAAAGCCTCATGGCTCCCGAGCAATTCCGGGCATTATTTCTGTCTGGGGGAGGGTTTCGCCCTGTTGGCTGGCATGACCGTCATTGGCGGCCATGGATAATCGCCATGTCTCGCCGCTCCACAGGCGGGATTGGAACGGCACGATTGTCCGGCCCGTGAACGGATGCCCAGGTCCATCTGTGATATTTAGATTCTTTGGCTGTATTAGATTAAATTAGCAAATTTTATTTTATAATATTTTATAAATATAAAATTAATATATATATGAACTGCTGGTAACCAGACAAAGTTTCGGAAATATAGGGTTGCAGGGCCGGGCTGGGTTGGGGTAGAATCATCCTCCCCTGGCCAATTCCGAGGACCCGGCGGGGAGGCCCGAGCCTTCGGGAGGGCCGCCCGTCGGCCATGTCGTCCAAGCCGGAAGCGGCGATTGGCCCGGGGAGAGGAGCTTTTATGAACGAGACTGGCTTGGAGGCGTTGGCCTTCCCCGAGCCACCCGAGACGGCGGGGGAGCCGATCGGCGGGCCCCAGCTCTCACATCCGGACATGGAGGTGGAGCGGGCCATCCTGGGGGCCATCATGGCCAACCCGCACGAGGGCATCCCACTGTCCCTGGAAGCCAACCTGAAGGAAGGCGACTTCCTGGAGCCGATCCACGGCCACATATACTCCCTCATGCTCGATCTCTACAACGCAAACCTGCCCGTGGACCTCCTGACCCTGTCGGAGAAGGTAAGGCAGAAAAAGATGACCAGGCTGGTCGGCGGGGCCTCCTACATCTCGGAGCTCCATGACCAGTACGGCATTCCAGGCCACGTGGGCTACTATGCCAAGCTCATCATCGACCGGGCCATCCTGAGGCGCCTTCTGGAGGTCTCGGCCGAGATATCCGAGACCTGCCGCTCCAACCCGCCCAGCGTGGTCGAGGTCCTGGACCAGGCCGAGGCCTCCATCTACAGGATCAGGGACACGAGGACCTCCAACAGGCTCCTGCACGTCAACGATCAGCTGGACAAGGTCTACGAGCGGGTGCTGGAGGTCAAGAACCAGCCCGGCGGCATCTCGGGCGTCCCGACCGGCTACTCCTTCCTGGACAAGATGACCGGTGGCTTCCAGGCCACGGACCTGATCATCATCGGCGGCCGGCCCGGCATGGGCAAGACGTCCCTGGCCCTCAATTTCGCCCTCAACGCGGCCATCCCCTCCATGCGCGAGGACAAGAAGGACCTGCCGGCCCAGCCGGTGGCCATCTTCAGCCTGGAGATGGGCAGCGACCAGCTCCTGCAGCGCCTCCTGTGCCAGATAGGCCACCACAACTTGACCGATCTGCGCACCGGGCGCATCAGCGACGAGGAGATCCGCAGGCTCACCATCAACTCGAGCCTTCTGCGCCAGGCCAACATCTTCATCGACGACACCTCGGCCATCAGGCCGGTCGAGATGAGGGCCAAGGCCCGGAGGCTCAAGACCCAGCTCAGGGCCATGGATCTTGACCTGGGACTGATCATAGTCGACTATCTCCAGCTCATGCACCCCAACGGGCGCCACCAGAACCGCGAGCAGGAGATCCGCGAGATCAGCGGCTCCCTGAAGGCCCTGGCCAAGGAGCTGCTGGTGCCGGTCATCACCCTGTCCCAGCTCAAGCGCTCCGACGAGCTGGAGCCCAGCCTGGCCGACCTGAGGGAAAGCGGCAGCATCGAGCAGGACGCCGACCTGGTCTTCTTCGTCGTCCGCCCCGAGATGATCAAGAAGGACGATCCCGATCTCAGGGGCAAGGCCGAGCTGAGACTCAAGAAACACCGCAACGGCCCGACCGGCCTGGTCCACCTGAGGTTCATCAAGAAAAGCACTTCCTTCGAGCCGGCCGAAAACTTCCATGGGATCGACGGGTAGGCCGGCGGAGGCCAGCCTGGCCGCATAAATCGGCCCGGCCAGGCCCTGGCCGGAGGCGAGCAGGCGCCACCGCTGCCAGGCGGCCGGATGGTTCTTGCCCTCGCTTTTTTGATCCCCCTGCCGGCGGGGTCGCTTGACACCCCCTGGGCCCGCAAGTAAAATCAGGCCACTCCGGCCATTGGGCCGGGGAAGGGGCCGGCGCGGGCCGTTTTTCTTGGGAAAAGCGGATATTGCCGCGGCGGAATGGTCGCGTCGTCGCATAAAGACCGTTCTTGGCGATACCTAGTTTTAAGACTTATTTAACAGACCGAGGGCAAGGAAGCATGGCAAAGTACGATCCATCGGTGGTCGAGGCCAAGTGGCGGGACCGCTGGGAAAGGGATGGCACCGACCGGACCGACCTTCGAGGGGCCAAGCGGCCCTTCTACAACCTCATGATGTTTCCCTACCCGTCGGCCGAGGGCCTCCACGTCGGCAACCTCTTCGCCTTCGTGGGCTCGGACATCCAGGGCCGCTTCCACCGCCTGCAGGGCTACGACGTGTTCGAGCCCATGGGCTTCGACGCCTTCGGCATGCACTCGGAGAACTTCGCCCTCAAGACGGGGCGCCACCCGGCCGAGATGGTGCCCAGGAACATAGAGCGCTTTCGGGAGACCCAGCTCAAGAAGGTGGGCCTGATGGTCGACTGGAGCCACCAGGTGGACACGACCAGCCCCGAGTACTACCGCTGGACCCAGTGGATTTTCGTGACGCTGTACAAGAACGGCCTGGCCTACCGCAAGAAGGCCTCGGTCAACTGGTGCCCGGGCTGCAAGACGGTCCTGGCCGCCGAGCAGGTCATTGACGGCCAGTGCGAGCGCTGCCAGTCCGAGGTCACCAAGAAGGAGATGGCCCAGTGGTTCCTCAGGACCACGGCCTTCGCCCGGGAACTTCTGGAGGAGCTGGACCGGATGGACTGGTCGGAGCGCACCAAGGTGGCCCAGCGCAACTGGATTGGCCGCAGCCAGGGGGCCGAGGTCACCTTCAGGCTGGAGGGGGGCCCCGAGTTCAGCATCTTCACCACTAGGCCGGACACGCTCTTCGGGGCCACCTACATGGTCTTCTCCCCCGAGCACCCGCTGGTCGGGGAGATGACCGCGGACGGGCGGCGGGAGGCCGTGGAGGCCTACCGCCAGGGCGTCCTGGGGCTCTCGGAGGTCGAGCGCCAGGCCGAGGGCCGGGAGAAGACGGGCGTCTTCACCGGGGCCCACGCCATAAACCCGGTCAACGGCGAGAGGATCCCGGTCTGGGTGGCCGACTACGTCCTCATGGGCTACGGCACCGGGGCCATCATGGCCGTCCCGGCCCACGACGTCCGCGACCACGAGTTCGCGGTGAAGTTCGGCCTGCCCATCAGGGAGGTCGTCCGGGGGGCCGGCGGGGACGCCGACGTCCAGAGGGAGGCCTTCGTGGGCGACGGGAGGCTGGTCAACTCCGGCGAGTTCGACGGCCTCGAGGCCAAGACCGAGGGCATCTACTCGATCACCAAGATGCTCGAGATGCGCTCGCTGGCCAAGTTCACCACCAACTACCGCCTCAGGGACTGGTGTCTGAGCCGGCAGCGCTACTGGGGCCCGCCCATCCCCATAGTCTATTGCGACAAGTGCGGCCAGGTGCCGGTCCCGGAGAAGGATCTGCCGGTCCTCCTGCCCAGGCTGGACGACTACAGGCCCGACGGCTCGGGCCTGTCGCCCTTGGCCCGGGACGAGGGGTTCCACAAGACTTCCTGCTCCCAGTGCGGCGGTCCGGCCCTGAGGGAGACGGACGTCTCCGACAACTTTCTGTGCTCGGCCTGGTACTTTTACCGCTATCCCTCGACCGACTTCGACGACCGGCCCTTCGATCCCGAGCTGACCAGGAAGTGGCTCCCCGTCGACCTGTACGTGGGCGGCAACGAGCACGCCGTCCTCCACCTCCTCTACAGCCGCTGGCTCTGCCGGGCCCTCCAGAAATGCGGGCACCTGGATTTCGCCGAGCCCTACGAGAAGTTCGTGGCCCACGGCATGATCGTCTACAACGGCGCCAAGATGAGCAAGTCCCGGGGCAATATCATAAACCCCGACGAGTACATCAGGGAGTTCGGGGCCGACAGCTTCCGCATGTACCTCATGTTCATGGGGGCCTACCTGGAGGGGGGCGACTTCCGGGACGGCGGGGTCAAGGCCATGAAGGCCTTCCTGGATCGCCTGTGCGCCGCCGCCCTGCCGGGCGAGGGCGAGGAGCTCGACGGGGGGCCGCCCGCCGACGCCGAGACCCTTTTCTGGCTCAACTCGACCATCAAGGCCGTGGGCGCCGATCTGGCCCGCTTCTCCTACAACACGGCCATCGCCAGGCTCATGGAGCTGGTCAACCACATGACCAGGAACAAGGTGCGGAACAGGGAGGTCTCCGGGGCCCTGGCCCGGCTCCTGGCCCCCCTGGCCCCCCATCTGGCCGAGGAGATATGGGAGGCCCTGGGCCACGGCGAGAGCGTCTTCAGGTCGTCCTGGCCCGAATTCGACGAGGCCGCCTGCCATCGGCCCGAGGTCGAGTACGTCATCCAGGTCAACGGCAAGGTCCGGGGCAAGATCCTCCTGGCCGCGGGCCTCCCGCAGGAGGAGATCGAGCCCCTGGTCCTGGCCAACGAGGCCGTGGCCAAGTGGCTCTCGGGGAAGACCGTGGTCAAGAAGATTTACGTGCCGGACAAGCTGGTCAACCTGGTGGTAAGGTAGCTGCGGCCGGCCTCCCGCCGGGGACGGGCGGAATTTGCGGGTTTGCGGGCGTGTTTTTCCGGCTATTGACAAGGGGGGCCCTACGGGCTACAATGCTAAGTTCAGTTCGCCTGAAGGGGGACGACTAAAATGTACGCAGTCATAAAAAGCGGCGGCCGCCAGTACAAGGTGACCGAGGGCCAAGTGGTGAGGGTCAACCTTTTGAAGGCCGAGCCCGGCCAGGAGATAGTCCTGGGCGACGTGCTTCTGGTCTCAGAAGGCGGGGAGGCCCGCTGCGGGCGGCCCACCCTCGAGGGGGCCAGCATAAAGGCCCAGGTGCTGAACCACGCCCGCGACAAGAAGATCCGGGTCTTCAAGAAGAAGCGCCGCCAGGGCTACCACAAGGCCCAGGGCCATCGCCAGGACTACACGGCCCTGAAGATCCTCGCCATAGAGGCCTAGGGGACGCCGGGAGGCCCCGGGCCGGGGCATGACAATATTCAGTGGCCGGCCTGGCCCATCGGGACCGGGGCCGGCGCCAGAGGAGGGGAGAGATGGCCCACAAGAAGGCCGGCGGCTCCAGCCGCAACGGACGGGACACCATAGGCAAGAGGCGTGGAGTCAAGCGCTACGCCGGGCAGAGCGTCGGCGCCGGCAACATCCTGGTCCGCCAGCTTGGCACCAGGATTCACCCTGGCCAGAACGTGGGCATGGGCCGCGACTATACCCTCTTCGCCCTGGTAGATGGCTGGGTCAAGTACGAGCGTTACGGGGCCGACCGCAAGAAGGTCAGCGTCATCCCGGCCCTTGGTTACGCTCCGGCGGTGGAGCCGGCCATCCCCGCGTCCATGTGATTGCCCAGCCAGGGGGGCCGTTTTCCGGGCCTACCGCCGATGGGCCCCTGGACGCCCAGGCCGCCCCGTCAGGAAATTAGCTTATCGCCCGGGCCGATTTTTTTTCGGCCCGGGTTTTTCTTTTTGGGGCCGCGAAAGGCCACCGATGGGCTGAAAAAGCGGTAAATCGATGGTTGAAACGACCTGTTGGGAGCAAAAATAGCCTTTCTGCGTCTATTGCCATGCCTCAAGGGCGGTTTGGATTCGTCAAAAAAACTTGCTTTCAATCCGGTTTTGGGTTATAAACATTGAACCGACCCCCATCTAAACGCCAAGATAAATGACCGGCCGGGATGGCATGGGTCCAGGTGGGAGGCTTCTTTGGAATCCGGAGAAGCACTTTTCAATCATTCCTTTCAGAAAGGTGTTGTCAAAATGGGCTGGGTAGTAACCGTTGATGCAGCAAAGTGTACCGGTGACGGCAATTGCAAGGACGCTTGTCCTGCCGACGTCTACGAGATCAAAGACAAGAAAGCCGTCGCGGTCAACGTGGCCGAATGCCTTGGCTGCGAGTCCTGCGTCGAGGCGTGCGAGGTCGGCGCCATTAAGGTGGTCGAGGAGTAATCCTCTCCCCTAGCGACCAGGGCCGGAGGAGGGTGTTCCCCGTCCGGCCCAAGCGTTTGGAAGTAAGCCGGCGGGGGCTCGCCCGGAGCCCCCGCCGGCTTACTTGTGTCCATTTGGGGTCTCATCGTGGCCTTCCGGCCTTGGCCCTAAATGACAGCCTAACAGACTGTTTTATTTCAAGTCGATTGTCAAAAGATTGTTTTAGGTCTTATTGTCAACTAATAACTTCTTCTTGAAACCAAGCTCCCCCTGGGATATAATCTTCCCCTGTCCTCTAGGGCCATTTAGCTATGTTCAAGTGAGGCTCAGATGCGCCACAAGGTCTTGGCTGCCGGCCTGCTTTTGGTCTTTCTGCCGCTCGGCCTGCGCACCCTGCGCCAAGCCTTCGGGATTGAGGGTTCGCCCCACGTCTTCGTCATGCTCGTCTTCTCGGGGAGCCTGATGCTCCTGATAGGGCTGTGCGGCCTCGTCGGCCTTCTCGCCCCCAGGGTCCGGCCCCTGGGCCGGGGAGGCCAGGACGGGGAGCCCGGCGACGACGGACAGGATGAAATTAAGGAGAAAGATAATGAGAAATCCGCTGCCCCGGGTGGCCGCCATCCATGACCTGTCCGGATTCGGGCGATGCTCGCTTACGGTCGTCATCCCCATCCTCTCCACCATGGGCCTCGAGGTCTGCCCCCTGCCCACGGCGGTGCTGTCCACCCACACGGGCATCGAGGGCTTCAGGATTTTTGATCTGACCGACCAGCTGCCTGGCTTCATCGAGCACTGGAAGTCGCAGAATCTGGGCTTCGAGGCCATCTACAGCGGCTTTCTGGGCTCGGCCAGGCAGGCGGGCATGGTCTCCGACTTCATAAAGTCCTTCGCCGGCCCCGAGACCCTGGTGGTGGTCGACCCGGTCATGGCCGACTTCGGGAAGCTCTACGCCTCCATGTCCCCGGAGATGGTCGGCGAGATGCGGGCCCTGGCGACCCAGGCCAAGGTCATCACCCCCAACATAACCGAGGCCGCCTTCATGCTTGGCCGGGAGGTCCCGGAGGGCCTCACCGAGAGCCAGGTCAAGGACTGGCTCAGGGCCCTGGCCGATCTCGGGCCCGCCATGCCGGTCATAACCAGCCTTCCGCTCTCGTCGAGGACCGACCGCAGCTACGTGGCCGCCTACAATCGCGAGGACGGCCGCTTCTGGCTGGCCGGGCGGCCCCTGGTCCCGACCCAGTATCACGGGACGGGCGACATCTTCTCCAGCGTCTTGACCGGGAGCCTCCTCCAGGGGGACAGCCTCCCCATCGCCCTGGACCGCAGCTGCCAGTTCGTGGCCACGGCCATCCAGGTCACCTTCGGCTACAGCGGCCTCGATCACCACGAGATCCTCCTGGAGCGCTCCCTGGGCACCCTCCAGGCCCCGGTCACCTACGCCAGCTACGAGCTCCTGCCGTAGACCCATTTTGTGGTCGCGGCCGGTTCCGCCCCTGGGATTTGCCATGGCCTAGTTTGGCGGGAAGATTTGGGCCGTATGTCTGGCAAGTAATCTCGAAGGGCATGCAGAAGGGCCCCTTTTTGGGTATCCGCTAGGATAGAGCCTTGAGAACAGGCATCAAGCCGGAAGGATACTCGTGGCCAGGGCTACTTGTCGCCCACCGCGACGGGGGGCGTCAATAAAACGTTGCCTCCCTTTTTTGCGTCCCTGCGGGACATCCGGCGCCGAGAAGAGTCTTGACGCCGGCCCGGATTTCCCAGGATTCCTTGTCCCCCGGCCCTGCCGCCGTCGTCTGGCGGGCCGCGTCATCCCCGTGCCGGCGATGCGGGGCTGAGGCTGCGGGAAGGCCGGGACCTGGCAAGTGGCTGGTCCAGCCGACGCATGGAGCGGAAGGCGGCGTCAGCCGCGGGCCTGGACAGGCCAGTCCAGGAACAGGGCGTCTGTTGGAAACAAGAAGGCCGCCGTCCGGTCCCCCTTGGGGCCTGGACGGCGGCCTTCTTGGCCAGCGCGGCGGTTAGTCAAGGCGCGAGGAGGAGGAAGACCTCCTGGTTGCCGTCCTTGCCCGTCAGCCGGGAGAAGGCCCGGCCGACCTCCCGGAGGGGAGGGGAGAGGGAAGGCCCCACGGCGGCAATCTTATCGACCGCCCCCTGGATCAGGGCCTGGTCCCTGACCAGGCCGCCCTTGCCGACCTCGCGGCGGCCGACCTCGAACTGGGGCTTGACCAGGGCCAGGATCCGTCCCCCGGGCCTCAGCAGGGGGGCCATCTGCGGCAGGACCAGGGCCAGGGAGATGAAGCTTAGGTCGGCCAAGGCCAGGTCGAAGGGGGCCTTGAGGTCGATTTCCGGCCCCGCCGAGGCGAGGTTCCGGGCGTTTAGCCCCTCCACCAGGGTGACCCGGGGATCCTCCCGGAGGCGGAGGTCAATCAGGCCCCGCCCCACGTCCACGGCCGTGACCGAGGCCGCCCCGGCCTGGAGGAGGCAGTCGGTGAAGCCTCCGGTCGAGGCCCCCACGTCCAGGCAGGCCAGGCCCAGGGGGTCCACCCCCAGGTCGTCCAGGGCCCCGGCCAGCTTGTGGCCGGCCCGGCTGGCGAAGAGGCGACCCTGGGCGATGGACAGGACGGTCCCGGCGGGCAGCATCCGGCCGCCCTTCTCGACGCGGCCGCCGTCAGGGCCCAGGACCCTTCCGGCCATGATGAGCGACAGGGCCTGGCTGCGGCTCTGGCAGAGGCCCAGACGGACCAGGAGATCGTCGGCCCTGATTTTTTCCTTGGGCGGCATGGGCGGGACCGGCGCGGGCACCCGGGGCCAGCGGGGCCCCGGGCGGACGCGGCCGGGCCCGGCCGGTTGGCCGGGCCCGGGGGGATGGGGGCTACTTCTTCTCCGGCCCCCCGGACAGCCGGGAGATGCGCATGCCGTAGAAGGAGCGGTAGACGAAGAAGAGGGCGATCACTAGGAAGAAGACGCCCAGGGCGGTGGACTTGGACCTGAAGGCCGGGGCGATGGCGATTTCCAGGGCCAGCATGCCGAAGAGGGTGGTGAACTTGATGATGGGGTTCAAGGCCACCGAGGAGGTGTCCTTGAAGGGATCGCCCACCGTGTCGCCGACCACCGAGGCGTCGTGCAGGGGCGTGCCCTTCTGCTTGAGGTCGACCTCGACCACCTTCTTGGCGTTGTCCCAGCAGCCGCCGGCGTTGGCCATGAACACGGCCTGGAAGAGGCCGAAGAAGGCGATGGAGAGGAGGTACGAGATGAAGAAGCTGACCGAGCTGTTCCCGGACACGGGGCTGGAGAGGAAGGCGAAGGAAAGCGCGAAGGAGAAGACGGCGATGAAGATGTTGAACATGCCCTTCTGGGCGTACTGGGTACAGATCTTCACCACCTCCTTGGAGTTCTCCACGGCTGCGCTCTTGGACGAGTCGGGGTCGAGGTCGATGTTGTCCTTGATGTAGGCCACGGCCCGGTAGGCCCCGGTGGAGACGGCCTGGGTGGAGGCCCCGGTGAACCAGTAGATGACCGCCCCGCCGCACAGGAAGCCCAGGATGGTGAAGGGGTTCAGGATGTTCAGAATGCTCTCCGGGACCACGCCCAGCTCCTGCTGGATGACCAGGATGGTCGAGAAGATCATGATGGTCGAGCCGACCACGGCCGTCCCGATGAGGACCGGCTTGGCCGTGGCCTTGAAGGTGTTGCCGGCCCCGTCGTTGCTCTCGAGGTAATAGTGGGCCTTGTCGTAGTCCGGCTTCTGGCCGAACTCCCTCTCCAGCTCCTCGGATATCCCCGGTATCTCCTCGATTAGGCTCAGCTCGTATATCGACTGGGCGTTGTCGGTCACCGGCCCGTAGCTGTCGACGGCGATAGTGACCGGGCCCATGGACAGGAAGCCGAAGGCCACCAGGCCGAAGGCGAAGACCGAGGGGTAGCTCATGATGGCGGCCAGGCCGCTCTGGCTGAAGCAGTAGGCCACGAACATCAGCAGGCAGAAGACCATGCCCATCCAGAAGGCGCTGAAGTTGCCGGCGATGAACCCGGCCAGGATGTTCAGGGAGGCCCCGCCTTCCTTGGAGGCCTCCACGGTCTCCCTGACGTGGGCCGACTTCCCGGAGGTGAAAAGCTTGGTGAACTCGGGGATGAGGGCCGCCCCGAGGGTGCCGCAGCTGATGATGGAGGCCAGAACGTACCAGTACTTGGAGCCGTGCCCGGAGCTGGCCAGGGCGAAGTCGGAGGTTGGGCCAAGGAGGATGTAGCTGGCCACGTAGGTCATGGCTATGGAGAGGATCGAGCCTATCCACACCAGGCTGGTCAGCGGGGCCTCGAAGTCGAAGTCCTCGGAGGCGCCGTACTTGGCGCTGCTGAAGGCCTTGTTGGCGTAGAAGGCCACCAGGGAGGTCACCAGCATCAGGATCCTCATGACGAAGATCCAGGTCAGGAGGTTGGTCTGCAGCCTCAGCTGGCCATCCTGCCCCACGCCCACGGCCAGGCAGATGAAGGTGACCAGGGCCACGCCCGTGACCCCGTAGGTCTCGAAGCCGTCGGCGGTGGGCCCCACGCTGTCGCCGGCGTTGTCGCCGGTGCAGTCGGCGATGACGCCCGGGTTCCTGGGATCGTCCTCCTTGATCTTGAAGACTATCTTCATCAGGTCGGAGCCGATGTCGGCGATCTTCGTGAAGATGCCCCCAGCGATCCTGAGCGCGCTGGCCCCCAGGGACTCGCCGATGGCAAAGCCGATGAAGCAGGGGCCGGCCAGATCCCGGGGCACGAAGACCAGGATGATCAGCATCATCACCAGCTCGACCGAGATCAGCAGGACGCCGATGCTCATGCCGGCGTCAAGGGGGATGTTGAGGAGCTTGAGGGGCTTCTTCTCAAGCGAGGCGTAGGCCATGCGGCTGTTGGCCAGCGTGTTGACGCGCATGCCGAAGAAGGCCACCGAGTAGGAGCCCAGAATGCCGACGACGGTCCACAGCAGGATCAGGAACACCGAGCCGAGGCCCATCGCCAGGAGATAGCCGAAATAGAAGGAGATGCAGATGCCGACGAAGACCAAAAGGATCGCCAGCAGCTTGGCCTGCTGGAACATGTAGGTCTTGCAGGTCTCGTAAATCATGGCCGCGACGTCGAGCATCGAGGCGTGGGCCTTGAGCTTTTTTATGCCCAGGTACTGGTACAGGCCGAACAGAAGGCCAAGAACGCAGACCACGAGGCCGCCGCCAAGCAGCATGTTCTGCCAGCCCTCGAGTTCGGGGACCTTGAGGTTTGACTCGCTGGCCAGGGCGGCCGTGGCGGAAAGGGCCGCGATGAGGGCCAGGGCCACCAGGGCCGGCTTGAGCATCAACCGCATGCTCTTGTTGAGAACGGGGACGAGTGCCATCTTGACTTGCCTCCAAATGTCTGTGATGGTAAGGACGGGCCTCGGAAACTGGTTTACCGTCGCCTTGGGTCGGCCTTTGGTGGATGTCTTGGGAATCGGCGAAAACAATATGCCCACCCGGGGCAATGGTTTTCCAATCCCGGTCGCCAAAGCCATGGCTCATGGCTAAAAAATGTGAAAAAGGTCGGCATGGGAATAGTCCTTGGGAATGACTTCTGTGTCTAGGACTCGATTCTGTCTGCCAAAAAATGTGATAAAAAAACCCCTTGGAGGGGGTGATATGTTAATTTATTGACCTAAGTAATTTTCATGATATAATCAATTGCTTATAATGGTCATGTATAATTGTTAGAGATATCAAAAAAGCCGTTGGCCTGGAAGCCGTCCATGGTCCAAGCTGAGGGGCCGTATCCAAGGCGTTTGAAAAAAATACTTCAAAATCATTGGTTAGTCAAGAATTTTGAAGCCCCCGAAAAGCCAAGACGTCAATATAATTTGACAAGGGAATCATCAATCGCCAAAGATGCCCAAACGGCCGAGGATTGTTTATGTCTTCATCCTCACAATATTCTGAGAGCCAGGCCAGATCGGTCCCCGCTTTCGGGGAAATACCTCCTGTTTGGGCCAGGCCTGTCCCTTGCCCATTCCCGGCCTGGCGACAGGCGTCCTGCCGGACGAGGGCGGGGATTCCGGCGGGTCAGGCTCGGCGATCCCAGGAATCCCGTGAATCTTCATGCGTGGCCGGCAAGGGCCGCCTCCCCATGCCGCTGGCGCGGAGGCGGCGTCGGGGCCATTTCGCCTGGCGGGGCACGGTGGCAGGGCCAGGCCAGGTTCCGCCAAGGGGACACGGTCTATGGCGTGAGGATCCCCCGGAAAGCAGGAAAGGGCCAGGTTGACGCCCGGAGTTTGAGGATTTGATTGGCGGAATCCCAAAAAGCAGGGCTTTTACGTGTCCAGTCGAGGGTTGCCCTCGGCCATCCCATGGTGCCGTGGGCCCAAGTCCCGTCGACTTGCGTTGCCCTAGGCCATGCGGGGACAAGGTCCTCTGGGGCCACGTTGCCACCCTCTTCCGTATGCTATAATCGATACGCTCTGATTGTGGCCCAAAAGCGGGGCGGCCAATGGAGGCCGTGACGAGAGGCGGCGGGATCACCCCGGGCCGAATCCTTTGCCCGGGATTGACCCGGCCAGGGTGCCCGCCGGCAGGGCGGGAACCTGGCGGCCGCCTCCCCTGGCCATGTAGAGGAGAGGCTCCCGGAATGCGGTGGACGCGGCCCGCCCTGGGCGCCGTGGGACGCCGAGGGACGCCGGACATGGCCGTCTCATCGACAGGTGTCCCGGTGGCTGGGCAATTCGGGAAACTGGCCGAGGCATGGGCCCATTTCGGGAGTCGTGGCCAGGGGGGACCAATGAGGCTTTCCCCTTTCTGGGAGTCCCCCTAGCTCTGGGCGGGAAGGCCGACTGATTCTGTCAGCGGTTATGATTCTCAGGTTTTTAAGTTATTTAGATAAAGGCGCAAATTGTGAAAAACTTAACTACTATAACTCAAATTTTTGTAAATATAATAGAAAACAATATGATATATTCTGATAAAACTAAATTTATATATAATTTACTCAAGGTTCCACAAACTTATTTTTTAAGTCGACCTAGGCGTTTTGGTAAATCACTTTTACTTGATACTATGAATGAAGTATTTTTAGGGAATAGAGATATTTTTAAAGGACTTTATATATATTCATCTGATTATAACTTTATAAAATACCCAATCATCAGACTTAGTATGGATTATGATAATGTTTCTGAACCAAAAATTATTGAAAAATTAATTATTGATGATTTAAATCGTATTGCTACTCATGAAAATGTGCAAATAAGTGCTATTACTCCAGGTAATGCCTTAAAAACATTGATTATAGAACTTTATGAAAAATATAAAAATAAAGTAGTCGTTCTGATTGATGAATATGATGCGCCAATTCTGGATAAAATCAATGAGCCTGCTTTGGCCCAGGCCAATCTTGAAGTCCTTCACGGCTTTTACCGCACCCTCAAGGGGGTGGAGAGGGCGGTTCAATTCTCCTTCGTCACCGGAATCTCCCAGATGGCCCGGAAAGCCATGGGCCAAAGCGTCAGCAATCTTGTTGACCTGTCCCTGGACCCCGCCTACGCCGAGATATGCGGCTTCACCATGGCCGAGATGGACCAGCTTTTTAGCGACCGCTATGCGGTGACCCTAAGAAATCTGCCGGCAAGACAAAAAGGCAAGCCAAAGACGGTGGCTGATTTGCGCCAAATGATCCTGGACTGGTATGATGGCTACAACTTCGGCGGGCGGGAGCAGGTCCTGAATCCCTTTTCCATCATGAGTTTTTTCAGGTACGGCAGATTTGACAATTACTGGCTCGATTCTGGGCCGTCCCTGTTTTTGTCAGGGCTCATCAAGAAGCAGCCGTCCAGATTTCTCAACGTCCTGACGACGGGCCATGACGAGTCTCTTTTGAGACGACTTGATGTTGAAAATCTAGATATAGTTTCTATATTGTATCAAACAGGCTATATAACTATAGATAAAATCGTAGATTTCCATAATAAAAATACCAATAGCTATGAATCTTATTGTTATTTCAAATTGCCTAATAAAGAAGTGCGCAAAGCATATAATTTAACAGTAAGAACAGATTTTTTTAATATAAAAGTATCTGAATATAAGGATTTGACAAATAATCTCAGCAGGGCTTTTCAGGAACGGGATGCCAAATGGCTAGAGACTTGCGTGCACTCCCTCCTATCCTCGATTCCAAGCATTCTTCACCAACCCTCCGAGGCATTTTACCACGGGGCCATACATGGGCTTCTATTCTCGATGAATCTTGATGTGGTCTCGGAAGCTGATTCGGCCACGGGCCGCTCGGACGTGGTTCTTATTTTGCCGGGCATGGTCTACGCGGTCATTGAGCTGAAGTATGTCGCGAGAACGGCCAAGGCCGACGGCGACCCCGTCGAGGCCGACAGGCTCCAGCAGGCAGCCATAAAAATGGCCTTTGAGCAGATCGCCGCAAAAGGCTATCATGACCCGTACTTGGCCAAGGCCAAGGAGATTTGGCCTGTCGGCCTGGCAGTTTATGGCCGCGACCAGGTCAAGCTTTCTTTCGGCCAGCCGATCGCCGGTCTCAAGGCCGCGCCCGCCGGGCCGTCTTCCGGGCGGCGTCCCCAAAAGTGACGCCCGCTGAATACCAGGGGGCCTTCCGGGCCAAGGAGGGCCAGCCCAGGTCCCAGGCCGCTGCCACCGGGGCCAGAAGGCCTGGGTTTCCTGCCCGCCTTTTGGCCAGGAAGACAGAAATTGCCCGCGTCGGCAGCTGGTTGGGGCGTGGAACCGCTCACCCACGCAATTTTGCGGCCAAAATTAGCCAAAATTGCGCTATGTCTCTAAGATTTGGTCCTTTGGCCTCGAAATATATCGAGGGGCCTTGCGTCAACTTTCGTGACTTTGATAAAATGCTCCCCAGGACATGATAGGGAATGTTTAGGCCTGTCCCGGCCTTGGGTCTTCCGGCCGCCGGGTCCCGTCAGGCTAGTGGTCCGGGCGATTTTAAAGGACATCGCATTCTTGCTTGACTCGCCTATCCTTGCTAAACCAACCACCCTACATTCTTAATGTATGTTGATTTCTGAATAATAAGCACTAAAATATATAATTCTCAAAATAGGCCCCAAATGGTATAATCTTTTGCGCCAAAATTCGGCCAATGCCTTTATGGTTAAATATGGGCCTGTTTTCAGTTTATCAAACTATTGGCCAAGCATCATTTCTTTTGTTTATCAATTGTTTGTTTTTAACCTGTATAATAACGCAATATTGTAGTAGCGTTTATCCCGAGAAATCGTCTTTATTTTGTTTGCTGTTAACCATCGATATCTTCAAAAGGATAAAATAATGGCCAAGCGAGCCGAGAGCCCCGTCCAGGGAAACCTGGAAGGGGGCCAGGGCCTGTCTTTATGGCTGGCCCCGACGAACGCGGGGTGTTAGGTGGTCTCATGAGACGCTTCGGACTGTCAGCCCCGTCGATTCTGTCCCTGGTCGCGTTGGCGGCCATCATGGCGACTTCCTGCGGCGCAGGCGGCGGCAGCCGCAACTCCACCATAGGCCGGCAGGCCTCCCAGGTGGCCAGGGAGGGCCGCGGCGGCGGCCAGAAGTACTACCAGCTCGGGCCCCAGTTTGAGCAAAGGCTGGACCAGATGGTCGGCCAGGAGATCATGGCCCTATCCAGCCGCAAGGAGGACCTGCCCCTGGAGCTGAACCAGGACGTGCTGGTCAACCTAAGGTATTTCCTGAACGATGCCCGGGGCTTCATGATCCGGTCGCTTTCGCGCGGCCAGAAGTACATCCCCATGATGAAGGCCATCCTGCGCCAGAAGGGCCTGCCGGAGGACCTGGTCTACCTTGCCCTCATCGAGAGCGGCTTCAGGACCGAGGCCGTCTCCACGGCCAGCGCGGTGGGGCCGTGGCAGTTCATAGCCGGCACCGGCCGACGTTACGGCCTGGTGATCGACGAGTGGGTCGATGAGCGCATGGACCCGGTCAAGTCCACCTATGCCGCCGCCGACTACCTCACCGCCCTCCACGAGATGTTCAAGTCATGGCCCCTGGCCATCGCCGCCTACAACACCGGCGAGGGCAAGATCCAGAGGGGCATGAGGGACCCGGACACGGACAACTATTGGGACATGGCCAGGAGGGACGGCTTTTTGGCCAACGAGACCAAGCGCTACGTGCCCAGCTTCCTGGCCGTGACCATCATCTCCAAGGATCCCCAGGCCTACGGGCTGGAGATCGAGTCGGCCCCACCGGACGCCTGGGAGGACGTGGTCGTGCCCGATCCCATGGATCTCTCCCTCGCGGCCTCCCTCTCGGGCAGCACCCTTGAGCGCCTCAAGGAGCTGAACCCCCACCTCAAGCGGATGGCCACCCCTCCCAACGAGGCCAACTTCGTCCTGAGGGTGCCCGAGGGCTCCCGGGCCAACTTTTACCGCCTCTACGCCCAGCTTCCCGAGGCCAGGCGCGGCGGCGGCATCATCACCCACACCGCCCGCCGGGGCGAGACCGTCGACCAGGTGGCCAGCCGCTACCAGCTGACGCCGGCCGTGGTCAGGCAGTACAACAACCTCCCGGAGGGGGCCAGGCTGGCCGGTGGCCAGCAGCTGGTCTTGCCGGCCAGCATGCCGCCGGAGACGACTTCCGACGTCGTGGTGGCCGCCGCGCAGCAGACGGCTTCCCGGCCCTCGTCCCGGCCCGAGGTCCCGGCGCCGTCATCGGAGCCCTGGCCCGAGCCGGCAACCGCTCCCGCCCCCCCCGCCTCGCAACCGCCCAGGCCGGCGGCCGTCGCCTCCAGCCAGCCCAGAAGGTCCCAGGTCATCAACTCCATCAGCCACAGGGTCCGCTCAGGGGACACCATCCTGGGCATAGCCAAGCTGTATGGGGTCAAGGCCGAGCAGATCAAGTCAGACAACAAGCTGGCCTCCAACGACATAATGGAGGGCCAGGTCCTGAACATACGCTCCAATCTGCCCTTGACCGCGGCGACCTCCTCTAGGGCCTCGAGGAACACCTGGGTCGAGGTCTCCGAGGGCGTGCCCGTCTCCCACACGGTCCAGAAGGGCGAGACCATCAGCTCCATCGCCGCCAACTACCGGGTAAGCCAGCGGCAGCTGATGGATCTTAACAACCTCTCCAGCAACACTATAAGGGTCGGCCAGAGGCTGGCCATAGGCACCGGCCCGGCCCCTTCCAGGGATCTCACCGGCTCGGTGGAGTACACGGTCGTTTCCGGGGACACCGTGAGCACCATCGCCGAGCGTCACGGCCTGACCTCCGAGGAACTCCGGGGCATCAACAACCTCTCCGGCAACAACATCAGGGCCGGCCAGAAGCTGAGGGTCCCGGCCTCCGCGCAGGGGGCGCCTTCCGGCGGCCGGCCCGCCGAGTATGAGGTCCAGAGAGGCGACACGGTCGGCCAGATCGCCGAGCGGCTGGGCGTCGGGGCGGACGATCTCCGGAGGCTGAACGATCTTTCCGGCGACATCATAAGGGTCGGCCAGAGGCTCAAGATCGCCGGCGGCGGGACAGTGGAGCGGACCTACGAGGTCGTGGCCGGCGATACCCTGGGCGGCATCGCCGGGCGCCATGGCATGTCCTCGGCCCAGCTGAGGGAACTCAACGGCCTCACCGGCGACAACCTGAGGATCGGCCAGAAGCTCAAGGTCCTGGAGGGCGGCCAGGCTGCCCAGGCCTCCCAGGCCGCCGCCTCCGCCCAGGCCCCCAGGACGTCAGGGGACTTCGACACCTACGTGGTCCAGGCCGGCGACACGGTAAGCCAAATCGCCGAGCGTTTCGGCATGGGTTCGGCCGAGCTGAGGGAGATCAACAATCTGAGGAACGACGGCCTGAGGGTCGGCCAAAGGCTCTTCGTCATCCCCGGCCAGCCCGTCCCGGCGGCCGCCTCGGGCGAGTACGTGGTCCAGGCAGGCGACACTCTGAGCCAGATTGCCGAGCGCCATGGCCTGCGGTCGGCCGAGCTGAGGGAACTGAACGGTCTCTCGGGTGACGTCCTGAGGCCGGGCCAAAGGCTCAAGGTGGCCATCGCCAGCCAGGCGGCGGCGGCGACGACGGCCGCCCCGGCCCAGCGGCGGCCCGAGAGCCCCGCCGCCAGGGCGACGTCCAGCTCCACCGGGGAGTACGTGGTCCAGGCCGGCGACACTCTGAGCCAGATTGCCGAGCGCCATGGCCTGCGGTCGGCCGATTTGAGGGAACTGAACGGTCTCGCCGGCGACGTCGTGAGGGTGGGCCAAAGGCTGAGGGTCCCCGTGGCCGGACAGACGGCCCCCTCCCAGCGGCCGGCCGAGAGCCAGGCCTCCACCGTGGCGGCCCCCGCCGGGGAGTACGTGGTCCAAGGCGGCGACACTCTGAGCCAGATAGCCGAGCGCCACGGCCTGCGGTCGGCCGAGCTGAGGGAGCTTAACGGCCTCTCGGGTGACTCCATAAGGGTGGGCCAAAGGCTGAGGGTCCCCGGGACAGGGCGGACGGCCCCCGCGCCGCCGTCGGCCGAGAGGCCCGCCGCCAGCCCCGCCGGGGAGTACGTGGTCCAAAGCGGCGACACGCTGAGCCAGATAGCCGAGCGCCACGGCCTGCGGTCTGCCGAGCTGAGGGAGCTTAACAATCTCCAGGGTGACTCCATAAGGGTGGGCCAAAGACTGAAGGTCGGCAATGGAGGGACGGGGCGGGGCACCGCCTCCTCGGCCCCGTCAGGCGGGGCCGACACCTACAAGGTAGCCGCCGGCGACACCATGTACTCCATAGCCACCAGGCACGGCCTAACGGTTGACGGGCTCAAGGCCTTGAACGGCCGGCAAAGCGACATCGTCCGCCCCGGCGAGGTGCTGAGGGTCAGGTAGGCGGGCCACCTGGGATGGATTCGGTTGGCTTTCCCCGGCACCGGCGTGGAGCCAGCCGACGGCACCCATCGGCGAAAGGCGCCGGCCCACGGGGGCCGAGTGCCCAGAATCGGCGGAATATCCCATGGATGGCGTTCCAGTGCGGCGGCAATCTGTCAGTGTTTTCCTGCCGAGGAGTTACGAGATGAAATGACCGAATCGCCCTTTCCAGATGGGGACCCGTCAGGCAAGACGGGGGCCATTTGGCCTGGGACGGGCGAGATTGGCCTTGGGCCGGGCCTTCCTGGACCGTCGCCCTGGTGCCCAAGGACAAAAAAAGGGCGATCCCCAGAGGGACCGCCCTTTTTTTGTCCTTTCAGTGGGGCAAATCTATGTCAGCCCCACAGGCCGGTCTTCTTGAGGACGGGGGAGGGATCGATCAGGTGGAACTTCCACCAGTCGGCGTGCTCGGAGGCCTTCTCGCCCAGGTACAGGGCCATGAGCTGGTTGAGGTGGAAGATGGGCAGCTGGTTGTTCATACGGGCGGAGACGGCCCTCATCTCGAGGTTCATCTGGCACATGGCGCAGGTGGTCACCAGGGCCTCGGCCCCGGCCTCATAGGCCCCGCCGATGATCTGGGTGGCCAGTTCCTCGGCGATCTCGGGATAGACGGCCGAGACGAAGGCGCTGCAGCACTTGTGCGGGTAAGGCCAGGTGATCACGTCGGCCCCGATCTCGGTCATGATCCTCTCGACGGTGTCCCTGGGAGGGCCCACGGGGCGCAGATGCTTTGGATACATGGCACCGCAGCCATAGTAGACGGCGATCTTGAGGCCCTTGAGCGGCTGGACGCCCTCGAACTCGACCGACTTGAGCCTGGCCAGGTTGAAGACGTGGTGGTAGAGGTCGTAGATGTTGAGGATGGGGTCGCTGATGTTGATGCGGCCGAACTGATCCTCGTACTTCTTCAGGGTCTCGGGCTCGTGGGACAGGTGGTAGTGGGCCCCGGTCCAGTTGCGGAAGCAGTTGGGGCAGGGGATGATGATGGGGCGGCCCTTGGGCACCTTGGAGAGGTTGCGGGCCCCCATGGCGGTCCCGATCTCGTGGTTGACGGCGTGGCCGGAGGAAGAGCCGCAGCAGTTCCAGTCCTCGATCTCGAAGAGCTTGATCTTGAGCTTGTCGAGGACGATTTGCATGGGCAGGTTCGACTCTTCGACGCCGGTCTTCATTGTGCAGCCAGGGAAATAGGTGGCTTCCATCAGGTATTCGGTCATGGCTGGCCTCCTATCTGTCGCGCCAGGCGCCGACGACGAGCTTGCGGACCTGGGAGATGCCCGAACTCATCAGGCGGGAAGGGAGAAGATGCAGCTTGTGCATGAGGATCATCTTCATTCCCAGGAAAGCGTCCTGCATCCAGGCCTTGGGCCCGCTCCCGATGGTGAAGAGCTTGTGGAGGCTCATCAGCTCGACCTTGGAGCACCGGCCGTGAAACCTGACCGAGGTCAGGAAGGCCTTGTGGAACTCAAAGAGGGGCTTGTCGCCGATGGGCATCTTCTCCTTGAGGCAGAGCTCGCGGAGGTAGTCCATGACGCCGGCGATGTTGATGGCCATGGGGCAGACGGCGGCGCAGGTATGGCAGCCGACGCAGCGCCAAATGCTCGTGGAGGTCAACGCTTCCTTCTTCAGCCCGAGAACCGCCAGCCTCATGATCCCGTGGGGACCGTAGTCCATGTAGGGATACATGGGACAGCCGCCTGAACAGCTCATGCAGGTCAGGCAGGAGTTGAGATCGGTGCCGGCGACTTCGCCAATCTGCTTGGCGAAGTTCAGGTCACTGTCACTCATGCTGATGGGTTCAGCGGATGAGAATTTCTTCTCTTCCTTGTCCATTATATGCTCCTTGGGAGTGGTGGGACGGAGCCGGAAACCATTGGCTGGGCCGCAGCCGAGTAAGGGGCGGGGGACGGCGGATGGCCGGATTACTCATGACGCCAAAGGCTGCCTCCTGGGCCCCTCTTGACTCAATCCTGGGACAGGCCCAACGATTTCCAATGTGCTCCTTGATTCTGGACATGATAGCATGGACCAGGGCAAAGGGCAAGGTTTTTTATTGACGGGTGGGGACGTTTTGGGGCGGCCAGTGGGAAAGGACGGCATTTTGGTGGGATCTGGGACCTTTTGGCGATTCCTTTGCTGGTTGGTCCAGTCCAGGCCATGGTCACAAACCAACAATAAGAGCGAAAAAACTCGCCAGTCCCCCAAAACGCATTTTTTATGGGGACTGGCGATAGTTTTCCTGGGCAAGGCCCTTTTTGGTCCCCCTACAGGTCCAACTCCAGGCCAATCGGGCAGTGGTCGGAAAAACCGACCTGGGGCTCAATCCAGGCCTTGGACAGCGCGCCCGCCAACTCGCTGGAGACGAAGAAATAGTCAATCCGCCAGCCGTTGTTCCGGCGCCGGTCCCCGGCCCGGTAGGACCACCAGGTGTACTGCCCCTCGAGGTCGCCGTTGAGGGTCCTGTAGGTGTCCAGATAGCCCTTCCCGATAAGGCCTGAAAGGAATCCCCTTTCCTGGGGCAAAAAGCCCGAGGTGTCGCCATAGAGGTCCGGCCTCGCCAGGTCGATTTCCCTGTGGGCGGTATTGAAGTCGCCGCAGACGACCACCGGCTTGGAAGCCCTCAGGCCCTGGGCGAACTCCAGGAAGGCCTCGTAATAGCCGAGCTTGAAGTCCAGCCGTCCGGAATCCCTCTGGCCGTTGGGAAAGTAGACGTTCAGGAAGTGGAAGTCCTTGAGTTCCAGGTGGATCAGGCGTCCCTCCTGGGCCCATTCCGGCCATGGGAGCTCGAAAGTCGTGGCCAGGGGCCTTTCCCTGGCATACACGGCCACCCCGGAGTAGCCCTTCTTGGCGGTGGGACAGGAGAAGAAGGCCCCGTAGCCGTCAGGGGAGGCCAGGGCGCCCGGGAGCTGCTCGGGCCTGGCCTTGGTCTCCTGGAGGGCCAGGACGTCGGCCCGGGACGAGGCCAGCCAGTCGGCGAAGCCTGGCTTGGAGAAGGCGGCCCTCAGGCCGTTCACGTTGTAGGAGATGAGTCTCATCACCATTCCTGGTCAGGGGATGTCAGCGGCCAGGCCGTTTCGGGCCGCGAGGGTCCATTTTCCCGCTGAAATGTCAGGACGGTATCGTTAGCGCCAAGTTGTTGGCTCGACAGCATTGGAAAAGCCTTTGACTGCCAGATATCGTCTTTTGCATGGGGGACAAAACTGGCCTTCCCCGCAATCAGGGTCTAAAGGCCGGACCTGGCCCTGGTCTGCCGGAGGGCCTCGGCCAATAGCCGGTCCAGGTGGCTGTAGCGTTGGTCCTCATGGTTGTTGAGGACCGAGCGTCTCAGGGCCTCGGTGGAGCCCACCAGGAAGACCATGCGCCTGCCGCGGGTCACCGCCGTGTAGATCAGCTTTCTCCGGAGCATGATGTGGTGCGATGGGTGGACGGGAATGACCACGGCCGGGAACTCGGAGCCCTGGGCCTTGTGGACCGTGGAGGCCCAGGCCAGCGAAAGTTCGTCTAGCTCCGAGAAGTCGTAGACGGCCTTGCGGTCGTCGAAGGCCACCCTAAGCTCCTGATCCTCCATGTCGATGCTGAACACCCGGCCAAGGTCCCCGTTGTAGACCTCCTTGGCGTAGTCGTTGCGGTTCTGCATGACCCTGTCCCCGATCTTCAGTATCTGTCCGAAGCGGTTGACGGAGGGCCCCATGGCCGGGTTCAGGGCCCGGCCCAGGTGGGTGTTCAGGTTCACGGTCCCCAGCTCGCCTTTTTTGGTCGGCGACAGGACCATGATGTCGCTCCTCGGGTCCAGGCCCAGCTTCCTGGGGATGCGCTCGCAGACCAGCTTGAGTATTTTGTCGATGATCCTCGCGTGGTCCTCCTCGGGCACGAAGAAAAAGTCGGAGTCCGGGGACGTCCCCAGGCCGGCCGGGGTCTGGCCCGAGTTGATCATGTGGGCGGCGGTGATTATCTGGCCCTGTTCGGCCTGGCGGTAGATCTTCGTGAGCCTCTTGGAGGGGACCAGGCCCGATTCCAGGAGATCTGGGAGAACCCGGCCCGGGCCCACCGGCGGCAGCTGGTCCTGGTCACCGACCAAAACCAGGGCCGCCTTGGACGGCAGGGCGCCCAGGAGCTGGTTCATCAAAAGGACGTCGAGCATGGAGGACTCGTCGACCAGGAGCATGTCCAGATCCAGCCGGTTCTCGGGCCCATGGATGAAGCCTCCGTCGCTGGGGGCGTATTCCAGGAGGCGGTGGATGGTCGTGGCCTCGTAGCCGGTGGCCTGGGAAAGCCGCTTGGCCGCCCGGCCAGTGGGGGCCACCAGGGCCACCTTGCCGGTCACGGCCTTCCAGATGCCGCAGACGGCCTTGGTCATGGTCGTCTTGCCGGTGCCGGGTCCGCCGGTGACGATGGAGCATTTCTGGGTGATGGCCAGGATGGCCGCCTGGCGCTGGTCCTCGTTGAGCTCGAGGCCCATGGTGCCCTCGGCCCAGGCCAGGGCCTTCTCGGGGCGGGGGACGGCCACGGAGAAGGGCGCGGCCAGGATGGAGGCGATGGATCTGGCCACCCAGTTCTCGGCCCTGTGGGTTTGGGGCAGGTACACGTCCAGCTGCCCGGGCTCGTCCTGCCGCTCGGCGATGACCCTGCCGGCGACGGAGACCCTGGACAGGGCCTCCTCCAGGGCCAGGGGCTGGGCCTCGGGGATTAGCTTCCTGGTGTCCTGGATAAGCTCGCCGGAGGGAAGGTAGTCGTGGCCCCGTCTCACGGCCCCGTCCAGGCAGAACAACAGGCCCGCCTCCAGCCTCTGGGGGCAGTCTGGGGCGAAGCCCAGGGTCTTGGCCACCTTGTCGGCGATGAGGAAGCCGATCCCGTGGATCTCGTAGGCCAGGCGGTAGGGATCCTGGCGGATGGCCTCCTCGGCCCCCGAGCCGAACCTCTTGAGGATCTTGATGGCCAGGGCCGGGCCCAGGCCGAAGGTGGACAGGAACGAGAGGAGCTGCTTGAGGCCGGCCGTGGAGCGCCAGGCCTCGATGATGCGCTCGCGCCTCACGGGGCCCAGGCCCCTGACCTCGGTCATGCGCTCGGGCTCGTTGTCGAGGACATCAAGGACGCTTTGGCCAAAGGCGTCGACCATGCGTTTGGCCAGGATCGGGCCCACGCCCTTGATGAGCCCAGAGCCCAGGTATTTCGCCAGGCCAGTCTCGTTCTCGGGGGGCCGCGACGCGCAGGAGGCCACCTCGAATTGGAGCCCGAAGCGTGGGTGGCGCTTGAACTCGCCGGTCATGTCCACGAGCTCGCCCACGGCCGGGGAACTGAGCTGGCCCACGGCCGTGACCGCCTCCCGGCGGCCGTCGACCTTGAGCATGACTATGGAGAAGCCGGTCTCGTCGTTCAGGTAGGAGACCTTCTCTATCTGTCCAGCCAGGGACTCGGTCATTTTCCGGACTCCTCCAAGGCGGCCAGTGCCAGGGCCGTGGCCACCCCAAGGGTGGGGAAGACCTGGCTTGGCTGGGCCGGGGCCAGCTTGTGGCCGCCATCGGGCTGTTGGGAGATCCGGATGTAAAACTCCTGTATGAACTGGTCCTCGACTACCTTGGTGGCCAAGAGGCCTTGCTTTTTACGGTCATCGTAAACGAAGTCCCCAAAAACGACGGTGGGCTCTAGGCTCCGGCCCTGGGGATGGTATTCCGAGGGTACTATCGAGTAGCTTAGTCGTGGCTGCATGTCTCCAAAACCTGGTTCGCGGATTTCAGCGTGGCCGGCCTTGCGGCCGGTTAGATGGTAAAAGGTATCTTGGCCGCCAGATAGCCATTTCCGTTCGTACTTGGTGTCCATAAGCTCATGGCCCATGGCCAGAGAGAGGGGCAGACCGGAGCCCTTTGACTGCCCCAGGGCCCAGTGGGCCAGGCCCTCGTGGTCGGTGACGACGGAAAACGAGCCGCCGTCGTCCAGCCTGTTGGCCAGGAGGTCAAGAAAGGCCCTGGAGAACAGGCGCTTGTGGGCCTGCTTCTCGTTGGGCCAGGGGACTGGGAAGAGGCATCTCGCCGCGGAAAGGCTCCTGGGCCCGAAGAACCGCTCCAGGGCCGGGAAGGCCGGCAGATGCAGGAGGCGCACGTTGTCCCTCGGAGGGCTGGCCAGACGGCGCAGGGCCCTCTTCAGGCTGTTCCAGGCAATCTCCAGGCCCACGAAGTCCCTCTCCGGGGCCGCTTCCGAGGTCCTGGCCAGGTATTCCCCGTTGCCGAAGCCAATCTCCAGTTCCAGGGGGGCCCGGTGCCCGAAGAGGCCCGCCCAGCCGCCGGCCTCGGCCAGGGCGCGGGGGCTGGCCATGGGGGACAGGGAGCGGTAGTATCTTCTCGCGCCGCCGGGATTCGGCGGGAACGGCCCGGAGTGCAGCCGGCCGCCGCCTGTCGTCGGCGGTTGGTTCAGCCCCATGGCCAAACCCGCCGCTGGCGGTCGGCCCGGCCCAAGGGGGGGCGTATCATGGTCTTGGTTTTTTTCATCCGTGCTTATTTTCTGGCCCCTGACTTTTGGGCAGGGGCGGCGGTCAGATGTCCTGGGTGACGGTCGGCGTCGTTTTGGCCAGGGGCAAAACAGCCGACAACGGAAGCCTTTCGCCGGGGTCCTGGCAGGCCAGGGCCACAGTCAGAAAGCCAGTATTGGTTGTAGTTATATTTTGTCAGAGGAAATAAGGTCACCAAGAAAATGGGGCGCAAGACAAATGACTACGATGGATTGGTCTGGGCCGGATACCCGCTTGTGTCCCAAGGTCGATTGCGTAAGGGAAATAATAACCAAATAACTGTTTACATGCAATGATTTTGTGCATATTTAAGATGGTTGCCTTGATGCTTGGCGTTAAGAAAACCATGATCGGGAGTCAACTTGCGCCTGGGACGTTTCCGGCCGGCCCAAAGGAGCAGGTTTCCGTGGCTGTCTTGCCCTGAACGGCGATTGTCAGTCTTGTATCCGGGCAGGCCGGTCCAAACCTCACCAAGAGGGAACATGGTCCAATGCTACCAGGGATTATCTCGACATGCCAGTCTAATTTCACCTTCCCTTAAGTAAAAACTTATCATTTGGGCATGGACGATGGCACTAGGGTAACCCAGCTTAAGGTTGCTCCAGTAAATTTCATGGAATTATTGCCGGAAATTCGTGAGGAAGATGAAAGACAGGGAAAGTGCAGATTTGTAGAAATCTTTTGTTCAAAATAAATCATTTTAATTTTTCTTTGCTTAATTAATTAATTATATAAGTGCAATAATAAATATAATTACCAGAATTAAACGTCGTTTTTTGGTGATTGCCTCTGGCATGTTTGGGGCGGCAATGGGGAAAGAGGTCACTTACCAGCTATCCCACCCAGGGAAACCAGCTTTCAATCCAGCAAAGTCTTGTGGCGTTTAATGTAATATGACGATTATGGTGCTTTTCTTGGAAGAGCAACAATATTTCAGATTGTGACGTGTTCTGATTTTACGACTGACAGTCGCGAGCCCAAGATGTCAGTGCTAAAATACACCCGAAATCCTCTCTCGTCAAGTTATGATTCAAACCGTGTTTTCACGGGCTTGATTTTTTCGTTTAAATTTTGTAACTTATGGTGTATAATAGAGGACAGACTAATTAACCGTATTTTTCAGGTTTTATATCTCTAAAATTATTTATGATAAAAATAAAATATGTTAAATCAAAGTTTTTTATTGGTTATATCGTATATGATATAATTTTACTTCTTTTTAATTTTACTATATGGCCATTTTTATCAGTAAATTTATATAATAATTTTTTAATATGCAATATGTTTCCTGTAAGATCTTTATTTTGTTTTTATTATAGCTTTATTTCTACTTTTTCTTATTTTAGTACGATTTTTTTTGTATCTTACTTTTATGACTCTAATTTAATGTCTAATATTGATGCAATAAATGTGAAAGAATATTCTAAGTCATATTATTATTCAAAAAAATTGTTAAAATCGAGAAAAAGATTTATATCTTTTCTTATATTGTATTTTTTATTTATATTATTTATTTTTAATATGTTATTATATGCATATACTGTTAGAGAAATAAAAACAATATTTTATTGTGGATATAGAATAAGTCATTTTTTATATATAGATAATTATTCATTCGAGTATATAATTCTATTTTCTTCTCTTAATTTTTTGTACTTTATATCTATTTTCCTTTTTCATATAATATTTCCAATCTTTTCTTTTGTCTTTGAACCTATTCAAAAACATATTTGGAGATTAAAATAATTATAGCTATTTGGTTGTTAAAATATATTATTGTATGAGATTTATAGTATGAAAAGGAGAGTATATAGTAATTAGGCTAAGTATAAAAATCTCAACCTGTGTAAATGACAACAGAGCCCAACAGTCTAACACTAATATCAACAACGTAAGCAATTTCAGCCTCTTAACCTCTTTAGCCAATGTCAACAACTTAAGAGAGTCGCCGACTTCGGGTATTTTAAAAATATCAGTCAATCCAAGATCTTAAGTTTGAATCCGAGACATTAGAATTAGGTGCTGTGGGCCAATATATCCTTAAGTTGTCGACATTGGGCCTCGACAGAGTGCGTCATGGCATCGCCTCCATTGTTCCTGGAAAGATTCCATAGTTAAAAATTAGTTCCTTGCGAGATTAAAATTATTAATTAAGACAGCTAAACATTCAGTCAATAGTATTAATATTGTGTAATTATTTTTATGAAGAAACTAGATTAAATTATTGGTCTTAATTATTAAAAATAACGCTCAAAATGGTATCGTTGGAGTAAGGTAGCTGTTTCATGATTAGATTAGTCCATTGTATCTTGATCATTAAATCAAGAAATGCAACTTATATAATACTCATCTTAAAGAAAATGTGTTTTATGAGACAATATGGCTAAAATTATGCGACTACGGGCGTTCAGATTGAATTGTGACTTTCACCCGGTATATCACAATCAACTTGATATTGATAGTATTTAAGATTATTTATTGGGAAAAGTAGAAATAGTGAAGATGATTAGAGATATAACAGACAAATTTATATAGAATAAATAAACGATTACAGTATTTTGGCTAGATACCTGCTGTTGATAGATACACGAACTACGGCTTATTAGTTTTATATTTTTTCAATAGTATAACTTATGCATATTGACAGTGGAAAGAAATTTTGGAGCGGGTAACGGGGATCGAACCCGCAACTTCTAGCTTGGGAAGCTAGCACTCTACCAATTGAGCTATACCCGCTTGAACGTAATTAAATACTAGTGTTTAATGTATACTGGTTATTTAGGTAAAAAATATTGATATTTCAAAATTAGCTGCTAATTTCGAGTCTTTGCCATAAAGGATAGATGAAAAATGACTTCTGTCAAAGCATCTGACCGTTAGATTTTACAAGACCTCTTTTTTAATGTCA
Source organism: Deltaproteobacteria bacterium (assembly GCA_031264145.1). Lineage (GTDB taxonomy): Bacteria > Desulfobacterota > Desulfarculia > Adiutricales > Adiutricaceae > JAIRNQ01. The sequence continues at coordinate 33,841 of JAISEK010000170.1, forward strand.
AGCCTTTATTCTGACGTTTTGACAGTCTGCCAGCCCCCGTCCCCTGACTCTTCCGTTTCCTCAAAGGTCTATTGAATTGCCCTTAAATCTTGGTTCTTCTGCGACCCACAGGCAAGAAGCCATGCGGGAAGAGTCTCAGTTTTGGCCGTTATGGGGGTGATGGGGCCTCATGTTCCGGCTGGTGCCGACCCTGAGTGCCTGGCGGCGGTACTGGGCAATCGTGACTTCAATTGATAATATAAGGAAATTGTAATATTTGGCTTCAAGAGCGGGCCGGTCTGGGAATCCACGGGTAATCTGGGGACGCCTGGATATGGTCCCAAGTTGTCCGATGGCTTGCCAGGGACATCGACTGGCGTTTTGGCCACTTTTTGCTTCATATGATATAATCCGGCCACAGTTTGTGAATTCGGCCAGGGCAGCCCTTGTCCTTTTCGCCGGCTCTTCGTTCGCTGGGCGGTTTTGCCCGTTCCATATGGTTTTTTTGAAGAAGAGACGAATCTTTTTTTTCGTTTTCCCATGGGTTTGTCCTTCTGGAGCTAAGATGAACATATTTACCAGAATAATCATAAAACGTGACTTTTGGCCACTGTTCGGTTCCATGGCCCTGGGAGCCTTCAACGACAATTTCATGCGTCAGGCCATCATCTCCATGCTGGCCTTCGGCAGCCTGAACCTCACGGCGGCCCAGAGGAGCATCTGGGGCAGCCTGGCCACGGCCCTGATGGTCCTGCCATTTTTCCTGTTCTCCTCCCTGGCGGGCCAGCTGTCCGATCGCCATCATAAGAGCACGGTGGTCAAGGGCACCAAGCTTTTCGAGCTGGCCATCATGTGTCTGGCCGGGGCCTTGTTCATCTTCGGGCAGCTTGACGGTCTTTTTTTCGTACTGTTCCTGATGGGTGCCCAGTCGGCCTTTTTCGGGCCGGTGAAGTACGGCCTGTTGCCTGAGGTGCTGGAGGAGAGGGACCTCATTGCCGGAAACGGGCTCTTCAGCGGGGCAACCTTCCTGGCCATAGTCCTGGGTACCATGTTCGGCTCCTACCTGGTGACCACTTCCGTCGGCCCCAGGATCCTGATGCCCATAGGCCTGGTCTCCGTGGCCCTCCTGGGCTACATCCTGGCCTGGCTCCAGCCGCGCTCTAGGCAGGCCGATCCCGGCGTGCGGGTCGATCCCCTGCTCTGGCGCTCGACCTACGCCATCCTGAAGAGCGTCAAGGACCAGCGGGGCATCTGGCTGGCCATCCTCTCGATCAGCTGGTTCTGGGCCATGGGCAGCATCCTGTTGACCCAGATGCCGGTCCTGGCGGCCACGGTCATGGGGGCCAAGCCAGTGGTCAACACGGTCCTGGTGACCCTTTTCGCCCTGGGGGTGGCCGCCGGGTCTCTTCTGGTCAACAGGCTTACCAGGGGCAACGTCACCGCCGCCCTGGTCCCGGGCTCGGCGGCCCTCCTGACCGTCCTGATGTTGGCCCTGGGCCACGCTGTCAAGACCCTCCCCCCAGCCGGGGGGCTGTCGCTGGGCCTCAGGGAGTTCGCGGCCAGCCCCCACCACCTGCTGGTCGGCCTCCTGTGCCTGGCGGTGAGCATGGTCGGCGGGGTCTTCGTGGTCCCGTTGAACGCCTTTCTGCAGCACCAGGCGGAGGCCGGGCAAAGGGCCAGGGTCATCGCCGCCAACAACATCATGAACTCCCTCTTCATGGTCGCCGGCAGCCTGGCGGTGATGCTCCTGGTCAAGCTGGGGCTGTCCATAGCCCACGTCTTTTTGCTCGTGGGCCTGTCGGCCATGGTGGTCACGGTCCTGACTATATATTTCCTCCCCGAGACGGCCCTGAGGCAAATCGTGCGGATTGTCCTGTCCATCGTCTACCGCCCGAGGGTCAGGGGCCTTGAGAACCTCGAGCCGTTCATGAAGGGCTCGGCCCTGATCATCCCCAACCACCTTTCCTTTGCCGACGTGGCCCTTCTGGTGGCCTACATCCCCAGGAGCCTCACCTTCGCCATCGACTCATTCAGGGCCCAGAGCTGGTGGATCAAGCTCTTCATGAACGTCTACAAGGCCATCCCCATAAACCCGTCCCAGCCCATGGCGGCCAGGGACCTCATAGCCGCCCTGGACAGGGGCGATATGCTGGTCATCTTTCCCGAGGGCCGGCTGAACCAGACCGGCTCCATCATGAAGATCTACGACGGGGCCGGCCTGGTGGCCGCCCACTGCGGCTGCCCGGTGATCCCGGTCATTCTGGAGGATCTCGAGTACACTCGTTTTGGCCGTCTACGGGCCCTTCGCCTGAACAGGCCCCGCAGGCTCAGGATCAGGATGACCGTCCTGCCCCAGGCCAGCCTTGGCGAGCCCATCGGGGCCAGCGAGAGCCGCCGGGACTACCGGCGCCGGGTCACGGCGAACATCTACTCCATAATGGTCGAATCCACCTACAGGTGCCGGGACGTCCGGGTCAACGTCTACAGGGCCCTGGAGGCGGCGGCCAGGCGTTTCGGCCATGGCAGGACCATCATCGAGGACGACAGCCGCAAGTCCATGACCTACGGCGGTCTCCTGCGGGCCAGCAGGGTCCTTGGCCGCTACCTAGCGGACCTGCCCGGCCTGGGCCAGAACGTTGGTCTTCTGCTCCCCAACGCCAATCCCCTGGCCGTCCTGCTCTTCGGCCTCTGGGCCGGCGGCAGGGTCCCGGTCATGCTCAACTACAGCCAGGGCCCCCGCAACATCCGCCTGGCGGTCGAGACGGCCAATGTCTCCACGGTCATCACCAGCCGCAGGTTCGTCGAGGCCGGCAAGCTCGACGCCCTTCTGGACGATCTCCCGGCCGCGGTCCTGTTCCTGGAGGACCTGCGCCTTTCCTTCCTGGACAAGCTCAGGGGGCTTCTCTGGCGGCCCAGGCCGGGCAGGCCAGACGATCCGGCCGTCATCCTCTTCACCTCCGGCTCCGAGGGGGTGCCCAAGGGCGTGGCCCTGAGCCACGCCAACATGGTCTCCGATACCTGGCAGGCCAGGACCATCGTCGAGATCCACGAGGACGACGTGTTCTTCAACCCCATGCCCAGCTTCCATGCCTTTGGCCTGAACGTCGGCCTGGTGTTGCCCCTCATACTGGGGCTGAGGCTCTACCTCCACCCCAGCCCCCTGCAGCTTAAGGTCATCCCGGAACGGATCTACGACACCAAGAGCACGGTCATCATAACCAGCGACAGTTTCGCCCAAGCCTGGGGCGAGGCCGCCCACCAGTACGACTTCCACCGGGTGCGCCTGATTCTGGTGGGGGCGGAGAAGCTCAAGGAGAAGACTTTCGATCTCTATTTCCGCAAACTCGGGGTCAGGCTCTTCGAGGGCTACGGGGTGACGGAGGCCTCGCCCATAGTGGCCGTAAACACCCACATGTGGAACAGGTTCGGCTCGGTGGGGCACATCATCCCTGGCCAGGAATGGCGGCTGGAGCCCATCGAGGGCCTGGCCGAGGGCGGCCGCCTGCTGATCCGGGGCCCCAACATCATGCTGGGCTACCTCAGCAAGGACAGGCCGGGGCAGGTCGAGCCCCTGGTCGACGGCTGGTACGACACCGGGGACATCGCCCAGGTCGACCGGGACGGCTTTCTCTGGATCAAGGGACGCTACAAGCGCTTTGCCAAGATCAGCGGGGAGATGGTCTCGCTCTCGGCCATCGAGGATGTCGCCAGGACTGTCTGGCCGGAACTGCCTCTGGCCATCCTGGCCATGCCCGACCAGCACAAGGGCGAGCGGCTGGTCCTGGTCCACCAGGGGCCGGGCGGGATTGACCTGGCCCCCCTGCGCCAGGCCATCATCAAGGCCGGATTCACGGAACTGTCCTACCCCAGGCTGTCCCTGGCCGTCCCGGACATCCCCCTGACCCCCCTGGGCAAGGCGAACATCCCCGCCCTGGCCGAGGAGGCCGCCAGGCTTCTGGAGGCCGGCGAGGGGCGGGCCAGGAGCGTCCCCCTGATGCCGGCCACCGATGCCTCTGGCCCCGAGGAGCCAGTCCCCGGGGGGCCTGGCGCGTCCAGGCCTGTCGGACTGTCCGGCCTTGGCCTGCCCCATGGGGCCCCCTTGGCCAAAATCGATGACCAGCCCGTGGCCGAGGAGGGCGCGGGGCTACGGGAGGCCGCCGGGCCCCAGGACCGACCGGAGGCCCCCGGCCCGAAAGGGCCAGGCGTCGAGGACCCCCTGGCGGACTGGGCCAGCAGGCCAGGGGAGGATCGGGACTGAGCCATGGTGCAGAATGGCCCTGGCCCCCCCGCAATCAGGGCAGTCGTCTATCGGGACCCTGATTTCCCGTCGGTCCTGTCCGGACACCGGCCCAGCCCCCTGGGGCCCTTGTGTCTGGAGACGACCCTGGCCGACCTCGGCCGGATCGTCGAGGAGGTCCTTCTGGGCCTGGCCCAGGCGGCCAGGGCCCTGTGGCCAGACTGGTACTGGCCTCCGGCCGTCCTTTGGGCCGACTTGGCCGAGGCGGCCGGCGACCCGGCCAGGGCGTCCAGTGCCCCAAGGCTCATAAAAGGGGTTGACAAGGCCTGGCACGCCCTGGTCCTGGAGGCCATGCTCAAGGAAGGCGGCCTGCCCTTCTTCCCGAAAATGAATCTCGGGACGCAGGCCAGGCAGCTGAGCCTGGCCGTGGGACAGGCCATCGGGGCGTTCCATGTCCTGGTGCCCCCTTCCCTGGGGCCACCTGAGGCTGGCCTTGGCCTGGTCAGGGGGGCCGAGTGGCTGTCCAGGGAGACTTCCGTGGACCTGGCCGTTTTCCTGCCCGAGGAACTGGCCGGCCACGAGGTCTTTGGCCCTCTCCTGTACAGGGCCTTCCATTACCGGCCAGGGGAGAAAATCTGGACCCGTTACTGGGACCAAGGGCAGTGCCGCCCTTGCCCTCCCGTGGTCCCTGGTCCCGCCGGGCGGGGACCCTCGGTTGGCGGCCCCGGGCCTGGGGGGCTCTTGGCCAGGGAGGGCGGCCAAGGCGGAGAACGGCCGGGTTTCCCGGCGATGGCCGGTCGGCCCGTCCGGCCAGGGCCAGGCTACCCTGGGCCAGCCAGTGGCCCAGCGCCCCTCCCTGGGCCGGTGGACCTGCCGTCCCGGCGGCCGGGCCTTTTCGGGGAAGACGTCCCGAAGGTTGCCTCCGCTGGCCCTGGGTTCCCAATTGAGGGCCTGCCCCACCCGGCCAGCCCCATAGAGAAGATGCTGGCCAGGTCGCTGGAGCTCGATGGCCGCCTGAGGGGCCTTTTCCTGTGCAACCAGCTGATCGAGGCCCGGGGCGAGACCTTGATGGTCGACTTTTACTGGCCCAGGGGCAAGCTGGTGGTCGAGGCCGACGGCTACGCCTTCCACAGAAGCCATCTGGCCTTCCGGAACGATCGCTATCGGGACTTTCTTCTGACCGTCACCGGCCGGACCGTCCTCCGGCTGACCGGCTACGACATAAGCATGGATCTTCCGGGCTCCCTCGGCCGGATATGGGAGACTGTCAAGTTCGTCTCCAGGCGCGACGGCCTGGATCCTGGGCGGCAGGCTTCCGCGCCTGGGCCAGGGCCAGGCCCCATGGGGGAATGATCCTGGCCTGGACGGAATCGCCGCTAAATTCACCAGGTGTCTAGGCTAATGGCCAGACTGGACTGGTTTCATGGGTACATTGTTTGGGCAAGACCCGAAGATGGACTTGCCAGCCTGGCCATCACCGGCCAAATGCCGTCTGGCCATAATGATAGAGGATGAAAAATGGATCCGAGCCTTTCCAACAGGAACAGGACCCAGCTCTGGTGGATACACGTCTCCAAGGGAGCGGAGTGGTCCGAACTGGTCAAGCCTGGCTTCAATAACGCCGGCGAGCGCGATCTCATGATTGAGGCCGGCCTTCTGTCGCTTTCCAAGGAAATCCCGGAAGCGGTGGACAGGAAGAGATTTAAGGCCCCAAAGCCCGCCGCCTCGAAGCCAAAGGGGCCATCGCCGCGCTCCAAGCCCAGGCCCAGATACCGTCTTGCCCTGACGCCAAAGGGGCGCGAGTATCTTTGGGGCCATCTGCCCGAACCAGGCAGCGAGCTTACGCACAACATCGGCCCGATACTTAACTTTGTCCTGGAGGCCCTGGGCAAGGTCAAGGCCGGGCAGATGGGACTGGCCGAGGCCCTTGGGCTGGGACCTCCGGACCATGGGGCCGTGGTACCGGGGGAGCGCCAGGAGCCAGACAAGACGCATGGGCCGGGCGAGCTTCTCGGGCATATCAAAGGCCTGGGCCCCACCCAGTTCATGGCTGGCGGCGGCCTCAGGCTCTGCGTCCTCAGGAAGTCGTTGCCTGGCTGGACCAATGATTCCATCGACCAGGTCCTGCTCGGCCTGGAGAGGGACGGGGCCATAGTCCTCTACCATTTTGACGATCCCTCGCGGATCACGGCCGAGGACAAGGAGGCTGCCCTCCATGTGGCCGGCCATTCCAGGCATTACTTGTATTTGAAATAGTATTTTAAATAATTATATAAATAAATACATTTTTTGATTTTATAAATTGTTTGCAATGTAGATTTTAAAGAGGATTTTAATGCAGAAAAAATCAGATGGCAAGGATATCAATGAGCTTGATGTTATCAAAAATATAGATTTTTCCCATTGGATCCGTCTTGACAACGTCTGGGATGCCATCACGTGGGACGTGCCGCAGGCCAATGCCGACATAAGGGACCTGTTAGGGCGCAGGCTGGACGAGCTGTCGGGCGAAAGGCAGGGCGCCAGCTCAGGCCTGGCGATAATAGGGCATGGCGGGACAGGCAAGACCCACATGTTGTCCCATTTGCGGCAAATGACGATGGAAAGGTCCGGCTACCTGATCCTGACCGACATGACCAACGTCAGGGACTTCTGGGACACCCTGGCCTACCATGCGGGTCTTTCCCTGGAACGGCGGGGCTTTGACGGGCAGTGCCAGAGGATAAGCCTGGCCCAGAAGATCGCCCGCGTCGCCGGGCAAAGGGATCTCGAGGATCCGGATTCGTTTTTTTCCGGGGCCAAGCCCGAGGACTACGCCGACCTGGCCGAGAGGATTTACAAGGGCCTGTTCAGGCTGTACCGCTTCCAAGCCCAGGAATACCAGGATCTCATAAGGGCCCTGCTGCTCTTGAACTCAGATGTCCCCGAAATCCTGAATGACGGCAAGTATTGGCAGTCAGCCGACAAGGGCATGGGGGAGGAGGCGACGAAATATGGCTTCATGTTTGACAGGATCAAGAACAACGAATGGTTCATGCTCGGCCTGAGCTGGCTCTTTTCCGTTGACGGCGGCTTCTCGGTCATGGCCTTCGACCAGCTGGACTCAACCGTGAAATACAACTCCCTCAGGGCTGACACGGAGGAAGAGAGCGAGGCCAACAGGAAGATACTGATCTCCGTCAGCAACGGCTTCAGCACGCTCATAAGCAAGGCCCACTCTTGCCTGACCGTGTCCACTTTTCTGGCGGACAGCTGGGATATCCTCATTGAGAAGGCCATGAGGACCGACATGGCCCGGTTTGACCGCCCTCACTATCTGTCCCCCATCGAGTCAGGCGGGTTGGCCAGACAAATCCTGAAACGCCGCCTTGACGCGGCTTTCACGAAGACTGGCTTCGACCCGCCTTACCCGACTTGGCCGTTTCCGGAAAGGGTATTTGGCGGGTTCGTGTCCATCAGTCCCAGGGAAATGCTCCAGAAGGGCGAGGACCACGTCAAGGCCTGCATAAGCCTTGGAAGGGTTTTTGAGTACGGCGGTGAGCCAGTCGTAGTCGAGGGCACATCGGTTCCAGGTCCACCCGACAAGTTTAGGGAAATTGAAGACTCGTTCAATGGTATGCTTGGGGAAAACGACGTCGACGCATTGAAAAGCGGCCACGCCGAGTCCTGGTTTTGGCCCAATTCCCTGGCATTGCTGTCTGAGATATTCTCTAAGGTCGTGGAATTGGGAAAAGATCAGGAACTCGTCATAGGGGACGACAGCCGCCCTCTGTCCAAAAGCTATCGCTCGTTCGCCTTTTTCCGCCATTACCACGTGAAGGGGGAGGCCCCGGATCGCTGCCTTAGCCTCTGGGCCATACTGCACGACAACGCCAAGGCCTTCCAGGCCCGCCTGAGCACTGCCCTCTCCCAGTCGGGAATCGACAAGGACCTCAGCAGCCGGCGTCTGGTGGTCGTTAGGTTCTTCGACCCTCCCTCCGGCCAGGTCACGTCCAGAATCGTCCAGAGATTCAGGGAGAACAAGGGCATTTTCCTTGACATGCCGGATCAGGACCTGCGCGCCTTGCAGGCCCTTAACGGGCTTTCGGAGAAATTCGGCGGCCTGTTCATGGAATGGGCCGTCTGGCGCAAACCGGTCTATCTGCTGAGGTCCATCGCCCCGCACCTGGAGTGGCTGCTGAACAAGGCCCAGGGAACCCTGTGGTCACCCATGGCGGGCCTGCCAACAGCCGGCCTGTCCCAGCCGCCAACCATTTTGGCCCGGCCGTTAATACCCGCAGCCCAGACGCCAATCATTTTGCCCCAGAATCCAGCCACCGTCCTTGTAGCTAGACAGTTAACACACCTAGCTCAGACGACAACCAATTTAGCCCATGACTCAGCCGTCGAAACGCAGCTGACGGCCAGTGTTGGGCCACCGCCAACATCTGTAGTTCGGCTGACAGCCACTGTGAAGCAGCCGCCAACAGCGCCGGCTTTGCCGGGGACGGATGGTTTGCTGATAGGCCAATTTCCGTCCCGAGATGGCATTGTCCGGCTGGCCAGCGTGAAGGCCGACGATCTGACGAGACACGTGGCCATCTTTGGCGGCACCGGTTCCGGCAAAACGGTCCTCATGCGCCGTATCGTCGAGGAAGCGGCCTTGGCCGGGGTCCCGTCGGTCGTGATAGACATATCCGGCGACCTGTGCCTTCTGGGCCAGTCCTGGCCTGCGCCTGAACCAGGGACCTGGCTGCCGGGCGACGGGGACAGGGCGGCAAGGTATCTGGCCGGGACCGAGACCGTCGTCTGGACGCCTGGCATCAACAAGGGCAATCCCCTGAGGTTCCCAGTCATTCCCGACCTGGTCGCCCTCCGCCGGGGCGGCGACGTCGACAGTCTCGATGCCGGCATCGCCATGGCCCGCGAGGCCATAACGGCGGCTATCCGCCTCAAAATCACCGCGAAAACCCTTCCCAAGGAGGGCGTCATCTCCAGCGCCCTCAGGCGCCTGTCAGCCTATGAGAGGGATTCAGGGCCGACCCTGATGGACTTCGTCGAGCTTCTTGAGGACATGCCAGACGAGGCCATCGAGGAATTGGGGGACGGCGCCAGCAAGACGGCCAGGGCCATCGCCAAGGACCTCAGGAGCGCCATGAGCGTGGACCAGGATCTCAAGGAGGAATCGACCGCCGACATCGCCGGCCTTTTCCGGGGCCGTGGCGGCCGGACCAGGATCTCGGTCGTCAACCTCTTGGGCCTGGGCCAGGAGGATGAGCGGCCGGCCTTCGTCCAGAGGCTGGTCATGAACATGTTTTCCTGGATGACCCGGAACCCTGGCAAGGGTCTGGCCGGGCTTCTGGTCATCGACGAGGCCAAGGACTTCGTTCCCTCCCAGAATTCCACCCCGCCCAAGACGGTCATCCAGAGGGTGGCCAACCAGGCCCGAAAATTCGGCTATGGCCTGATCCTGGCCTCCCAGGCCATCAAGAGCCTTGACAGCCCGACGGTCAACAACTGCTCTTCAGTCTTCATCGGTCGGCAGTCGTCGCCCAGCAATATCGACGCCTGCCGGACAGCCTGGGGGATTTCTGGGGTGGAGAAGCTCGGGAACGGCCAGTTTATGTGTATCTCCCCGTCACTGGGCGGCATGAGGGACAAGCCGGCCACCATCGCTTCGGCCATGTGCCTTAGCCGGCACCCCTCCCCAGCCCCATCTCTGGAGGAAATTATCGAGATTGCAAGAAAGAGCGCCGACATGATCCGATAGGCACTGACCCGCCGGTGGCCGAAAGGGCAAAGGGCTGCCAATGGGCTACTCCCTTGGGGAGAGCCTGGCCATGCCAGGGCAGAATGGGAAGCGCTCCCCGCATGGACGTCCCGATCATGGGTCCAGACATGGGCCTGGTCTGGAAGGGGCCAGACGATTTGATTTCAGGGAGTGTCAATTACGACAACTATGCTATCCTGCGTTCAGGGGACCAGTCGTGAAAGTCAACGGCGATAATTTTGCGTCCATTCATCTCAACGAGGGTGGTGGCAGCCCGCACGACCAGTTAAAGGAGACCCGAAATGTTTCTACTGTCACTCGGCCACATCGCCTTTGTTTTATGCTTGCTGTTTGCCGGGGCGACGCAAGCGTATGCTTGTGCGACAACCTGGCCGGAAACGCTGTTCTTTGACGTCATTCCCGAAAAGTTGCTTGATGCGGATGTTATTGCGAAGGTCAGCTTGTTGACGGACGTATCTAAATACCCGAGTCCAGGAATGGAGGAGGAATTGGGGGCAGGGGCAGTAAGCGTCGTGCAGATTATAAAGACATCTGACGCCAGGCTTCATCCAGATGAAAAGATTGCGATAAAAGTCGATCCCATGACCTGCAGCTACATCGATCATGATAATGGAGACGAAGGAATCATCATTGCCAAAGCGAGGTCTGATGCCGAAGGTCGTCTGGTGTTGTGCCTGTACACGCGTAACCTTCTCAATCGCCACATTACACCGCCGTCCGCCTACGAATGTTTACCCGATGAAGTGCAGGCGACAGATCAAACCAGACTCGCGGCTGAAAAAGGGGATGCGAAGGCGCAAGTCGACCTCGGGTTGATATATGAGCGCGGCCACGAAGTCAGGAAGAATAATGAGGAGGCCATGAAATGGTATAAGCGCGCGGCGGAAAGTGGGGATGCGGCGGCGCAATGCATGCTTGGGCAGAGATATCTGCGTGAGGAGAACTGTGAAGAGGCGGTGAAATTGTTCGAGCTCGCGGCGGACCAGGGATATGTCTATGCGATGACCAGTATAGGGGATATGTACCGCGGCTGGGGCAAGTGTCTGGAAAAAAACGATGCGAAGGTGAGACAGTGGTACACGCGCGCTGCTGAAGGGGGGTATGATCTGGCTCAACTGATCCTTGGGCGGATGTACAAGAATGGTGAACATGGTAAGCGGAACGATGCGGAAGCAGTGAAATGGCTGCGATTGGCGGCGGCTCAGACAAATGCATACGCCGTATCCGAGCTTGAGGAGATGTATCGGAAAGGCCGGGGAGCTACGAAGAAAGATGCGGATAAGAGCCACTGGCTACAGATCGCTGCGGAAAATGGTGATGTGAAGGCGCAATTGGAATATGGGCAGCAATGTTTGGTGAAATATCAAAACGACAGTAGCTGGAAAGACGTAAAAAACGTCGAAAATGTCAAAGAGGCAGCAAAGTATTACGAACTTGCGGCGGCCCAGGGCCATGTAGGGGCGATGTATAATCTTGGGAAGATATATTATGGATATGACGTGTGGGCGATTGATGAATCCATGAGGCTCCAGAATAAGGCGAAAGCGGTGGAATGGTTCACTCGTGCGGCTGAACATGGGCATATATTCGCACAGTCTGAGCTGGGGCGGTTGTATCAGGAGGGGAGGGACGTTAAACAGGACGATGCGGAAGCGGTGAAGTGGTTCCGTTTGGCGGCGGCCCAGGGAGATCATCATGCCGCCGATCAGCTTAAAAAGATGTATCTGCAAGGCCGGGAAGCTACGAAGGACGATGCTAATGCTGATGCTGATGAGGCAAAGTTGTATTGGTTCTAGAATTAATAGTGCCAAGGCTGCCCTTGAAGTCAAGCAAAAAACCACCTTTAGACGGAAGGTGAATAAGACTTGATACCCCGGCGGTAAATTATTAGACACGCAAAAATGTTGCCTATTTAACATTTTTGTCAGTCATTCCCTTGGTAAGCCTTGATATATTTATAATAAAATATAAATTGTATCGCATGGTTTAATTTTTTATAATAGAGCCATGAAACACCGATATTTACTCAATAGGACTCCCAATGAGTCATTGGGAGTCCTGAAAACAGCCTTCCATTATTTTAAACGACAAGCATCGATATCTTGCACCGTCAGTTTTCTGCTGGTCGCAGTTTCAACCATGTACTATTAAAAATAAAGATACCAACGGCACCGCTATAGAGCCGCCAAGTTCAACAATAGAGGTCGTAAGCCTGGTATTGGGCACAGTTTGACCGCTAATAAGGAGAACATGGCTTAAAGGCTGGAACACGAGCCCAGTGCCTGGCGATCATGGCTTGAACCATGGCGCATGGACATACGGGGCAATCACCGAGATGGCCTTCACCGGTCTCAAAAAGGCGGTGGACGTCAGGGCCATGGGCGATTATCTCAAAAGGTGGGGTTCTCGCCGCAGAGGCCTATCAAGAAGGCCCACCAGCAGGATCCCAGGGAAGTCAGGGAATGGCTTGGCAAGACTTTCCTTTCCATAAGGAAACTGGCGAGACAAGCGGGAGGCTTCATTCTTTTTGCCGATGAATCCGTACAGCACACGGAAAACTTTGCCAAAATCATACTCCCCCAAGGGCCAGACGCCAGTGGTCGGGACGACTGGCACGAGACTCCCGATGAACGTGATATCGCTCTCTCAAATGCTGGCCTGATGAGGAGCATGACGTATTCGGGCACGATGAACTGCCGCGTCTTAATCAGGTTCGTGAGGAACCTTCTGAGATCAATCGACACGCTGAAGGTTTTTTTGTCGTGGACAATATTTGCGTTCACCACGAGAAATTTGCGCAAAAGTGGATACAAAAGCACGAAAATTGAATTCAGTTATTTTTCATTCCAAAGTATTTACCTGAGTTGAACCCAGATGAGTCACTGAACAATGTCATAAAGCAGAGATTGAATCTTCTCCCATGATCCAAGACAAAAGATAAAATGGCGGCTCCCCTGAGGACAATACTTGGCGACCAGCGAAAATCTCCGGGGTTGATCGCGAGACTGTTCCTAAAGGACGAGACCAAGTATGCCGTGAACTGATTGGGATTTATTCCGTGCCAAATAAAGCCTTATGATAAAATTATTAATAAATACCAGAATTAGACGGCATGTATATATTTTTAACAATTTCCAGCCAGGGTAATATAGATGCAAAAGATCGCAAGAGCGCCTTTGGAACGAATTACCATAGAAGGGTTCAAGTCGTTCCGCAACCTTAAAAATTTCGTCTTTAATCCAGGCCTCAATATCCTGATCGGCCCAAACGGGGCGGGAAAAAGCAATTTCATTGATTTTTTCCGGGTCATGGAGCAATTGTCCCTTAGAGGGCTAGCGGATTATGTCGGCCGATATGGGCGGGCGGAGACCTTCTTTTTCCAGGGCACGAAGACGACACGGGTCATCAATATCGAGATGGTCATTCTCGGCATGACGTATTCCTTCTCTTTGTTGCCGACGGTCGAAGGCAGGGTGGAGGTAAAAGGGGAATCCCTTTCTGGAACCAGGGATGATGGGTCCCGCATAGAAGGACCAAGGATTGGACCCAACACGAACAGGCCGGCTGAATCAAACCTAGGCTCCCCGACTAGAGTCGGAGGGGTCGTTGATTCAAAGATACCGGAAAGGATGATTCTCGACGTCATTGCCGGATGGCGGGCCTATCATTTCCGGGACACGTCGCCGTTTTCCCCATTGCGGAAAGAAGCCTCCATTTTCAACTCCGGGGAACTATTCGCAGACGGCTCCAATTTGCCAGCTGTTTTGTGGGGCTTAAAGGCGAATCGCCCGCAGGCTTACGAAAACATAGTATTGTCCATGCGCCAGATTATGCCTGTTTTCGATGACTTCGTGCTAGAACCGGAACAAAGGGACGCCACCCAGGATCGCTTCGTGCGACTATGCTGGCGCGAGCGGGGATCCCGTTATGTCTACCAGCCATGGCAGATGTCCGACGGTGCCTTGTGCAGCCTGGCCCTGGTGACGGTCCTCAGGCAACCAGACCCGCCACCCACCATCATAATTGATGAGCCTGAGCTGGGCCTGCATCCAAGCACCCTGGATTTCATGGTCGGACTGATGCATTGGGCATCCGAGAAAACACAACTGATCGTGGCCACCCAGTCCCCGGACTTGCTGCGGACCATGGAGCCGGAGAACGTCATCGTCGTCCATCAACGTAACGGCGAGACGACTTTCGAGCGCCTTGAGCGCGAGCCACTGTCCGATTGGCTGAAAGAATACTCACTGACCGAGCTTTGGCTCAAGAACGTCATCCGGACCGATCCTGATCATGTCTAAGCCAGATCTCATCGTCATCACTGAAGGACAAACTGAGACCAGGGCCCTGCCGGAACTATTGGCGACCCATCTGCGCGACTATGGCTGGGAGCCGGTTTTCACGACGTTCGGGACAACTCGCCGCCAGAAAGGCGGTGCCTTGCGATTCAAGACGCTGCTCAATGACATCAAGGCATCAGCCAAGCAATACGCCGGATGTTATATTTCAACGTTTTTTGACTATCACTACAGCGAACAGAAAACCTAAGCAATTATCATGCCAAAATCGCAACACTTGAGCGTCATTTTCAAAACATGCCAATATTCAATGATGTGTTAGAGAATGATAATTTAATAATTATAGATTTTTTTACACC
>JAISEK010000118.1 GCA_031264145.1 Deltaproteobacteria bacterium
TCCTTTACCAGGCCGGCTATCTGACCCTGCGGAAAAAGACCGACTCGTCCTACGCCCTTGACTATCCAAACTTCGAGGTGCTGTCGTCCATGTCGCGGCTGTTCATAGACAACCTGTTCCCCTCGACGGTCGAGGCCGGCCAGGCCTCACTCAGGCTGGAGGAGCATGTCGCCGAAGGGGACGTCCCGGCGATAGTGGACGACATCATGATTCTTTACTCCAACCTGGCCTATGACGATCATGCGGCCGCCAAGCGCCTCTCCATGTTCATCGCCCTGGCCAATGACCAAAAGGCCGAGGTGACGCGCCTCCTGGAACCAGCCTTTGGACGTCGTGCGATTTTGGAAACGACGAAGAAAATGACAAGGGCCGTTGATGGAGATAGATATCAAGAGGCCATCTCCATCATGGAGCATTTCATCGCGAACAGTGGCCAGGATAAAGAAATCCGCATGAAACTTAACGAGAGCTTCTATCGGTCGAACCTGCATTCCTTCCTGCTGGGCGCGGGCCTGAGGGCCACGCCAGAGATCCATTCCAGCCTTGGCCGGAGCGATCTGGCCATAGAGCACAAGGGCCTGGCCTACGTCATAGAGATGAAGGTCGTCGAGAAGGCCTCCTCCGCCGGGACCGCGGCCCAGAATGCCATCCGGCAGATTGTCGAGCTTGGCTACGCCGGACGCTTCGTAGGTCCCCTCATCCTCATGTCGCTGGTCGTGGCCGGGGACACGAGAAACATAGCCGCCTGTGTCTTCGTCAAGGACGGAAGGGCCGAGAGGCTTGAATTCGGAGGTTCCTTAAAAAAATTATCAGACAAACAGCCAACAAAGGAGAAATTTGATAAAAAAGGTCAAAATAAACTTCCAGCCGTTTCTCAGGCGAAGAAGACTCGTGCGAAGAAGACAGTAAAAGATTCTAAATCATAAACAATATTTATTATCTTAATACCTAAAAAATATCGCTATAAGAACTAAATAATATTTGCAATATATTATTTATCAATATTCTGTTAAGTACTGCATAAGAATTATGTTATATATATTAATATTTAAAATTATAACCTAAATGAATATTGTTTAAATGTTATTTATTGAATTTTCAATGAGATAAGTTTTTAATTAAGTTAAAAAGTTGTCTGATCCTATAATGGTCTATTTGGCTGGGCACCCACGGGCCTCTCAAGGCCGTCATTCTCATCTGGACAGGGTCCTGGCCAGCCTGGCGAGTTCCTGACCGCCCAAGGTCGTCTCAAGGCCGTCCTTCTCAAAGACGCAGGCCCCGATGTTTCTCTCCGTCTTGTCCACGGCCAGGGAGACGAGGATAGGGTTCGCCTGGGCCAGGCCGTAGGCCTTTTGGCGAATCTGGAGCATGCCCCTCTGGGCGGCCTTCAGCGTTCCCTTGGCGTTTCGGGCGGTCTTCATCTCGAAGACGAACGTGTTGCCCCCATATCTCACCTCCAGGTCGAGCCGCCCCTTGTTTTGGTGTTTTTCCGGGATGGTCTGGGCCCCGGCCCCCCATAGGCAGGCCTGCAGTATCGATCGGTAGAAGCTCTCGCCTTTCTGGGAGAGCTTACCGGCCAGGGACGGTCTTGGGGAGAGGCCCATCTTCTCGGTCAGATCATGGACGAGTTTGCGTCGCGCCTCCTCGGGGAGGCTCTCCCCCAACGACTCCAGGACGGCCGCGTCCAAGCTTTTGGGCTTTATCCCGGGATGGTCACCGGCATGGTCGTCATAGCTTATGCCGGCGTACAGGCGGAAAAAAAGGCCCGCCAGCCCCGGGACGTTGCCAGCCTTCAGGCACCGGCGCAGCCCATCGGAGGCCTCGGAGTCGAATTCCCCCGATGGCATGAGGTTATCAAGGAACAGGCCGGAAATGGCCGATATTACCTCAAGGTTGGGATAATCAAGGGCCAGGGAGCCATCATTATTCCGGCGCAGGGTCAGGTAGCCGGCCTGGTAGAGGAAGCCATGCGGTGGCGTGGCCTCGATTTCCCCCGGCGAGCGGGCGAACCTTCGGCTGACCTTCAGGCCATGGAACTGGTCCACCGTGAGGGCCTTGTCCTTGAGGAAGGTCCTGATGAGGCTGTTGGAGCCTGATTCCATCCAAAAATCGTCGAATTCCCCTTCGCCGAAGAAGGAGAGGGTTGAGAAGGGATTGTAGAGCCTTGTCTCCCCGTCGAATGAGAAACCGTCGTAATGGTCCCTGACGCGACGCAAAAGCTCCCTTTCGCTCGTCCGTAGCTTTTTGGCGGTCGCCTTCACGTGGTGCGCGAGACGGGTCTCCAGCTCCCCCTGGGTCAGGCCCATGAAGGCCGCGAATTCCGGCCTGAGGGATATGTCGACCAGGTTGTTGAGGGTGGAAAACACCCCCATCCGCGAAAATTTGGTTACCCCGGTGATGAAGGTGAACTCAAGGAACTCATCGGCCGATTTTATCTGGGAATAAAATCCCCGCATGACTTCCCTGGTCTCCTCGACCAGCCTCTCGTCCCTGAGGAGCTCGTTTCGCTGGACAAGCGATATGATGGGAGCATCGTACTCGTCAATCAGGAGGACGACTTTGTTATGGGGTGACCTTTTGGCGATTTCCTCCATCAGGGAGAAAAAGGAGGACTTTGAGTCGACTCCCTTCAGTTCGACACCATGCCTGGCGGCGTTGCCCTCCAGAACAATTTTGATGTTGCCCTCAAGCAGTTCCTTGCTGGCGCTTCCGGCCGGCCCGTTCATGTCAAGGCGGATGACCGGCCTGGGGACGAAACCGGTGGGGCCAAGGAGTTTCCCGGCCGCAAGGCCATGGAAAAGCTCCGATCTCCCAGAATGGAAGGCGTCAAGGGTGGAGACCGTCAGGGATTTCCCAAACCGCCTGGGCCGGGCGCAGAAGATGACCTTGCCCGCCTCGCGCAGCCTTGGGATATAACCGGTCTTATCAACATAGACGGCCTTTTTTTTCATCATTTCCGCAAAATTATTCATGCCCAGGGGCAACAGAGGTATTTTTGAGGTCATTCCATTCCTCCTGGCCGCAGGACATCGCCGAAACATATTGGCCATGATTAATTTAGGCCTAAGGCGGAGAACAAAGCGTCGATAGCCGAAACAAGGCTGGCTTTTCTGGCACGCGGATGCGGGCGCGGAAAGTGAGGCCGCCGGTCTGTCCCGGCTGCCGCGACGGCCGGGAGTCACGCCGGGCCAAGTCTATAAACGGGGCCGCCACCGGCAGGGTGGCACGGCCAGGATCATGGACCCCAGGCTTCCCACCGGCGGAGCGGAATGCGGGCCTCCGGCCCCAGGGAAGCGGCCAGGCTGGGAGAAAAACCTCGCCGCCATCGCCTGGTACCTTCGCCTGGCACCTGGGTGCCCATCCCGAAGGGATGGGAGGCCGTGCCGGAAGCGTGCCAGGGGCAGCGACGCCCATGGCCGGCATTTCTCTGTCATGCGCGAGAAAAGGCATTTACAGGGGTGTGGCCAGCGTCTTTCTCGTCGGAGTTCGCGGGAAGACGGCATGGTGATGGCCCAGGCCCACATGATAGCACATTTGCGCCAAACGGCGCGTGGGCCCTGTATGCCGATTCCGGACATTCGGGCAACCCCCATTGGCGGGGCCAGGGCCAGCGATATCCAGCTTTCAGGACAAGTCCGGCCTTCCGATGGCTTTTTCCTGGCCGCCTTCGGGCAAGACAGTCGCGCCGCCAGCGAGAGACGCCCTGGCCAGAGGCTGGCCGCGATAAGCGCGGGAATCATTGCGCATATGGGAGCCTGGGCTGGAGTGGCGGGCGAGCGCGGGTGCGCCGGGGGGCAGGGGCCGCGACCCCAATGGACGGTTATCCGGGCCAAGCCGGCCGCCATGGCGAGTCTGGGGTGGGGGAGGCGGGTCTATGACGGCTTCGTCCCTGCCCCTTCCCTGGCCGAGAGCACGGCCTTCATGAGGACCGTGGCCAGGACGACGAGGCCGCCGACGACGGTCCAGGCCCCGGGGACCTCGTCGATGAAAAGAAACGTCCAGGTGGGGTTGAGGAGTGGCTCTATGGCCGGGATGAGGGCCGCCTCGAGGGCCGTCACCTGCTTGATGGCCAGCAGGTAGAAGATGTAGCCCAGGCCCAGCGAGATCAGGCCCAGGGCGGCCACCTGGCCTATGTCCCTGGGCTCCAGGAAATTGACCGTGACCATGAGGGGCAGGCAGTACATGACGGTCATGAAGTTGCCCAGGACCAGGCCTGACAGGGGCATGCCGTCGGCCCCGCGCTTCTTGAGGAGCATGACCACCATGGCCCAGCAGACGCCGCCGCCCATGCCGGCCAACAGGCCCAGGAGATCGTCGCGGCCGCCGCCGACCTCCAGGTCGTTCATGAAGAAGAGGCTCATGCCCAGGGCCATGACGGCGACGAAAATCCAGTCCCTCCGGGGCGTCCTTTCCTTGAGCAGGAGGGGGGCCAGGAAGGCTATGTAGATCGGGGCGGTGTATTGCATCAGGATGGCGTTGGCCGCCGTGGTGAGCTTGACCGAGACGGCGAAGAGGCAGCCGAAGAGGGAGTAGAACAGGGCCACCAGGAGGTTGGCCCTGGAGAGGTCGAACCTGAAGTCCCTGGGGTAGACGAAGCGGAAGCAGAACCACAGGAAAAGGCCGCTTATGAGCGAGCGCCAGCCGGCGATGGCCCAGGAACTCCAGCCGACCGACTTGATCAGGAGGCTGGACGTGCTCCAGATGATGGGCGCGAGTATCAGGAAGAAGACGCTGGTACGCTTGGAGATGGCCATGGCTGCTCCGATTTTTGGGGGCTGGGGACGCCCTGCTGGCGGCCCCAGCCCCGGCCGGCGGGCTACTCCTTGCTAAGGGGCACCCCGTAGCGGTCCTCGGCCTCGTTCACGATGTCCCGGATCTGTTTGCGGACCCCCGGGGCCAGTTCGGGCGGCCGGTGTTTCTCGCGTATCTCGGCCATCAGCTTCCCGGCCCGCTCGCCCATGCAGGTCGAGCCCCGCTCCTCCCAGCGGTTGCGCATGTTGCGGTCAATCAGCTTGGGCGAGGACTGGATCTTCCGGTTGTTGAAGGTGTTCTTGTGGCTCAGGAAGTTCTTGGCGTAGCCGACCTCGCGGATGATGTCAACGCTGAGTGTCTCGTCGTTGACGGGAATTCCGGCCACCGTGTACTTGACCATGTCGGCCACGTCGGCGTCCATCAGCAGCTGTCTGAAGTCGAAGGTTACCCCCATGTCCAGCATTCCCAGACCGTAGATGAGGTTGGCACCTGCCAACGCCGGGGTCAGGGCTGTGAGGGTCTTCTCGATGCCGCTCTGGACATCGCCTATCTTGCTGTCAGCCTACCCGCCGGCCACCCAGCTGGGCAGGAGGTAGTACCTGGCCAGGGCGGCCACGGCGGCGCTGATCATGCCCAGCTCGGGAGAGCCCACGGTGGCCGTGGCCGTGCGCATGTTCATGGCCGTGGTCGAGCTGCCGTAGACGACCGGGGCGCCCTTCCTGGTCAGCTGGGCCAGGGTCAGCCCGGTCAGGACCTCGGCGTTGTGGGTGACCATGGTCCCGGCCAGGCTGATGGGCGAGGAGGCCCCGCTCATGGCCATGGAGAGGACGTTTATGACGGCCCCGTGCCTGGCCGAGGCCATGATTATGTCGCAGGACTCCTCGACAAGCTGGAGGGGGCTGACCGGGCAGGTGATGAAGGAGACCTGGCAGCGCTCGCGGAGGGCCTCCGGGCCGCCGCTTATGGCCTCGGCCATGCGCATTATGTAGCCCACCATGTCCCCGGTGTCGGGGCCGCCGAAGATGTGCTTGGTGGTGTTGGTGAGCATGGCCTCGAAGTTGTGGAGGGCGCACACCTTTTCAGGCTTGTCCTGGCTGCCCATGGCCTTTTCCATTACGTCGATGGGGTCCAGGTAGTCGACCACCCGCGCGGCCAGCTCCAGGTCCTTCTTGGTCGTCCCCCTGAGCTCGCCCGTGTCGAGGTCGTTAATCTTGATGCCCTCGCCGAAGTTGGTGAAGTGGACCCTCCGGCCCTCCAGGACCACGTCCCGGTCAGGGGTCCGGCCGGCCAGGACAAGCTTGGCAGGGGCCGAGCGGATGGCGTCCTCCACCACGTTGGGCGGCAGCTTGACCACCAGGTTTTTGTCAATCGCGCAGCCGGCCTGGCTGAAGCGTTCCCTGGCCTCCCCCGAGTAGACGGCCACGCCGGTGTGTTTCAGGACCTCCAGCGTCGCCTGGTGAATGGCCTCCAGCTCGTCCTGGGTGAATACCTGCAGCCTCAGGCCTCCGTTTCCAAGAAGACCGGCGCTCACGTTTCGTCTCATATGCGATGGACCTCCAATAATTAATTTGCCGGGGCCCCCAGGGGTGGCCAGGACGGCCGCCCCTGGGAGCCTGGAAGGCTAGCCGGCCATCAGCTTTTCCGATACCCGCACCACGCCGGTGTGGGCGTTCTCGGCGTATATGTCGGCCCCGATGCGGTTGGCCCAGCGCTGGGTGACCGGGGCCCCGGCGACCAGGGTCACGTACTTTTCCCTGAGCTTGGACTTCTTGAGCGTCTCCTCAAGCTTCTTCTGCTCGCCCATGGTCGTGGTAAGGAGGGCGCTGGTGGCGATGACCCTGGAGCCGTTCTTCTCGGCAGCGTCTATGATGTCGCCGACCTCCACGTCTCGGCCCAGGTCGTGGACGGTATAGCCGTTGGCCTTGAACATGGCCACGGCGATGCCCTTGCCGATGTCGTGGACGTCGCCCTTGACGGTGGCCACCAGGATGGAGCCGGCCGGGGTGGCCGAGCCAGCCTGGCCTGATTCGGCCATGGCCGCGGAGAGGACGTCGGTGACGGCCATCATGGCCTCCGCGGCCATGATGAGCTCTGGGAGAAAAAGGGTGCCGCGGCCAAACTGCTCCCCGACCTCCGTGATGCCGGGCACGAACCCCTGGCTGATGATCTCCAGCGGCTCGCCTCCGGCGTCCAGGTGACGCTTGGCGATCTCCAGGGCCTTTTCCTTGTCGGTGGCTAGGATGGCCTGTTTGGCCTGGACAAATAAATCGGACATTGTCTCACCTCGCTTAGAGCCCGGTCTTGCCCCTGAAGTTGTCCAGGCAGTTTATCTTTATGTCCAGGACCCTGGCTATGTTGAATTTGCACTCGATTCCCTTGGGCGTGTGGGCCAGCGGCATCATGGTCCCCAGTCCCATGTCCGAGCGGACCTCGCCCATGATCACGGGATCGACCAGATCGCGGACCGAGACGCCAAGCTTCTCGGCGACATAGGCCTTCGCCTCGCGTATTCTGTAGCCTTTGGCGAGCTGCACCCGGGCGACCAGATCTCCGGCCGTCCTCATGCCCCCCATTCCCGAGGCCTGCGCGTGGGCGATTGCCATGCCCATGGGGTCACCGACGCCAACCTAGAGGCCGTCCAGCCCGCAAAGCTCCACCAGGGCCTTCGAGGCCCTGCTCAGGACGTCAACCGGGGGAAAATCGGTCACCGGGACCGCCCCCACGCCCATGCCCATGTTGGCGTGGACAGGAATGCTGGAGGCCTTGGAGCACGCCCTGGTGAAGACCACGGTCCGGGCCAGATTCCAGGGGATGGTCTGGTCGGTGTTGGTGTTGACGACCGGGCCGAAGATGACGGCCCCGGCCTTCTCGGCCAGCCCGACCTGCTGGTGAGGGTATAGACCGGCCAGCCTCTTTCCGCCATACTCTAGCTCCCCGTGCATTCCCAGGACGAACTCGCCGGCCATGCCGACCTCCACGGCGATGTCAGGGTACTTGGCCCTCAGTTTTTCCAGGGCCAGGAAGGAGGCCAGGACGTCGGCGTCGCCGCTGGCCCCGACCGTGTCGAGGTTGAAGCCGTCGGCGCCCGACTCGTACATCGAGCCGACGACGAAGACGATGTCCCGGACGGCCTCCTCGACCATGTCCTCGTAGGCGGCCCTGGCCTCCTTGATCTTGCCCTGGGGCAGGAGCTCCATGGGGTTGGGGCAGGGCCCGTCCGGCCTCGTGTAGAGGCCCAGGTTGGGCATGGCCCCGTAGATTAGGGGCGAGTGGGTCGTCAGAAGACCCATCTCCAGGGTCCCCTGCTCGTAGTTGACGATGGGCTTGACCGGCTTGTAGCTGTAGTCCACGTGCCCCAGCTCCACCGTGTCGGCCCCGAACATCTTCTCGTACAAGGTCAGGACGTGGAGGCGCTCCTCAAAGAGGCAGTGCCGCTTGAACTTCAGGGCGGCCCCGTCGTAGGTCAGGACGACCTCGTTACCGACGTCCACCCCGACGAAGCGGTCCCTTCTGGTGAACAGCTCCACGAGATATCTGAAGTCCTCCTCGTCCAGGCCGGGGACGTTTCCCCGGTCGGCCGCGTCGGCCGAGCCGTCCTCCAGGTCCTGGCGAAGCTCGGCCGGGGAAAGCTCCACCGGCGAGCCGTCGCCCATCCTGGTCAGTATCTTGCCCATCTATGCCTCCTGGTAATTAACGGTTATTATTGGCCTTGGCCTGAACTATGGCCAAGGCCGGTTAGATTGTTGCCATGATGGAAAGTCAAATATTAGGATTATCCTTTTTTACGGCTTTGAAGAAGCTGTACATGAGGGCAAACCAGGCGAGTATCAGGGGTAGGCCCAGGGCCACGGATGATGTCTGGATTGTCCTAAGCGCCCCCTCGCCGCCAGTTATCAGGAGACCCACGGCGAAGCCGCCGAGAATAAGGGCCCACAGGAGCCTAAGGCTGCGCTTGGGCTGCTCATCGCCGGTAATCTCCTTGGTGCAGATGCCGGCCAGGGCGTAGGAGGCCGAGTCCAGGGTGGTGGCCAGGAAGACCATGGACATTAGGGCGTACAGCGGGACCATGATGGTCTTCAGCGGGAGCGTGAACAGGACCTCGGCGGCGGTGTTCCCCGGGTTCGTCGAGGCCAGGACAGCGGCCACGTCCATGGTGCCGGTCTTCTGGAGGTACAGGCTGTAGCCGCCCAGGATGGAGAGGATCAGGTAGCAGCCAAAGGTGGACCAGATGCACACGCCCAGGGTCGCCTCCCTGATCGTCCGGCCCTTGGAGATCCGGGCGATGAACAGGGCGGTCACTGGCATGAGGGCGATGAACCAGAACCAGTAGAAAATAGGCCACCACTGGGGGAAGCCGCCCGTCCGGGAGATGGCGTGCGTGACCTCGTCGACGGTGAAGTTGTAGGGCTCCATGGAGAAGGTGAGGGAGATGAAGTTGCTGAAGATCTCGCCGATGCTGTTGACCGACATGTCGACGATGAAGAGCGTGGGGCCGGCGATGAAGATGAAGCCCAGGGTCACGAAGACCAGCCACACGTTAATCTTGGTGAGCGTCAGGATGCCCTTGGTCAGGCCCCCGTAGGAGCTCATGGCGAAGATGGACGTCCAGACGACCAGGACCCCGGCCTTGAGCCACATCGTGTCGGGGATGCCCAGGAACTTCGACATGAAGGCGGAGATGAAGGGCACCCCCAGTCCCAGCGAGGTGCCGTAGCCGCCGACCGTGCCGACCACGACCAGGACCTCGAAGGCCGCCCCCCAGCCGCCCTCGCTGTGCCTGCCCATTATGGGCTCGCAGGCCGTCGAGAGGCGCTGCCTCTTGTCGCGGCGGACGTAGACCGAGTAGGCGATGGCCAGCGTCCCGATGGTGTAGATGGCCCAGCCGTGGATGCCCCAGTGGAACGTGGGCAGGGCGTGCGCGATGCTGTAGGCGGCCACGGAGCGCGGCTCCAGCCCAAGGGGCGGGCCGTCGATGTAGTAGATGGGCTCGGCCACGCCCCAGACGATGATGCTCGAGCCGACGCCGCAGCAGAAGAGCATGGTTATCCAGTTGAAGGTGGAGAACTCCGGCTTCACGTCTGGGCCGCCCAGCTTGACCTTGGCGTAGGGGCCGAAGACCATGTAGATCAGAAAGATGATCGAGGCGGCTGGCACCAGCATGGCCAGCCAGCCGAAATTTGTCGTGACGAAGGCGTGGGCCGCGGTGACCATCCCATAGCCGAACTTGGGATCGATGCTGAGGGGTATGGCCACGGCCAGGATAATCAGGACCGAAGGCAGGAAGATTCGCCAGTCAATCTTCCCCGCACCCTTGGCGTACATTTCTTCTTTAGTGCTCATAGGCACCTCCGGGAGAGAAGGGAGACGAAAGTTGTTGAAACCCGGGGGAGGCGGCAGGCCCAATCCTGGCCGCCTCCCAGTTGGCCCATGTTCGGCCGTTTATATATGGATCTGGGGCCAGGAGCGAAGGTTGTCGCCCCCTCGTCTGGCGTCTCTCTTTGACCTGGCCCGGCCGGCATTTGCCGTGGCCGGTGTTCGGCGGCCAGGCGAGGCCGTCGGCCTCGTCTTCTTTCGGTATGGCCGAAGCTCGATATCGCCTTGCGTCTCGCGGGGCCCTCGCCTTGCCCGGCCCAAAATTTAGTGATAGACTTTCGGGAAAATAGCACTGGGGTGATCGCCATGGATCACGTCGATATCTGGAAGCGATTCGGAACGCCAGGGGAGCTGGCGGCGCCGGACTCGACCCTTGGCCATCTCTTGATGATGCACCGCCATCTGCCGGTGGTGCTGTACAGCTCCAGCTATCTCGACGGCCGATGGACCATCCGCTACGTCAGCGAGGCGGTGGAGATGCTCCTGGGCTACAAGCCGGAGGAGCTGGTCAACCGGCGGTGTTGGCTGGATTTGTCCCAAGGCGGGGGGGCCTTCTATGAGGTCATCCCCAAAAGATCCGATGCGCCGAGGCGGTTCCACCAGACCATGAGGCTGAGGCTCCCAGGTGGGGAACTCAGGACCTTCAGCGACGACGGGGTGTTCCTTTACGATACCCAGGGCGATCTTTACGGCTCCATGGGCGTCTTCGTCGACATCACCGTCCAGAAGGAGTCCGAGGAGGCCATGGCCGTGGATTACAGGAGGCTCAGGAAGCTCATCAAGCGCCCGATCCACCTCTACGGCATCGTCGGCAACAGCCTGGTCATGCAGGAGGTCTTCAGCCGCATCATCAAGCTGGCCTCCCTGAGCTCCAACCTGGTCATCACCGGGGAGTCCGGCACGGGCAAGGAGCTGGCCGCCCGGGCCATACACGCCCTGAGCAACCGCTCCGACAAGCCCTTCGTGGCCGTAAACTGCGGGGCCATAAGCGACAACCTCTTTGAGAGCGAGTTCTTCGGCCACGTCAAGGGGGCCTTCACCGGGGCCGCCGGCGAACGGCAGGGTTACCTGGAGATGGCCGACGGCGGCACCATATTCCTCGACGAGGTCGGCGAGATAGCCCCTTCCCTCCAGGTCAAGCTCCTGCGGGCCATCGACGGCTACGGCTATCTCCCGGTCGGGGGCAACAGGGCCAAGAGTTCCAATTTCAGGCTCATCGCCGCCACGAACCGCAACCTCGAGGAAATGGTGGGGAACGGCACGATGCGCCAGGACTTCTACTACCGCATCAAGGCCTTCCACCTGACCATGCCCACCCTGCGGGAGAGGCGGGAGGACATCCCCATGCTGGCGCATTTCTTCCTCAGGAGGATTCCCGGGGCCAAGGAGCTGGTCCTGAGTCTGGACGTGCTGGAGCGCCTAAGCAGCCATGCCTGGCCCGGCAACGTCAGGGAACTCCAGAACGCCATCTACCGCTACGCCGCCTTCCAGGAGCTTGAGCTGGAGGAGCACCACCACCAGGGCCACGTGGCCGGGGGGCTTTTCCAGGCGGCCGCCGTCCAGCTGGGCGGGACCTGGGACCATGGTCCCGCCGGCGAGGACCAGGGGGCCACTACTCCGGGGCTGGCCCCAAGGACCTGGGGCCGCGATCCTGGCGAGCGGGATCTTCTCCTGGGGGCCCTTGAGCGCAATCGCTGGAACGTCAGCCGCACGGCCCGGCAGATGGGCTGGGGCCGGGCGACCATCTACCGCCGCATGGGCAAGCTTGGCCTCTCCCGCTCCGGGCTGGGTCACGACGCCGGCTTGGCGGGCGGGCCGGGACCTGGCTGAGGCCCCGGCCACCGGGCGGTAAGACGGCCGCCCCTCAGCCGTGTTTTTTTACGAACTCGGCCAATAGACCGTCGATCTCGGCCTGGGCCCTGGGCTCGATTGGCAGGGGCTCGTATTTGGCCATGATCTCGGCGACCTTGGCGTAGGCCCGCTCGGTCATGGTCAAGGCCCCCTTCTTTTCCCAGCTGGCGAACGGGTGGCGATCGAAGAGGTCGGTCTGGGCCTGGGTCCTGGTCCGCTTGAAGGTATGCTTGTGGGTCAGGTAGGAGCCGCCTGGGCCCACCTCCTCCATGAGCTCCAGGGCCATCTCCTCGTTGTCGACCTTGATGCCCTTGAGCATGAAGCGGATGTTGTTGCCGCACTCGTGATCCATCAACAGCTTGGCGTAGTCGAAGCCCAGGCCGCTGTCGATGCCGCCGGAGCCCCAGATGACGTTGGCCCCGGCCAGGGCCAGGGGCAAGGCGTTGCTGGCGAACTCGTAGCCGGCCTGGCTGTCGGGGATCTTCGACTCGCTGACACCCGCCCCTGTCCGGATGGGCAGGTTGTAGAAGCCGGCCATCTGGGCCACCCCCGAGGCTATTAGGACGTTCTCCGGGGACGCCATGGGCGAGAGGCCGATTTTCAGATCCAGGTTGGTCGAGCAGGTGCCCAGGATGGTGTTGACGCCCTTGCGGGAGATCTGGGCCAGGACCAGGCCACCAAGCATCTCGGCCACGGTCAGGATGACCGCCGATGCCAGGGTGACCGGGCTGGTCCCGCCGGCCAGGCACATTTCCATGATCTCGACGTTCATGATGCCGGTCTCAGCCCCTCCGATGATGTTGAGGCAGCACATGTTGACCATGGTCAGGGGACTTGTGGGACAGCTGACGACGGTGTTTATGGGCCTTACCCTGGCCTCATCCTCTCCGACCACGGCCACCACCATCTGCCTGGCCAGATCGATGGTGTCCTGGTTGGTCAGACCCATCCAGATGTGCTTCGAGGTGCAGGTCAGGGCGTCGTAGAAGTTGTGCGGCTGCTGCAGGGGCATTGGCAGATCGTTGGGGCAAACGGTCCTGGAGCCCACGACCATGCCGGGCAACGAGTCGACCACCTTGTAGATCTTTCTGGCGTCGGCCCTAACGGAGGACCGGTACTCGCGGGTCTCCGGGTCTATCACCTTGACCTGCTCGCCGAAGGTTGAGAAGCCGACCCGCCCCTTCTCCAGGTAGAAATTGTTTTCCGGGTTGCGGGCGCCCAGGACGATGGCCTTGGGGGCGCTGGCCAGGGCGTCGTTGACCAGCCATTCGGGGATGTGGACCTTCCAGACGGAGCCGTCCTTTCTGAAGACCTTGGCCCCGGCCGAGGAGAAGCGCTCCGCCGCTCCCTCGTGCTCCACCTCTATGCCGGTGACCGACAGTAGCCGGCAAGCCGCGAAATGTATGGAGTCAAGGGTCTCAGGGCTGAAAAGCTTCAAGCCCATCCCGGTCTGCGTGGAGTGGCCACTTCTTTCAGTCAGCATTTTTTTCCTCTCTCTTCTCCAATTTTTACTGGAAAGTATGGGACTGTTGATCCGAAGTACTTTGGTCGCATGTCCCAGCGGCGTCGGCATTTTGAACTGGATTTATTACTCACCAATATAAATGACAAATTGAACCATTAAATATATGTATATAGACATGCATATATTGATATTGCTAAATTAGACATTGCTAGGTATAACCGGCATTCAATTTGGCATAATCTGGAAGAACTAAGTCCTACTCTAAAACTGGCACCGCCTGGCTGATAAATAAAACAATGGAAAATATTCACGATAGGCAAAATGGCCATAAATAATCGCAAGGACAATGGGCCTGTCTTGTTTTTTACGCGATTTGCCGATAGGTGTCAAAATTATATTACAATTTTCGTGCCAAGCCATGGTTGCCTGGCCCAAGACTGGGTTGGGCTGGCCTGGTGTTGTTTTGGGTGAAGAAAATTTTTCATTGCGCTAAAATATATGAAACTATTGTTTCTGATTATGTCTATAGGCAGGTATGCTGTATGACAATAGTATGTCTTAAAATTTAAATTCTGGTTAATGTGCATACAAATGGCTATTAAGGCTTTGGCTCCCGGCCTGGCATGATGTGTCTGCCGGCCTGCGAACGAGACATATTGTCTCATGCGACAAGACATACTGCCTCAGGATCGGCCTCGCGGAGACAAATCTGAGACAATGCCCGGCAGGGAACCAGGGGGCCAGGTGGCGCCCACCCGGCGCCCTTTTTGGCGAAGACGCTAAAATGCACTGATCCGTGGCCAAGGCGCCGCCCCCGGGACACAATCCAGGTCCCGAAAGTCAATCGCGAATGGAGGCAAGGAACATGCCGCTAGGGATTCTCAGGAGGATTTTCGACAACGCGAGGCACCCCAGGGGGCCAGGCGCGGGCCTGTTCCTGAGGGCCATGAACGTCTGCCACTCCCCGCTTTCCAAGTGGGGCCTGGGCTATTTGGATCTCGTGGGCGGCGGGGAGGTCCTGGACCTGGGCTGCGGGGGCGGCAAGAACATCCGAAGGATGCTCAAGGCCTCGCCCAGAGTCCGGGTATGCGGCCTGGACTGCTCGGAGGCCAGCGTGGGGCTGTCAAGAAGGTTGAACTGGAAGGCCATACAGGCAGGGAGATCGGAGATAAAGCTAGGGAGCGTGGAAAGAATCCCCTGGCCTGACGGGAGCTTTGACGTGGCCACCGCCTTCGAGACGGTGTATTTTTGGCCAGACTGGAGCAGGAACTTCCAGGAGGTGAGGCGGGTGTTGAGGCCAGGAGGCCTCTTTCTGGTCTGCAACTCCCTGGTCCCCTGGGAGGGCGGCCAGGGGCCGGGTAGGTTTTGGGTGGACCTGCTGGACCTGGGAAGGGCGGCCAGGACTGATTTCCGGGCCCTCGTCGCCGGGAGCGGCTTCGGGGACGTTGAGGACCACCGGAGGGGCCGGCGGGGCTACCTCCTGAAGGCCTATTCCCGCTGAGGGTGGCCCTGTCGGCCGGCCCGGCCTGCGCCCTCGAAAACGGCGCAGGCCACGTGGTGGCCGGGATCGGCCTCGACGGTCAATATGTCCGAGGCCACGCAGCGCTCCCTAGCCTGCCCGCAGCGGGGGGCGAACCGGCAGCCAGGTGGAGGCGATATGGGGCTCGTGACTTCCCCCTTCAGGACCTCGATGGCCTTGTCGCGCATGCCGATGTCTGGTTCGGGTATGGCCGAGAGGAGGGCCCTGGTGTACGGGTGCAGCGGCCTCTCGAACAGGGCGTCCGGGTTTGACCTCTCCACGCACTGGCCCAGGTACATGACCATGATTTCGTCGGAGATGTGGCGGACGACCGAGAGATCGTGCGTGATGAAGAGGTAGGTAAGGCCCATCTCCTCCTGGAGATCCATCAGGAGGTTCAGGATTTGGGCCTGGATGGATACGTCCAGGGCCGAGACCGGCTCGTCGCAGACGATGAACCTGGGGTTCAGCGACAGGGCCCTGGCCACGCCTATCCTTTGCCGGCGGCCGCCGTCTAGCTCGTGCGGGTACATGTTGGCGCAGCGCCTGGCCAGGCCGACCAGGTCCATGAGCTTGGCCGCCTGGGCCCAGGCCTGGGCCTTACTGGGCCAGGTCTTGTTGACGATCATGTACTCGGCGATGATCTCCACCACCGACATGCGGGGATTGAGGCTTGAGTATGGATCTTGGAAGATTATCTGCATGTTTGAGCGTATCTTCTTTATCCTGTCTTTCCTGAAGCCGGTTATGTCCTCGCCATCGAAATAAATTTGCCCTGAGGTCGGCTCTATGAGCCTCAGGATGGTCCGCCCCAGGGTGCTTTTGCCGCAGCCAGACTCGCCGACCACGCCCAGGGTCTTGCCAGGGGCAATGGACAGGTTGATGTCGTCGACGGCGTGGAGCAGTTCCCGCCCGGTCTTGAAGTATTTTTTCAGTCCCACCGTCTGGACAAGGGGGCCGTCACCCATATGATCCTCTTCCGGTTACCTGGCGTCATCGGTTGGCCAAAAACGGGCCTTTCGTTTCAGGTGCGTCCCCTGTCGAGGGATCGACCAAGAGGCCAGGGGCGCGCTTATTGGAAATAACGGCGGCCTCATGGTCCCGCCTGCGCAAAGCCTTCCTGGTCGCCGAAAAGGTGGCATTTTATCCTCTGGCTGCCGGACGAGAAGACCGGCGGCCGTTCCTCCCGGCAGACTGGGCGGGCCTGGGGGCATCTTGGCGAAAAGAAACAGCCAATCGGCAGATCGGTCGGATCGGGCATCAGGCCCGGGATTGGCCTTAGGCGCCTGACCTTCTGGTTCAGGCGTGGGATGGAGTCGAATAGTCCCCTGGTGTAGGGGTGGTGGGTCGCGCTGGTGAAGATGTCCCTGGCTGTCCCCGTCTCCACTAGCTCGCCGGCGTACATCACGGCCACGTTGTCGCATGTCTGGGCCACGATGCCAAGATCGTGGGTAATCATGATCAGGGCCGTGCCCAGGCGGTCCCTGAGGTCCCTGATTTTGAGGAGGACCTGGGCCTGGATGGTCACGTCCAGGGCAGTGGTAGGCTCATCGGCAATCAGGAGATCCGGCTCGCAAGCCAGGGCGATGGCGATGACCACCCGCTGACGCATGCCCCCGGAGAACTGGTGGGGGAACTCCTTTTTCCTGGCCGGCGGGATGCCCACCATGTTCAGGACCTCATCGACCCTTTGCTGGATCTCGCCCTCCGAGCGGCCCTGGGTGTTGTGGAGCAGTATCGACTCGGCGATCTGGTTCCCAATGGAGACGATGGGGTTGAGGCTGGTCATTGGGGTCTGGAAAATCATGGCCATGGTCTCGCCCCGTAGGCGCTGGAGGGCCTTCTCGGTGCCCTCTATGACGCTTGCGCCGTTCAGGAGGATGTCGCCCTGGACGATCCTGCCAGTCCTTTCCGGCAGAAGCCGCATTATGGCCAATGCCGTCGTGGTCTTGCCGGCCCCCGTCTCGCCCACCAGGCCCAGGGTCTCGCCTTGGTCCAGGCCGAAGCCTACGCCGTTGACCGCATGGATCGTCTCCAGATCCGTGCGGTAGTCGACCATGAGGTCCTTGACCTCCAAAAGTTTGTGGCCCATTGGGCAGCCGCCTTCTCTAGTTCTTCAGTCTGGGGTCAAAGGCGTCCCGGAGGCCGTCGCCTATGAGGTTCAGCTGGGTCGTGACCATGACGATGCCGATCCCAGGGAGGATCATGAGCATGGTGGTCTGTCGCATGTATTCCCTGGCCTCGCTGAGCATGGCCCCCCACTCTGGGGCAGGCGGCTGGACGCCCATGCCTATGAAGCTCAGGCTGGCGGCGGCCAGCATGAGGAGGGACATGTTCATGGTCGTCTGGACGATGATGGTGCCCAGGCAATTTGGGAGGACGTGCTTGGCCAGGATTCTCAGATCGCCCGTCCCACCGGCCCTGGCCGCCTCTATGTACTCCTGGTCGGCCACGCTGAGGACGGCGGCCCTTATGACCCGGCAGAAGGCCGGCATCCTGGCGGTGGCTATGGCCAGGACCACGTTCTGGAGGTTTGTTCCCAGGGCCGAGACTATGGCCAGGGCCATAAGGATGGGCGGGATGGAGGCCAGTATGTCGATGAAGCGCATGATCGGGTTGTCAAGCTTGTCATAGTAGGCGGCGAACATTCCCAGCGAGCCCCCGACCAGGAGCGACATGGCGGCGGCGACGATGCCTATGGCCATGGTCGTCCGCCCCCCGTAGAGTAGCCGGGAGAGCTCGTCGCGGCCGAAGTGGTCCGTCCCGGCAACGTGCGCAAGGCTCGGGGAGGCGAATTTGTTCCTGATGTTCTGCTTGGTCACGGCCGAGTAGGGGATGAACATGGGGGCGACGAAGCAGCCGAGGAAGACGATGGCGAAAAGCACCAGGCCGACCATGGCGTTGCGGTTCTTTCTGAACCTGCGCCAGATCTCCTTGGCGTTGTTCTGCTTCTTGAAGGCCACCGGTTCACCGGGGCCGGCCTCGGTCCCGGAGGCCGTCAGATTGGTAGCCATCTTCAGCCCCTCCGGCCAGAGTATTTGGCGGCGATCCTGGGGTCGATGTAGGCGTAGACTATGTCCACCAAGAGGACCACCAGGGCACACAGGGCGGTCAAAAGGAGCGTGGCCCCCATGACGCTTGGAACGTCCTTCTGTCTGATGCCGTTTATTATCATCGTGCACAGCCCTGGCATGGAGTAGAGGACCTCGGTCGCACAGGCGTCGCCCATGAGGGCCGCGAAGTCGACCCCGATGATCGTGACTATGGGTATGAGGGCGTTCTTGAAGGCATGCTTCCAGATGATGCGCCTTTCCGGGGCCCCCTTGGAGCGCGCCGTGCGGATGTAGTCCTGCCGGACCGTCTCCAGCATCGACGAGCGCGTGAAGCGCATGAGCGTGGCCGCCTCGGGGAGGCCCAGGCCGACCACGGGCAGGATGAAATGGTACCAGCCCATGGCCCCGTAGGAGGGCAGCCAGCCCAGTCTCAGCGAAAATACGTACAGGAGGATCATGCCCAGCCAGAAGGTGGGAAAGGCGGCGAACACCAAGGCCGTGAGGGTCGGGGCCGTGTCAAGGGCCGAATACTGCTTTACGGCCGTAAGTATCCCCACGGGAATACCTATGGCGCAGGCCAGGATCACGGCGAAGAATGCCAGCTTGAGCGAAACGGGCAGCCTATCGATGAGTTCCTGCCTTATTGGCAGGCGGGTGCGGTAGGAAAAACCAAAATCCAGGTGGAGGGCGATGTCGGAAACGTAGGAGAGATACCGCTCTATGAATGGTCTGTCGTAGCCAAGTTCCTTATTGAGCTGGTCGATGGCCTCCTGGTCGGCACCATTGCCCAGGATGATGGAGGCTGGATCCCCAGGGGTGAAGCTGAGGATGGTGAAGACCAGAAACGACACGCCCAGCAATATTGGTATTATTAGGATTATTCGTTTAATTATGTATTTTGTCATGCTAAGAACAAGCCCATGAGGGTGTCCGGCCGGGCCGGTCGTCCCGCCCCGGCCGGGTAGGTCCAGACTATTTCCAGGCCCAGCCGTAAGGCGAGAACATGAAGAAGGCTCCCCAGTCGCTGGAGTCCACCTCAAGGTCCTTGTTCCAGGCCATGCCGAAGCTGGTCATCATGATTGGGAAGTAGGTCCCGCTGTCCATGACTTCCCTCTCGGCGTCAGAGTAGGCTTTCTTGCGCTCGGCCAGATCCTTGATCCTGGTGCCCTGATCGAAGAGGCCGTCGATTTTTTTCCAGTCTATCTTGTCGGTCTGCTCGTACTTGACGAAGGTGGTGGCCGTGTTGGAGGTGTGGAAATAGCGGCCAATGTAGTCGTAGTCCAGGAGGAAGGTCGAGGCGCAGAAGGCCATGGAGACATTGCCGGCCCTCATCTCGGTCAGTCCGGCGGCCACCTCCATCTGCTCGATCTTGAACCTGATGCCGACCTCGTCGCAAGAGGCCTGGATGATTTGGGCCATCTTGACGTACTCGGCCGGGGCGAAGGACATGAACGTGCCCACGTCCACGCCATCGGGATACCCGGCCTCGGCCAGAAGGGCCTTGGCCTTCTCTGGATCGTAGCCGTACTCGATGGTCGGGTCCGGGCCCCCGGCGGTGATCTCCGGATTCATGAACTGCGAGTAGGGGATGGCCAGTCCCTCCCTGACCACGTCCACGATGGCTTCCTTGTCGATGGAGTAGCCGATGGCCTGGCGCACGAGCTTGTTGCCCAGGATGTTGTCGTTCTCAGGGCTGTTGAGGTTTATAATCATGTAGTAGAGCTCGTGGCGGGGCACTATCTTGGTGGTGAACTTGCCGCCATCGACGATGTCCTTCCAATAGGTCGAGGGCACCTGGATCATGTCCAGCTCGCCGTTCTCGAAGGCGATGACGGCCGAGCTGTCGTCGATCATGACGATGTAGTTGACGTTTTCTATTGGGGCCTTGCCCCTGTAGTACTTGTCGAATGCCTTGACCGTGACCTTGACGGCGGGGTTGTATTCCACCATGTGGTATGGCCCCGTACCGGCCAGGGCCACCTTGGTCCCGAAATCGGCCCCCTGTTCCTCGACCGCCTTCTTGCTGACTATTTTGATCATGGAGGAGTGGTGCAGGAATGGATAGTAGGGTTCCGGCAGGTGGACCGCCACGGTCAGGGGATCCACCGCCTCCACGCTCTCGTACGGCTTGGTGAAGGTCCTCAGGGTTGGGGCCTCCTTGGCCAGATTATAGGAAAAGACCACGTCATCCGCAGTCAGTTTCTCGCCGTTGTGGAAATACACGTCATCGCGGAGCTTGAAAGTGTAGGTGAGGCCATCGTCGCTGATAGACCATTCCTTGGCTATCATGGGCTCGAAGTTGCCATTGGAGTCGTTTAGCCAGACCAGGGGCTCGTAGACGCCGGCCTGCCACCACCAGTCGGAATCGTTGAAATGGAGGTAGGGACTGACGGTGCTGGCGTTGAAGAGGAGCCTCATGTTGAGGCTGTCCTTGCTGGCCGCATGGGCCGCTGGGGCACTGGAGAGGCAACAGATGGCCAATGTCAGCGCCAAAAGCAAAAGCGAATTGATGATTTTCATGATACTTCCATAATCGTCGCCCTTGGCCGAAGGCCGGGGCAGATGGGGGCCGAGGGGGAGCGGGCCTGCAGGGATATCGTCGATACCCGCCCAGAAAACGGGCTGGCACGCCAATCGTGCGGACAAACAGCCGGAATAATAGGTGTCCGGCCTGGCCGAGGCCTTGAGGGCAATTTGGCCTGGCAAGGCGTTTGGCCAAGGGGAGCCCGCTGATGGAGGGCACCCTTTTGGCGATGGCATA
The DNA here is from genome assembly GCA_031264145.1 of Deltaproteobacteria bacterium. GTDB lineage: Bacteria > Desulfobacterota > Desulfarculia > Adiutricales > Adiutricaceae > JAIRNQ01. The sequence continues at coordinate 20,775 of JAISEK010000118.1, forward strand.
CGGCTTAAGGGTGTTTCTGAAAAAGAGGCCAATGGGGGAAGGGCCTATCTGGCTCTGGCGTGGCTGACTCCGGAATGGCTAAAAGGTTATATCAGACAGCGGGCCGTTGTCAACAAAAGAAATTGGAGCGCCCAAATGCGGCTCCGGCGACCGGCCTAATCTTGGCCTGGCTCTGTGTTGCTGGAGAGCACCGGCGAAAGGGGACTCTGGGCCAAAGGGCCTCGTCTCGTGGCGCGGAACCGATCCGGCGTTGCCCTGGCCCGGCCAGGCCACCTGGCATTGACCAGTCCCCTGTCCTGCCGGGAAGCCCACCCCAGCCTGGGAAAGCCGGTCAGCCGGGGCCGATTGGCCGGTTTGGCGATAGAGTGTCCGAGGCTGTCCTCAAGTTGTTTAGACTAAAACAATACAATAACTATAAATAGTTCTATAGGCAGTTAGTTGTCTTGGCCTGATTATTGCTAAATCATCACTTGGCAATTTGCCAGAAAAACAGTCTGGAGGGGACAATGCCAAGGAAGCGCAAGGTTGAGTTTGGTTCTGACTGGATCATTGACATGCGCCACGGCTATACGTGCGTCTACAGGCTAAATCCAGGTGAGACGGTCGGTTGCGGCGAGCGACGGGACGGCCCGACCCTGGTCAGGATTCTGGACGTGCCCTCGGAGGTGCCCTTCTGGGAGGTGGCCCAGAAGTCGATGGACATGAAGGTGGATCCGCCTTTGTTTTTCAGGCCTTGGGATTTGGTCCTCAAAGGAGAGTACCATGGCGAGAGCCTGAAGCTGGCCGAGGCCAGCCTTTACCTGGGCCTAGGCGCCGATGCCCTGAAATGGCACGTTCGTCAGGGCAATTTGGCTTCTTTTAGGCCCCGCAAGAAGGAAGGCGGCAACAGAGGCCACTGTTTTAACAAACTTGATCTTGATTGGTTTAAAAGTAATATTTATATTGGACAAGGTAGACCAAAAAATGATTAATTGTATCTAGAATATTAGAGGCCACAGCAAGCCAGTCGGTGCCCTCGACTGGCTTTTTTTTGCCGTGGATAGAAATTGAACAGGCCGCCATCTTAAGGTGAGTAATTTCTATTCATGGCAGAAGTGTTTTCAGCATAAACCGCAAAATATTTTTATTATTTATCTATATTAATGTATAATAAACTAAATTTAATATTCGGTATAATAAAATTAAATAATAATAATAATAATAATAATAATTCATAAAATGATTATGAGATATCTTACCATATGAAATGGACCGCCTGATGCGATCGGGCAAGTGCCAGACCATCCTGCCCTGGACGGACAAGCGGCCAAGGAGTCGGGCCTTGGGGGCGAAGGGGCAGGGCAACGCCTCTGGCATCTAAGAACAAAATGGTTGTAACTTTCCAGAAAATAGGGCAAAATAACTTAAGTTAGCTAAATTGGCATTCGGTGGCCCATTTGTGGCATGGCCTCGACTTTCGCCAGACCATGGGGGTGGCACCTTACGGCAGACAGATCTTGGGCGCGGAGCCAGCATGAAAATCCTAATCGGTTCGATAGGGCCCGACGGGCAGCCAAACATCAATGCCGGGGACATCTTTGAGGGCCAAGATTATCTGGACATGCTCAAAATGATGATTGACCCTCCCTTTTTCACCATGAACACCGAAAAGGACCCCAGCCAGTTCATAGACAACTGCCTTTTCAACATCTTCAAGGTTTCCGGCCTGGAACTCAGGATCCCCGGCGACACCATCGAGGCCAGGGCCGAGAATTTTTTCAGGACCCTGATTAAACACGGTCTTGCCGTCTGGATGGATAATTGAGTAAATTGGGCCTGACAGTTTTGGGCCAATGACCGCCGAGATTGCGGCCAAGGCATTTCAATCTTTGGCCTTTCGCCCTTAAATGCCGTTCCTTAAGTCCGGCGATTTCAGAAAAGTGATTCTCCCCCTATGGGCGATCCGGTGATGTACGCATCGAGTTGACATAAACATATGCAATATTTATGCTAATAAGCACTTTCTAATCAATTCATCATAGGTCCATATATAATCTGTTATCTTTGCAGCTATTGCAGGTGTGATGGTATTAAATGAGTGACTATTTCTAGTACTTAATGTTCCATAAGGTCTTATAAAATTATAGATTGTATGACATATAGCTAATTTAGCTTTGAAACACACTATATTTTTAGTAAAAGTACAACATTTTCTTGCTAAATGTGCATCCCAAAGACGCCAAAGACCATTTGAACGTTCAATAAATGAATTATTAATTGTAAAACTATCTGATGATATTAATTTTTTATTTAGTTGATCGTTTGAACCGTAAATAAGTTTTCTTTCGATTTTAATAATCTTATTTTTTTCCTCGTCTTCTTTACTGTTGCATAAATAATGTCTCTGTCGATAACTTTAATAGGAGCTTTAGGTCGTCCAGGCTTACCTGAAGGTGGAAATGGAGTCAATAAATGAAATATTTACTTTAAAATAGTAGCATAATGTGGTAATTCATCACTAACAATTAGCTATTTCTAACCTTCAATGCGTGATATTAGATCAATTACCATTTTTCTCGCATCTTCTAATTCGTGCCCCCCAACCCATGAAGAGATCAATAATCTAGTATTTACATCAAGTCCAGTCCAGACCCATGTTGCTTCTTCGTATTTTTTTTCTTTTTCAATCTTAGAAGTTTCTTTTTTTTTACAAAAGACCAGAATTCATCGAGTTGAACTTCTGTCATATAGATATAACGTAAGAGATTTGATAATATTTTTGAACAATATTCACCTATACGTAGAATAATTCTATTAACTGTAGACTTAACAATATTTAAAAGACGTGCAGTAGAGCGTACTGATACACCTTCAGCAGCATGATGAATTATTGAACGTATTGTTTGAGGATCAATTTGTGCACCAAATAATGCAGAACCATGTGTTTGACCAAATCTATGTCCACATGTTCTGTAATAAAAGAGTATTTTATCTTTATTTTTACCATATTTCCCTCTAACTGAAATATTGTCTTTTCCTAAAATACTAAAATCTGGATAATTTTTATTTGGGCAGTATATTTTACCGATATCAGGTGGTTGGTCCATTTTGCCGCCTCCTGTGTGATTTTGGAAGCGTACCAGAAAAAACCCTTTGTCAACTCGATGCGTACATCAGCGGCGATCCAGGGTGGGGACGATTTGTGGTGAGGAAAGATTTATTTGCCCTGTTAAAGTAAGTTGGATGGCAACTTGCTATTCCGGGCGATAGGCAGCCGACTTGTCCTATTCTGGGCCAAAGAGCATGGGCACATAGCCATTTCCCGTGCGCTCTGGGAACGGGCTGGAAGCCGTAATGTCGGTGGCCTCCAGGACCGCTTCCGCAAGGCCAGGACTGGGGAGCCTTCGTCAGCTTGATGATCGCCGACCTGTCCAGGGTCGGTCCCGCCTGCCGATTGACTATTCCCCAGACTGTCTGCGCTGGGCGAAGCGGCCTCGCGACGGAAAGGGGTGGCCCCGTGACGAGGCAAGCCATGCCCGGCACATACTCCGTCAACCACGCCGATCACTCGCGTCCCCTGACAGGAACTTCCGGTATGCGACATGCCTGAGGGGATGACGTCCTACTGGCCGTGTCCTTCTCCATTAGTACCTTATAATGATGGATAAAGATGCCTCAATTTGACCCGAGCATCTTCAGTCGTGAACTGCCAATTTATTGGAGCAATTTGATTGTTCCTATCTTCTTGCCAGGCCTGTACCTCACCTCGGAGCACATCCATGTCCCCAATCCTACGATTCAGGCACTGGCTTTAAAGAACGCTTGGCTCAATTTCCGCCATATTCAACCAACTCCCGTGTTTCGGGGTGTAATGATTTCCAGACGGCCAGCCAAGCGAGATGCCTCAAGCGGAGAAAGGGCGTCATAAAGTGAGCCTATCGCATGTGTATTCAAATTGCCCATGACCAACACGACTTTGCTGACGTCAGGATATTGCTCGTCCAGGGCGGTTTTGATAAAAGAGCCCCAATCAACGCTGGTCCTCCTTCCTGTGATAACGGGTTGCCTTCATGGAGTTGATGCGGTAGCCGACAGCGATAACCACGGCAAGGTTTAAGGTTTATAGTATAGGATGTCACGCTAGACATTGCGTTGCCCTTCGCGTTGAACTATTCGAAATTTTTGAATAGTTGCCGCTTCGTCCAATTCTTCGGTTTTATATATCTCTCGTAAATGATAAGTAACCGTATGTAATTCGACATCAAGTAGATTGCTTATCACTTTTTTGAGTCGCCCAAAAGGTTTCAGCCTCAAAGCGGACAACCGTGACCTTGCCGCCATCGGTCTGACAAAGCAGGATTTTTCCTTCCGCATCGGCCATGCGAGTATCCTTTTGGGCCCTGCAAACAAAACCCCTGTGCGGACGCCGGGGGGAGTGGGGTGCCGCTAATCCGCTAGCCTCGATGGGCAGACAATCAGCGGGGGATGGCCACGGTAACCAAAAACTGGCTCATCGTCAAAGCGAACTATTGCCGCTGTATGAGTCCGCAGGCAGCTCGCCGTTCATCGTTTTCACGTTTATCAGGGCTTCCAATGCGAGTTGATAGGCAATGTCAACAACTTAAGAGAGCCGCCGACTTCGGGTATTTAAAATATTAGTCAATTCGAGATCTTAAATTTGAATCCGAGACATTAGAATTAGGTGCTGTGGCCACTATAGTCTTAAGTTGTTGACATTGAGTTGATAGGCACTGCCATTGGTTTCCTGCCAAGACTGAAATCTTGCGTCATTTTTTCATTCTGAACATTCAACTTTTCGACAAATTCTTTGTTCTGGGCTTCTAACGACTCTTTTATGTTCTCTATATGTTTAGTCTATTTTAAAACATAAAAATAATAAGTAAACTAATTTAATTAATGTGATTAAGAATATTATTTTATCTATATTTGGTTCTAAATATAGTTATATTATCTATATCATTTAAGTTATTAGAAGAAAATATTGCGCTTTCTGAACTATTTGTCCATAAAAATGCCGTATCGCCTAATTTTGATGGAGTTAGCATAAATTTATCGTTAAAATATTTAATAAAATGATCGTATTTAAGTTTATAAAAAGAACTATATATAGAATCTATAGCTTGAAAATAGAGTATTGATACTAATTTACCATCTGAATTAAATTGTAGTGATATTGTATCGTTCGTTTTACTGGATAAATTTTGTATTGGACACTCAACAATATTTTTCCCTTCGTCATAGGTACATATAAAACCCATTTCTTTATCAAAAGAATATATATCTTTTTTATTAATGCCAAATGGCGTATTTATTACAAAATCATATATTATTTCATCGGTTATGGTTGCCAAAAATGGAAGATCTTCAAGTGAAATTGAATATGTATAATGAGAAAAACATAATGATAATAGCATTAATATTCCTATAGCAACGCAGGATTTTTTCTTCATAAGAAACTCCTTCAATCAGGCCGGACAAGCGGCCATCGCTTGTGAACATGTGCCGTTTTTGTACGGGTTGGCTACGACTAATTATTTCCAGCCGCAAACATCTTTAACAGGGGCAATGGTTTCTGACATATCATCTAGCGAAAAATATGTTTCGATCATTCCGATGGAATCGTTTTGTTGGGTGATGTACGCATTACGTTGATATAATCTTAACATAACATTTATGTCAATAAAAGCCGTCTGATCAATTAAGCATAAATCTATACATAATCAGTTATCTTTACTGTTATTTATGGTGTTATATGGTTACAAAACTTGATATTAAGGCAATTTAAGTTTCTAGAGGGTCTTATAAAATTATAATTTATGTTATATATAGCAATTTAGACTTGAATCACTATATTTATTGGTAAATATGTAATATTTTATTGCTAAATATAAAGACGTTAAAATTTATTCGAACGATCAACAAATAAAATAATCATAGTAAAACTGCCTGCTAAAGATAAATTTTTATTTAATTAATCTTTTAAACCATGGATAAATTTTTTTGGATTTTAAGAATTCTTTTTTTACTTCTTATATTTTTTGTAGTTGCATAAATAATGTCTTTATCGATAACTTATATAGGATATTTAGGTGGCTTAGACTTATTGAAAGGTGGAAATATAATCGATAAATTAAATATTGCATTTAAAAAAGTAGAATAAAGTGGTAATTCATAGCTGACAATGAGCTATTTTGCCTTCAATACGTGATACTAAATCAATTAGTACTTTTCTCGTATCTTATAATTCATGACCCTCAATTCATGAAGAACTTAATAAACTTGTATTTACATCAAATCCAGTTCAGAACCATGTTGCTCTTTCATCCGTAATTCTCATTTTTTTTCGAGCTATAAAAAATTCGATTAATTTGTCATAGGGAATACCCTGGGTATTGGTGCCCTGCTTCCTTTAGATTTTGCTGCCACCTGTGCCGGCCTCTGGCACGTTTCAGGTCAGAGTTTGCTTTAGTTGAGGCGGGACCGGCAATGTTAACAACTTAAGAGAGCCGCCGACTTCGGGTATTTTAAAAATATCAGTCAATTAAAGATCTTAAGTCTAAAACCAAGTCATTCGAATTAGGTGCTGTGGGTCAATATAGCCTTAAGTTGTTGACATTGACCACCTGAGATAAAATACGATTGGAAAGACGGGAAAACGGCCACGTATGATGAGGTGATTAATTTCCAATACCGACCGATGTTTGATCTATAAATCTGACAGGAGGTTTGGTTTGCCAATTACACAAAAACAAGATGAAATTGCTTCAATCGTTTCGGTGATCAAAACAGCTGTTGACTGCGATAAAATTTACCTGTTCGGTTCTTATGCCTATGGGGAGCCGACTGAGGACAGTGACTTGGATTTCTACGTGGAGTACCCAATGATTCTGAGAGAATACGGGAATTACGAATGAAAATATACATTGCTTTGCGGGATGTCATACGGACACCTGTTGATATACTTGCTTCTCGCACAGGCAGATTCGCCGAATTGTGCCTTCTTCCCACACTAGAAAATACAATTATGAACGAAGGAATTTTATTGTATGAACGTATTTGATGAAGCTAAGAAATGGTTTGACAAGGCCAAGGAAGATCTCCGAGTTGCTTCACTGCTGCTTAATGAGATTGATAATATTTCAATTGACATTTCCTGCTATCTTTCTCAACAAGCGACTGAGAAAGCATTAAAAGGTTATCTCATTAGCCAAGGTGTCAATCCTCCAAAAATCCATAACTTGGGTATGTTATGAAAAATTTGCGAAAAATTTGATCCTTCATTCAAAACACTGCTTGATTCAAACGTCGATCTTTCAGCTTATGCTGTTGATTCACGATACCCAGGCGAAGAAGAGACCTCTGAAAGCGAAGCTGCTACTGCTCTTGATGAAGCAAAGAAAGTATA
>JAISEK010000156.1 GCA_031264145.1 Deltaproteobacteria bacterium
TGCCGCTATGAACGGCTTAGCTTAGAAGGTTATGGCCATCACGTTCATCCAGGAGAAGGTGTTCTTGGGATCCTTGGAGGAAGCGGGGACCTTGTAGGCGTCGCCGTTGAAGAGATAGCCGAACTGGGTCTCGAACGAAAGGTTGTCGATGATCTGGAAGGTAGCCCCGGCGTCGAGCTCTAAGCCAAGGTTCTTGCTCTGGTTGGCGTAGGTCTGGTTGACCAGCCTGAAGGCACCGATGCCGTAGTTGAGCCTGATGGCGTCGTTCAGGGAATGATTCCCCAGAAGGCCAGCGCCCCAGATGTTGTTGATCTCGTCGTTTCCCCTGTCGCCGGCGTTCGGGACGCTGGAACCGATCCAGCCATTATTGGAGTTGGCCCAGGTCCCGTTGCCGAAGCCCTGGCGGTTGAAGGCGACCAGGAAGGGCGAGAAGTCACCGAGGCCCACCAGGCCGTGGGAGCTTTTGTCGTTCCGGCCTGTCCCGTCGGCGTAAAAACCAAGGAGGGAGACGTCCCCGGCCCCGTAGTCGTAGTTGGCGTCAAGGTAGAGGCCAAGGCCCTTCCTCCTCACCCTGGCGGACCGGGAAGGATCGAGGTCGTCTCGGAACGAGGTCCGGCCAAAGCCGACCTTGCCCTCGAACGAGAGGCTGAAGGGACCCCAGGCATGGGTGACGGCGGGGTTCACGAAGACGGCGTAGTCGGAGTCGGCGGTAGCGTCGTTGGCAAGGAGGGCGCCGGCCTTGGCGGTCCTGGTCATGTCGCGGACGTATTCGATGCCCAGGGCAACCCCGCCGCCGTCCCACTGGTAGCGTGGCTCAACGCCGAAGTGGTCCTTGGCGTGGTCCCTGCGCTGCATGGGGGCAACGGAGCTGCCGGTCCTTGGATCTATGGCGTCCTTGGAGTAGAAGACGATTAGGCCGAACCCGTTGTCGAAGTCCTTGTCGTAGGCCACGGAGTCGACCGGGGCGCTGAGGTCGAAGACGTTGGAGCCGTAGAGGAACTCGGATCCCCAGGTCCTACGGTAGCCCAGGTTGTAGAGTCCGCCGACGTTCCCTGGCAGGTTGTCGGCCACCCGTCCGATGTAGACGGTGCCCCAGGGCTGGGCAATCCGGGCATGGAGCGATCTTGTGTACAGGCTGGTGCCGGGCCCCCCGCCGTTGCCGGCGGCGAACCGTCCCCACCTTTCGGGCCAGATGGAGCGCATGACCCAGTGGATGGAGATGTCGTCTGTGGGCATGATGTCCACGTTGAGCTGGAACTTGTTTATGAAGTAGGACTCGGAGTCCCTGCCGGCGGAGTCGGCAGACCTCAGGTAATTGTCGTGGTTTGCGTGGAAGACCTTGAGGTACCCGCTGAAGTCGATGGCGGTGGCCGCAAGGGAAGGGGCGGACAGGGCCAGGAGTGCCACGAGGACACCCAATATGGTATATTTTTTCATCTATTCTCCTTGAAGACGAAAACTATCGCCTCGCCAGGCCTCTTTTGGCCGGCCCTTTGGCCAGGCCGGCCTTGCCCAAAAGAGGGTCCGGGCTCATGAAGGCCCCCCCGGAAGGGCCGGGGCCTTGTGAGATTGGGCAGGGGGACTTTTCGGAAAGCCTTTTTCCGGCCGTCTCCTGGCCCTGGCCGGCTTGGTCGCCAACGGCTACCAGCCGGCCAAATACATAAAAAAGCAAAAACCAGGCCATTGGCCTGGTTTTTGCTTATCAAACAATTTCCACAATTTGACAGATTTATAAATTCAACTAAATGTCAAGTGTCTCCGAAAATCGACTATAAATAACGTCACTGTTGCTTTTATTCAACAAAAAAGAAAATGAATGTCTAATTAAGCTATTAAGGGGCAAGCTATTTTAAAAACTGAGGGGTTACGCCTGGCAGTAGATCCCGGCCGCCTGGGACAGGAAATCCGGGATGGCGATGTGCTGTGGACACTTCTCCTCGCACTCGTGGCAGACGGCGCAGTTGTCGGCCATTTCCTCCTTTTGCATCTGGGCGGAGTAGAAGTACCTGCACTTGTCCTTGGACTCCTGGGAGTCGAACAGGAAGAACTGGTTCAAAAAGCTGAGGTTCTTGGGGATGTCCACGCCCGAGGGGCAGGGCATGCAGTAGGCGCAGGCCGTGCAGCTGGTCTTCATCCTGGTGTCGAAAAAGGAGCGTACCCGGTCCAGGGCCTCGAGATCGGCCGGAGCCACGAGGCCTTCCTTCCAGGCCTCGGCCAGGGCCAGGTTTTCCTGGACCTGGGACATGGCGGTCATGCCGCTAAGGACGACCGAGACCTCGGGCTGGTCCCACAGCCAGTTGAGGCCCCACGCCGGGAGCGTCCAGCCGGGCCTGGCCTTCTCCAGGATGGCCCTGGGCTCAGGGGGCATGTGGTCGACCAGGAAGCCGCCCCTCAGGGGCTCCATGACGACCACGGCCATGCCCTTGGAGTTGGCCAGCCTGAGGCCGCGGAGTCCGGCCTGGAAGTCGCGGTCGAGGTAGTTGTACTGGATCTGCCCCATGGCCCAGTCGTAGCTCCCGACAATCGTCTCGAAGAGGCCGTAGTTGTCATGGAAGGAGAAGGCCGGGAAGCGGATCCGCCCGTCCTTGACGGCTGAGTCCATGAACTCCCTGAGGCCCATCGCCAACAGGTTCCCCCATACGCCGACGTTTAGGTTGTGGGCCAGGTAGAAGTCTATTCTGGACACCCCGAGGCGCCCCAGCTGCTCGTCGAGGAACCTGTCCATGTCGGACCGTTTCTCTATCAGCCAGGTAGGCAGCTTGGTGGCCAGAAGAACCCTCTCCCTGTAGCCGCCGGCCAGCGCCTCGGCCACCAGCGGCTCGCTGGCCCCGGCACTGTTGCGGCTGACCGAGCTGTGGTAGGGGTAGGCCGTGTCCACGTAGTTGACCCCGCGGTCTATGGCCGACCGAATCATGTCAATGGCCAGCCCGCGGTCGATGTCCTCCGGGTCCTGGCTCCTGAGGGGCAGCCTCATGCAGCCGAAACCCAGGATTGTGGCCGACTCTCCCGTCCGGCCAAGCTCTCTTTTGGCGATCATGCCACCCTCCGATTGAGACGGCCCCGAACCGTACGGCGGGGCCATTTGTAGATCGCCCCTATTCCCCGCCGGGATCGGTGGAGAAGGCCGGGGCGGTGAAGACCATCAGTTTTGCCCCCGGGTCCCGCCAGGCCTCCGGGTCAAGGCCGGCCTTCAGGGACGTGTGTCGCGCGAACTCCAGGGCGGTCCAGCCCTGCTCGACGGCCACCACGGGCAGCAGGACCCCCCTTCCCCTGGGGTGGACCAGAAACAGCCCGTCCCGTCCTATGACCAGATTGTCAAGGCCGGGAAGGGGCTTGGGCTCGGACAGGATGGAGACGGTTATGTCCAGGTCGGCCAGCTCCACGGCCGTCAGTGGCGGGAACCTTGGATCCTGGAAGGCCGCCGCCAGGACCATGTCCCTGATCGCGTCGGCCAGGAGGGCCGAAAAATCGAAGCGGCCGATGCAGCCCCTGAGCCGCCCCTCCTTCTTGAGGGTCACGAAGACCCCGCCCCTCTTGTTTCCCAGGTCGGGGCCCTTGGGCTGTGGACGCCCTTGGAGCGCTCCCTCCAGCAATTCCCGGCACCAGTCAAGGATCTTCCCTTTCAGGGCCTCGGAAAGACCTTCCTCTTTGGCATCCCTGGTCTCGTCGGTTTTTTTTGTCACTTTCCCTGGCCCCTCTCGAAAAAAGCCTTCCCTTGGGCCTGGACATAGCCGCTCGGCCATGGCAGGCAGCTCCCTGGAGCCAGACGGCATCCCTGTTCATACCTATGGGGAACGCCACGTGGTTCCGGCCCAGGACGGCTCGGCAGCCCTCTAGAGTATGGTCTATTTTACCCCCAAGCCCTGCCCCTGTCCACAACCGCCGAAATCGATCCTTGGCCAGGGTCTGGTTTGCCCGATTGACCCGCGGGCCATTTCCTGCCTTCTCCTCATCCGCCAGGCTTCAATTCTAGTCCATGTTCGACCTGGTCCCATCCGGGACTGGCTTTTTCTTTATTTTCCTCCTTGCGATTCGAAAGCCAGCCTTGATGTTTTTTATTTATACGTTGCCGATATGATTCAAATTTTTTTATTAACATTTTAATTTTAATTATTTGATTATTAAATTTTATATTATATTTAAATATTGTTATAACCGTGATAGCTTTCAGGACGTCGTATTTCATAAAACCATCTTTTTGCCCCCCGCCATAACCTGTCCGACCCTTGGGCCATGGATGACACTCGCCTCGCCTGCCGACCCCTCATCATTTTGGCGGGGAGGATGTCGTCCTTTCCTTCTCTTGGCCAACACTGGCCTCACTTCCCTGGCGCCGCCCCTGTCCTATGTCCGGCCATTGTCGGCCAGAGGCTGGCCGGAAGGCCACCCACATGAGGTGGTCTGGCTTTCTTTTGTGGGCATCGAAGCGTAGAAGGAACAGGGATGAGGATTGGGCCAGGAGGGCTCAGCGGGGTTGGGAAGGGGCGGGCCATCCCGGCTGAAAAGGCGTGAAGCCTTGCAGCCGGGAAGCTCGCCGTCAGGCCGGCCTTCCGGGATAGACCCGGGACCGTCCCGTCTTGGGGTTGATCAAGCCGATAGCCATATGTATCGGGCAGACGGCCTTGTTGAAAAAGCCGCCCTCCTATATATGGAGGGACGACTTGTTTGGACCACGATCCAGCTTTAGCTCGTTGAGACACTGGGCCAGGCTGTAGAAGTCAGACCATGGGGCCTTATTCGGGGCCAATGATTCCAGCGTCCTATCCTTGAGCAGCAGAAACAGCCTCTCGGTTTCCCGAAATCTGGCCGGTCGAGCCTGAATAACCTGCCAGGCATCGATCAAATCGCTCAAGGCCTGTGAAACGGCCGCAGCATAGGATGGACTACGACAATCCGGTCGCAGGAGTTCCGGACAGTCCTGGGCATCCTGAGGGCGGCATGAGCGCACCCGACCCATGGTTCGGTCGAGACGCACATGGGTGCCGCCCAAGCCGCCGGCTAGAAAGCTGGCCGTCAGCTCGTAGTCATTTAGCATGCCCATGTTTTCCTCCGTGAAACATGTCCCCTTGCGGGGAGTTTGACTCGGCATCCATGCCGACAACGATTACCTGCGTCGAAAGCCGCTCAGGCTTACGACCCAGCTCGGTCCACCTCCTTCCCGGCGTTCCGATCCACCGGCCAAATCACTTCGGATAGCGGAGAAATTGCCCTTTGGACGCAAACAGCACTGGCCCGCCTTCCAATGCCTCTCTTGTCTTATCGGTTGTTATCCAAAAAACATTAGTCCTTTCTGCTATATATTTCCTGATCCATCTAAACGACCATTGACATGAAGCCTTGCGGCCAGTGTTTTGGAAAACTCAGCCCAGATAGGACAAATGAAATAGTAATCTTGAATATACAGCTAGTTATGTCATTTACAGCGACACGCAACCTGGCAAAGGTTGGCGTTGTGCTTCCCCGGTCCGGCCCGATACCGCCATCTGACGGTACCACACAAGTCAAAACCATCCAGAAGCTAAGGCGTGCCTTCTAAAATTATCCTTTCGTAGTTAATACTTCAATAAACATATTAATATATTAAATATTATTTTATAATTAATTTTTGCTATTATTTAATTATTTTATTTTATTATTTTATATTATATAAATATTTTTATAAAAAATAATATTAAGTATAAAACAAATTATCTATATGAGCTTATTTAGATGATTATATTTGTTAAATTTATATTGATTATTTATTACAAAAAAATATATTTATTATACTATTATTTAGTTAATTTATATAAACTAATTAAGCGCACCCTTGACAAAAACGGCGATTATGGTATAATTTTAGAGCAAACGATCGTCCGCCAAAGGTCGTTCTTTTTTGATGCCTGTCGCACTGGTCCTCAAATGTCCATGTTGGCCAAAATTCAATTGTCCTTGACCCTTGATGCCCCTGTGAAACCAGCAGATGGCCAGTCTAGGTGTATCTATTATCAAAGCTTTAATCAAACGACACTCGACACGTTTGTCTTTGCAGGGGACATCAGCCTCGTACTCAATAAGGCGCTCCAGTCTACTCTGGTCGGTAACGGTAGAGGATCTTTGGTTTGGGCCACCATGAGCCATGATGATGTTGCGCCGTTTTGGCCCTTCATGTCAAACGACACGAAGTCCTAACTTGCCCCGTCTGGAGACGCAAACTTGCAAGAGGTCATAAAACAGGCCGTCGAAAGCGTTCTGACGCTCCTTCTGATGGGCCTTTTGGGCTTTTACTACCAGCGCCGGGGCCTAGCCGGTCCCAAGGTCAGGGAATTCATCCCAATACTGGTCGTGAGGGCCGCCCTGCCGCTCTATCTCTTCTCCACCACCGTGAGGGATCTGAGCAAGGAGGAAATCCCCAGGCTCATCGCCGACGCCGGGGTGGCCGCCCTGTCCATCTTGGCCACCCTTCTCATATCCCTTCTAGTCTACAGGTTCTCCGGGATGCCCAAGACCCGCCGGGGCACCTTCATAGTGGCCTTTGCCTTCTCCAACACCATGTTCTTGGGCATGCCCATCAACCTGGCGCTCTTCGGCGACGAGGCCCTCCCGCACGTCATATCATACTTCTTCTTCAACTCCTTCTTCTTCTGGACCATCGGCAACTACCTGATGAGCCTGGACGTTCCTGGCAAGCCGGCGGCCATCTTGAGCCGGGCGACCTTGAAGAGGATTCTCCCGCCCCCGCTCCTCGGCTTCCTGGTCGGCCTCCTCATGGTATACTTTTCCATCCCCCTCCCCAACTTCCTCCGACAGACCGCCTCCTCCCTGGGTGCCATGACCACGCCTCTGGCCATCATGTATATCGGGATGGGCCTGGGCGACTTAAGCTGGTCCTCCTTCAGGCTGGAGAAGGATCTGGTCCTAATGCTGGCCGGACGCTTTCTCGTCTGCCCTCTGGTGACCTTTCTGGGCTGCTTGGCCTTTGATCTCCCCACGGTCACCTCCCAGGTGTTCCTGATCCAGTCCTCCCTGCCTGTCGTCACCTCCTGCTCGATAATGGCCGGCTATTACCGCTCAGACACGGCCTTCGCCGTCATGGTTGTGTCCCTCACCACCCTCATGAGCATAGTCACGGTCCCAGTCTTCAGGATATTGACCTCCTTCCTCTAGCCCATGTTCCCACTGGCCAGGCCTGCCCAGCGAAAGTGGCCTCTCGGCCGCTTTGTCTTTTCCGCCTTTTGTCGTCCAGATTCCCCGTTGCAGGTCACGGACGAAAAGGCCCCAAGTGCTGGTGCGCCAGGTGAAAAAACCTCCAATCCGGTTCGTTCTTCGTCATCCTAAAGGAAAGACACACTCCAAATGCCAGAAAAATCAGGATAAAAAAAATAGCCAAATATTATAAAAATTTGGTTGACTGAATAATAAATTCGTGCTATCCTCCAAAAACCGTAAAAATCGTTCCAGAAATTTTGAGCACCAAAATCACAAATTACTGTCGCCAAAAATATTCTAAAAAATAGCCAAATATTATATAAATTTGGTTTATCAATAAAAAATATTTTGTGCTAATCTGATTCATGATCAGGCCACAAAGGTTAAATACTTGATTTCAGCTATTTTCGATTGTTTCAACTAAACACATGTTGAAACCTCTTAGAAACATAATAATCAAAACTTATCGTCTGGAGGCTCAGTTGAAAAGAGGAAGTGACATCATCTCAGAGATGTTCTGCGGTTACGGCGTGAGCCACGTTTTTTACATGGAAGCCGTGCTGAGGAAAACGATGGTCGCCTTCGAGAAGAGTGGAATAAGCCGGATCTTGGCGCACTCTGAAAAAGGGGCAGTCTACATGGCCGACGGCTTCGCCAGGGCCTCTAGGCGGGTCGGCGTCTGCATGGCCCAGTCAGTTGGTGCAGCGAACCTGGCGTCCGGACTGCAAGACGCCTTTCTCTCCCATTCTCCGGTATTGGCCATAACTGGGCGGAAGCCGTCCTTTGAAAGGCATCGTAACGCCTATCAGGAGATTGATCATTGGCCCCTGTTCGAGCCGGTGACCAAGTTCAACATCAGCGTCCACACCTTGGGTGAGCTTCCTCAGGCTTTGCGGCAAGCTTTCCGGGAAGCCGTTGTGGGCGCACCTGGACCGGTGCATCTTGATATACCAAACCACCAAGCGGCATTGGTCGAATCGGAAGAATCAGAGGTTCCCCCGATAGTTGATAAACGATTCCGTGCCGTGCCGCCGTTCAGACCATGTCCTGAGCCGGAAGATGTCAAGGCTGCCGTCCAAGAAATATACGCCGCCAAGAAGCCTGTCCTAATTTTTGGAGGAGGCGCAATCATCTCGGGCGCCCATCCCGAAAGCCTCAAGCTTGTCGAAACATTGTGTATCCCATTCGCCACCACTGTCGACGGCAAAGGCATAATCTTGGATTCGCATCCTTTGTGTCTGGGACCTGTGGGTCTGTACGGACGCAAATGCGCGAACGACATGGTAGCGGAAGCCGACCTGGTAGTTTTCGTGGGCTCTGGGACAGGGGATCAAGCCACTAGCAACTGGACCATTCCGAGCAAATCAGCCGCGATAATCCAGATAGATATAGATCCTTCCGAACTGGGACGCAACTACCCCAACCGTGTCAGCTTGATGGCCGACGCCAAAACCGCCTTGTCGAAAATCAACGAGACGCTTCGAGGACCCCATGGCTCTTCTCAGACCTGGGGGAGCAAGACAACGAAGATGGTAACTGATTGGAGAAAAGCCCAAAGCGTGATCCGGACGTCAAATGACACGCCAATAAAGACAGAACGCTTGGCACAAGCCGTCCAGGAGGCACTTCCTGCCGATAGCTCCTTGGTCGTCGATACTGGATTCTCCGCAGTCTGGGGTGCCTCCATCATAGAGTTGACCAAGCC
>JAISEK010000171.1 GCA_031264145.1 Deltaproteobacteria bacterium
TTCAGGCGGTAGTAGAGGTCGGCCCGGAAACGCCCCTCGTCGACCCAGGCCTTGAGCTTTCTGTTGGTGGTGGCGATGACCCTGGCGTCAATCTTGTGGGGGCCCTTGCCGCCCACCGGGTCAATCTCCCCTTCCTGCAGGGCCCTAAGGAGCTTGGCCTGGAGGGAGATGTCCATCTCGCTGATCTCGTCCAAAAGGATGGTCCCGCCGTGGGCCAGGTCGAATTTGCCGGGCTTCTTGGCCAAGGCCCCGGTAAAGGCGCCCTTCTCGTGCCCGAAAAGCTCGCTCTCCAAAAGACTCTCGGGGAGCCCGGCGCAATTGACGGCCACGAAGGGTCCGTCCGCCCGGCTGGAGTTCCTGTGGATGAAGCGGGCCAGGAGTTCCTTGCCCGTGCCGCTTTCCCCCTGGAGCAAGACGGTAGCGGATGAGGGCCCGAGGCTCAGGGCCAGGCCCAGGAGCCTGTCCATCAGGGGGCTCTTGGCCACTATGGGCCTGTCGGTCGCCTCGTCGGCCCTGGGGCCGCCAGGGCCCACCTCGGCCTCCTCGTCCCTGAGGGCCCGCCTGATGGCCTCCTCGACCACCTCGGCCGGGAAGGGCTTGTGGAGATAGTCCTGGGCCCCCTCCCTCATGGCCTGGACCGCCTCCTCCACCCCGCCGCTCCCGGACATGGCGATGACCGGCAAATCTGGCCGCAGCCTCCTGGTCTCCCTGATGAGCGACATCCCGCCAAGTTTGGGGAGCTTGGTGTCAACCATAACCAGGTCGAACTTTTGGTCCTGGAACTTGGCCAGGGCCTCCTGGCCGTCCTCGGCCATCTCCACCCCGTGCCCCAGCCTGGTCAGGGCCGTGAAAAGGGCCATCCTGAAATGTCTCTCGCCGTCGGCCACCAATATGTATCTGACCCTCATAGGCCACCTCGCAAATAATGTCTCTATCCGTCAGACAAAGCGTTCCCGCGAAAGGCTAGTTCAGGCTGCGTTCCATGCGCTCCCCTCCGGCCACCGCCGTTTTTTCGCGGGCCAGCGGCAGTCCGGGAAAGCGCACGGCCACCCTGGCCCCGCCGTCCGGGTCCGAGCCCACGACCATGTGCCCGTCATGGGCCTCGACGATGCGCCGGCTGACCGGAAGGCCCAGGCCCAGCGGCTTGTCCTTGGTGGTGTAGAAGGGGTTGAAGATCTCCCTGGAAAGCCCAAGCCCGATGCCCGGCCCGGTGTCGGTCACGACCACCTCGGCCTGGAGGGCGTCGTCCTGGGCCATCCGGACCATCAGCCGCCCGCCGGCCCCCATGGCCTCCACGGAGTTCAGGAACAGGTTCATGAAAAGCTGGACCAGGAGCCGGCGGTCGCCCAAGACGGTCACGGGCCTCTGGTCAAACCAGACCCCGATGTTCTTGGCCTTGAGGACGCCGCCCATGCCGGCCAGGGCCTCGTCCACGACCTCAATCAGGTTCAGGGTCTCCAGGTCAAGCCTCATGCTCCTGGTCATCGACTCGAAGCTGGTCAGGTACTCGTTGACCTCCCTGAGGCTTTCCCTGATCTCGTTTATCAGGCCCTTCAATGCCCCATCGCCGCTCTTGTCTATCTCGTCATCCAGAATCGAGGCGTAAAGCTCTATGCCGGCCAAGGGCCCCCTGACCTCCTGGCTGACCTTGCCGGCCATGGCCACGCTTCCGTCGAGGCTGTCGAGGCCATCGGGATTCGATGTCTCGCTGGGCCACTCCAGGTGCTCCCTGAGCCCAGCGGCCACCAGGAGGTTCCCGAGGCCCTCGAAGGGCATCGTCTTGACTATGAAGCTGTAGTCGCCCTCGCAGGTGGCGATGTGGACGGGCCGCCCAAGAAGGCCGCCCATCTCCAGGCCGCGGTCCAGGAGTGGCCCAAGATAGGACGGAAGCGTGGACCCGACCAGGCCCCCGAGGCAGAGGAGCCTTTCGGACTCGGAATTGGCCAATATGATTTTGCCGCCGCCATCGAAGACCAGCACGGGATAGTGGAGCTTGTCGAAAAGTGTCAGCCAGAACTCGGGCGACCACTCCAGGGCCGGCCAGATTCCGGGGTTGAAGGCGGGGACCAGGCTTTTGCTGCTTTCCAGGATGCGCATTTTCTCTCCCTCCAGTGGCTTGGGCCTCAGGGCCCGCTTTTCGTCATTAGCAAACTCCAGGCCAAGTAATTAAAATAATAAAATACGCATGTTACGTGACAAGTCAAAATCCTGGCCCCTCCCCCGGGCCACTGACCAGATCCCAAGGCCGGTCTTTTCCACCCCTGGGCGGTCCTGCCAGGCCATGGCACCTTGGGACGCCGGTCCGGACTTTGGCCCAAATAGGGATGAGACTTCGGGCTGGCCCGTACCTGGCCCCCGGCGTGGCGTACTGGAAGGAAGGGAAAAACAGGCAGGCCAGGACTGTTTTTCCCCGCTCGGGGGACTGGGAAGGAAAGGGCAAGACAAAGGAAGGACAAGACGGGGATGAAGAGGCCCGCCCAGGGGCCGGAGAGGCCATGAAGGCTATCGGAAAACCAATGGCCAGGCACGCTTGGCACCAAACAGGAAATTTTGGCCCTTATATTGCATCGCAAGCTGCCGGAGGTGAAAAATGTTCGTCGGACCCTACCCCTACCACTCCAGCAACACCTACCTGGGCATGATGGCCCAGGAGGAACGCATGAACCTCACGTCCAACAACATGGCCAACGTCAACACGGCCGGCTATAAGAAGGACGTGCCCATATTCGAGGGCTACCTGGTCAAGCAGTCCAAGACCCATTTTGCCGAGGGGGCCTTCAAGCTCACGGAGAACGACCTGGACATGGCCCTGCACGGCCCGGGCTTCTTCCAGATCGAGACACCCAACGGGCTGAGGTTCAGCCGCAACGGCTCCTTCAGCGTCAACAGCGACGGCCAGATAGTGACCGACGTCGGCTATACCCTGGTCGGGGCAGGGATCGTGCCAGAGGGGACCATGAAGGTGATCATCGAGCCCGAGGGCCGGGTCCAGGCCGTCAACCCGGATCTGGAGTCGCTGGTCATTGGCCAGATCGAGCTGGTGGAATTCGCGGACCCAAACATGCTCATCAAGGAGGGCTACGACTTCTACGTCCCCAAATCCCCGGACTTCACCCCCGAGCCGGCCGAGCAGACGACCATAGAGCAAGGCTATCTGGAGATGAGCAACGTCAACCCCGTCAACGAGTCGGTCCAGCTGATCGAGATTTACCGTATCTATGAGGCCCTTCAGAAAATCGTCCACACCAAGCAGGAAATGGACCAGAAGGCCACCGGCGAGCTGGGCAAGCTAACCTGATGGCCAGGCCCGCCAAGCTACCTCCCACCGCAAGCGAAAGAACATGAGGCCTTCATCATGATGCGTTCACTCTACACCGCGGCCACCGGCATGATCGCCCAGCAGACCCACCTGGACGTCATCGCCCACAACCTGGCCAACGTCAACACGACCGGCTTCAAGAAGAACCGGACCGAGTTCCAGGATCTTATCTACCAGACCCACAAGTTCGCCGGGACGGAGACCATAGGCGGGCAGCAGATTCCCGTCGGCATCCAGGTGGGCCTGGGCACCAAGGTCGTGACCACGGCCAAGATCCACACCCAGGGCGACTACGTCAAGACCGACAGCCCGCTGGACATAGCCATCGAGGGCGAGGGCTACTTCAGGGTACTGCGCAACGGCGAGCTGTACTACACCCGCGACGGGGCCTTCAAGCTCAACAGCGACGGGGTCATCGTCAGCCAGGACGGCAACCCCCTCGACCCGGAGTTCATGGTCCCCCAGGAGGCGGTCCACATCACCGTGGACTCGGCCGGCTTCATAGCGGCCATGAGCCAGAGGGGCGAAATACTGGCCGAGGGCCGCATCCAGCTCTCCCGCTTCATAAATCCCCCCGGCCTCTTCAGTTTGGGCTATAATATCTACCAACCAACGCCGGCTTCCGGCCCGGCGATTGACGGCAACCCCGGCGAGGAAGGCTTCGGGACCATAGCCCATGGCTTCCTGGAACTCTCGAACGTCGAGGTGGTCATGGAGATGGTCGAGATGATCACGGCCCAGAGGGCCTACGAGATGAACTCCAAGGCCATCACCACCTCGGACGAGATGCTGGCCATAGCCAACAACCTCAAGAGATAACCTCCCCAGCCTGGCCCGAGCCGAGGCCATGGCGGCCGCAGGAGCTCAATAGCCAAGCCCCGCCGGAAGGCGGCCACGGACGGCCGCCCTGCGATGGGGCTTGGCTTTTCCTGGCCCTCCGGTTCTGTGAGCCTAATGACACGCTATTTCCGCAGATTCGCCTCCCTGGGCCTGGCGACCGTCCTCCTGGCCCTGTCCTCCACGGCCTTGGCCGGGGTCAACGTCGTCTTCCCGGCCCAAAACACCGTGGCCGGCCCCAGGATCATCCTGGGCGACGTGGCCAACGTCGTGGCCGACTCCCCGGCCGACCAGCCCCTGGCCGACCTAGTGGGGGCCGTGGACCTGGGGCCCTCCCCTGGACCGGGGATCGACCTGGTCTTGAGGCGGAGGCAAATCGAGCAGCGCCTCTCAGCCTCCGGCGCACCCCTCTCCGACATCCGCTGGCTTATCCCCGGCGAGGTCACCCTCACCGGCGAGGGCCAGGCCACCCAGGCCGAGGCCATCAGGAAGATAATCCTGGACCACCTTGACCGCTCCGAGCCCTACATATCAGGAACATATGAGATTCTAAGCGTCACCTCGTCAACGCCCCCGGCCTTGCCGCCTGGCCAGGTGGAATACCGCTTCTCGCCCCAGCCCTCCTCGAACCCGGCCTACCTCTCGGGGACCATATTCTTTGCCGTCGACGGCCAGGAAGCCGGGCGACTCAGGGTCACGGTCCAGGTCGATCTGCGGATGCCGGCCGTGGTGGCGACCAGGGATCTGCCCCGAGGCCACGTCCTGGGCGAAATCGACCTCTCGGAAAGCCAGGTCCCCTACATGCAGGCCAAGGGCGCCCTGACCGATATCGCCCAGGCCCTGGGCCAGACCCTCAAAACCTCCGTCAGGACCGGGGCACCGGTCAGGGACCGCGATCTGGTCACGACCTCCATGGTCAAGAAGGGCGAGGTGGTGACCATCGTGGCCCAAAGCGGGAGCCTAAGGATAACAGCCCTGGGCCTGGCCCGGCAGGACGGGGCCTTGGGCCAGACCATCAGCATCGTCAACCAGGACAGCAAAAAAACCATATCCGCAAAGGTAATCGGCCCCAGCCTGGTAGAGGT
>JAISEK010000093.1 GCA_031264145.1 Deltaproteobacteria bacterium
TTTTGAACCATTTATGCCGTGACCTGGAAAGGGACTTGGTGGTCTTCTTCGACGAGGCGGATCTCCTTTCCGGCCACGGCTTGATCTCTTTCTTGGCCCAGGTCAGGGATGGCTACCTCTACCGCGACGAGACCGTCAATAGATTCCCCAGATCGATGGCCCTTGTGGGCATGCGGGACATAAGGGACTACCTGATCAAGATCCGGCCCGACGATGAGTCCACTGGGGAGGGCAGCCCCTTCAACGTCAAGAAGGAGTCGCTCACGCTCCCAAATTTTACCAGGGACGAGTTCAGGACCCTTTACGGGCAACACTCCGAGGCCACGGGCCAGCAATTCGACGACTCGGCCATAGAACGGGCCTGGGAATGGACGGAAGGACAGCCTTGGCTGGTAAACGCCATGGCCGACGAGATTGTCTCGGGCCAGCTCAAAAATGACTATAGGCCGGACATCACGGGAGGCCATTTCGACCAGGCGGCTGCGACCCTGATCAATGGCAGGAGCACGCACATCGGCTCCCTGCTGGCCCGCCTTAGGGAGCCGAGGGTAGTCAAGGTCATGGACGCCGTGTTCGCAGGCCTCAGAGGCACGGTCTCGATAAACAGCGACGACCGGCAATTATGCCTGGACCTGGGACTGCTTTCCGAAAACGAGGATCGGACCCTTAGGCCGGCCAACAGGATATACGGGGAGGTCATGTCGAGGACATTGACCGATGAGATACAGCACGTCTTGGACGTCGACGTTGATGCAAAACAATGGACTGATGGCCAGTTTCTGCTCATGTCGGGGCTTTTGAGGGAATTCCAGAGATTCTGGCGTCAAGGCTCCGATTCCTTTCCCTTCAGGCACAAGGACTTTGCCGCCTTCAAATACGACGAGGCGACCTATTCCTTCATGCTTCTGGCGTATCTGCAAAAAATCGTCATCAGCGGTGGCCTGGTTTTCCGGCAGTACGCCGAGGGCCGCGGGGCCGTCGACATCGCCATCCATTACGGCGGGCATGAGTATCTGGTCGAGGTGAAGCCAAAGGGGGAGAAGACGCTGGACGATTGGCAAAGGCGGCTGGCCGGATATCTTGACGCCGCGGGCCAAAAGGATGGCTGGCTGGTGATTTTCGACCGTGACAGGAACAAGGCCTGGGAGGAGAGGATATATTGGGAAGATGCGCTCTTCGCCGACAAGGTCTTGCATCTTGTAGGTTGTTGACGATCCCATCCGGGATCTGTCCGCGGGGCCGACGGGCCTCCAAATGCCTGGGTAGGCCCGGCATTTGGACGAGCCCGGATCCAACCGCCGCGGGACGATCATCGCGCGGTCCCCGTGGGCGAATGCGGCCAGGGCCCCCGGGACAACCACCCGACCAGTGCCGCCCAGGCGCCCAGGCACGCTCTCACTGCTCCGGGGGACGCCCGGCCACGAAAGACCGGATTCGGACTGGGGCATAATTCCGCCACTTAACGCGACACGAGGCACGAGAGGTTCAGATGATAGGCATAATAATCGTGACCCATGGCCAACTGGGGGCCGAGCTCCTGAAGGCGGCCGAACTCATAATAGGCAGCCAGCAGAAGTGCCAGACCGTGGCCATCGAGATGAACATCAACCCCGACTACCTGAGCGATCTCATCGGCAAGGCCATCAAGGCCCAGGAGAGCGGCCAGGGGGTCCTTCTCCTGACTGACATGTTCGGTGGCACCCCCTCCAACATCAGCCTCTCGTTCCACGAGGAGGGCAAGGTCGAGGTCCTGACCGGCGCCAACCTCCCGATGCTCCTGAAAGCCTTGAACCTCAGGGAGAACCCCGATCTCGGCCTAGGGGCCCTGGCCCCGTCCGTCCTGGACTACGCCCGCAAGTCCATCAACCTGGCCAGCGATCTGATAAGGACCCGCCCGAAGTGACTGGCGTCCCCAAGGCGGGGCCAGGGCGTCCCGGGCCATCCAGGGGCCACAGCCGCACCGCGCCCTGTCCCAAGGACGGGCCACGGGCCCTTTCCGGCAGGCCGGGCCCTGGGGCCGACGGAGCCTAGACCATGCCAGTCGTCCTTGCGCGCATAGACCAGAAGCTCATCCACGGCCAGATCCTGTCCGGCTGGGTGCCCTTCCTGGACGTCAACGAGATCGTGGTGGTCGACGAGGACTCGACCCAGTCGCCCCTCATAATGCGCATCATGTCCTCCGGCGTCCCGGCCACCTGCGCCACCTCCTTTTTGACCCCCGACCGGCTGTCCCGGCACCTGAGGACCGGGGAGGACGACGCCCTGAGGCGCCTGGTCCTGTTCAAGGACGTCGCCGGGGCCAAGGAGGCCATGGGCAGCCAGGACCTGCCCATCTGGAGCCTGAACCTGGGCTACTACGCCCATCTTCCCGGCATCAGGTGCGTAAAGATCCACTCATTCTTCTCCGCGGTGGAGGAGGAGCTGGAGCAGCTGGCCTGGATGGCCAGCCAGGGCACCGAGTTCTACGCCCAGTCGGTGCCAAACTCCCCCAGGGTGGTCATAA
Organism: Deltaproteobacteria bacterium; assembly: GCA_031264145.1. Taxonomy (GTDB): domain Bacteria; phylum Desulfobacterota; class Desulfarculia; order Adiutricales; family Adiutricaceae; genus JAIRNQ01. Next base: position 2,504 of record JAISEK010000093.1, read on the forward strand.
ACCCCGACAAGTTTGTCTGGCCTTGGCCCTGAGGTGTCAAGCCCATGCCCCCGGAGCTTTACCAGGCCCTGGCAGCGGCCGCCCTTTTGAACCTGGATCGCCTGGCCCTGGGCCAGAACGCCCTTTGCCGCCCGCTGGTCTGCGGGCTGGCCATGGGCCTGATCCTGGGGCAGGCCAGGCTGGGGCTGTGCCTGGGCCTCTGGGCCGAGGTCCTCTGGCTGGCCAGGCCCCCACTGGGCGGGGCCATAGTCCCCAACGGCGGCCTGGCCGTCTCGGCCGTCCTGGTGGGCATCTGCTGGGGCCTCGCGCTTCTGGGGCCGCCGGTGGCCCTTCCCGGTCCCATGGCCGTGATGGGGCTGGCCCTGGTCCCGCCCCTGGCCCACCTCATGACCCTGGTCGAGCCGGCCAACCGGGCCTGGGGCATCAAGGCCCACCTGAGGCTGGAGCGGAACATGGAGGCCGACCGCCCGCTGAACCTGGCCGGCCTGAACCTCGCCTCAATAGCCATAACCTTCCTGTCCGCCCTGGCCCTGTGCCTTTTCGGGGCGCTCCTGGTGGCCCTCCTGGTGGCCCTGGCCACGGCCTTCTTCCCCCCGGCCTTCTGGCTGGCCCTGGGGCGCCTTGAGCCCATGGTCCCCCTGGTCTGCCTGGCCTTCATGGGCATGGGCCTCCGCCGGCGCAGGCTGTCCGTCTACGCCGCCTCCACGGCCATCCTTCTGGCCCTCATGTCGCTGGGGGGGCTGCCGGCATGAATGGCCGCGAGACGCCCGCCCAGCCGGGCCAGGCCCCCCAGTGGCCCCCCCCCGGCGGCAACCTCGCCCGGCGCGCCCTCCTGCGGCCGCTCGGGCAGGAATCGCTCCCCCAGGTCCTGGCCCTGGAGCGGCTCGGCCAGGACGACCTGTGGACGGCCGAGAACTTCCTTGCCGAGCTCGGGCGGCCCTTCACCCTGGCCAGGGGCCTGTGGCTGTCCCAGGACCTGGCGGGCCTGAGCCTCAGCTGGCTTTTGCCGCCCGAGTGCCACCTCCTCAAGCTCATGGTCCACCCTAGGCTCTGGGGCCGGGGCCTGGGCCGGCTCCTGATGCGGGACCTCATCGACGCCGCCGGTTCCCGCCAGGCCGCGAGAATAATCCTTGAGGTCAAGGTCGGGAACCTGAGGGCCGAGCGGCTCTACGGTGACCTTGGCTTCACCGGCTCGGGCCTAAGGCGCGGCTACTACTCGGACGGCTCAAACGCCCTCCTGATGGCCCTGGATCTGCCTGGCCCCCACGGGGCCCAGCCCGTGGCCACCAGGAGGCGCCGCCGGCCGGACGGGCAAGGGGAATCCTAAGATGCCAGAGACGATATTGGTAGTTGACGACGAGAAGGACATCCGGCTGACCCTGGGGGGTCTCCTGGCCGACGAGGGCTATCTGGTCTCGCAGGCCTCCAGCGGCCCCGAGGCCCTGGAGAGGCTCGACGAGTCGGCCCCTGGCCTGGTCATCCTCGATCTGTGGATGGGCGGCTCCGAGCAGGGCTTCGAGGTCCTGGACCGCATCAAGGAGGATCTCCCCCAGGTGCCGGTCGTGGTCATCTCGGGCCACGGGAACGTCGAGACGGCGGTCAAGGCGGTCAAGCAGGGGGCCTACGACTTCATAGAGAAGCCCCTCCTGGCCGACAAGATCCTCCTCTCCGTCCAGAGGGCCCTGAGCTTCAGGCGCCTGACGGCCGAGAACATAATCCTCCGCGACCGGAGCCTCAAGCCCAGACTCATCACCGGCCGCAGCCCGGCCATGACGGCCCTCCTGAAGACCGTGGAGATGGTCGCCCCCACCCCGGCCTCGGTCCTGATTGGCGGGGAGAACGGCGTGGGCAAGGAGCTGGTGGCCCACACCATCCACCAGATGTCCCAGCGCTCCGACCGGCCCATGATCGAGCTCAACTGCGCGGCCATCCCGGAGGATCTGGTCGAAAGCGAGCTCTTCGGCCACGAGAAGGGCGCCTTCACCGGGGCCGACCGCCGCCGCCAGGGCCGCTTCGACATGGCCAACAACTCCACGCTCTTCCTCGACGAGATAGCCGACATGAGCCTCAAGACCCAGGCCAAGATCCTCAGGATCCTCCAGGAGAAGAAGTTCGAGCGGGTCGGCGGGAGCAAGACCATCGAGGTCGATGTCCGCATAATCGCCGCCAGCAACAAGGACCTGGAGAAGGAAATCGCCGCCGGCCGCTTCCGAAACGATCTCTACTACCGCCTGAACGTGGTGCCCCTGGTGGTCCCGCCCCTCCGGGAAAGGAGGGAGGACATCCCCGAGCTGGCCCAGCAGTTCCTGGCCCAGTGCCTCAGGGTCAACAACCTGGGCCCAAAGCGTCTGGATCCTGTCTTCATGGGGAAGCTCAGGGAAAGGCCCTGGCCCGGCAACGTCCGCGAGCTAAAAAACACCATCGAGAGGCTGGCCATCATAACCCCGGGCCAGGTCATCGACTCCGACCCGGCCTACCAGGCCGAGGGCACCCCCCAGGCCAGCGTCCCGGCGGGCGATGACCGGGAGGCCGGCTACATGTCGCTCCCCTACCGCCAGGCCAAGGCCGAGTTCGAGCGCCGCTACTTCCTGTCCCAGCTGACGGCCCACGGCAACAACATCACCCAAACCGCCGAGGCCGTCTCGCTGGACCGCACGAGCCTCCACAAGAAACTCAAGGCCCTTGGCTTCAAGGACTGGGCGGAGATCAAAGTTGAAAAACCCAATTGACTATATCTACGACGTGTACAAGCGCATCGACGAGTCGGGGCTGACCAACTGGCCCCTCCTCGCGGCCGCCCTGAGCTACTACTCGGCCCTGGCCGTGGTCCCAGTCCTGGCCATCTGCTTCGCCATGGCCAAGAGCATGGGCATGGAGGAGGCCCTCTACCGCTCTCTCCGGGACAACTTCGGGGGCCAGGACGCCATCCTGAACACGATTACCGGCTTCGCCGAGAACCTCATCCGCAACTTTTCCGGGAGCCTCCTGGTCTTCTCGGCCCTGGCCGTCATCTTCTGGTCGGTCTACGGCCTCTTGTGGCAGCTCGAGGTAAACTTCTCGAAGATATTCGGCTATCTCTCCAACCGGACCTTCCTCCACCGGGCCACGGACTACCTGACCATCATGATGGTCATCCCCTTCTTCCTCGTGGCCGCGGGGAGCGTCAACATATTCATCGCCAGCCTGGACGCCTCCAAGCTGGTCTTCATGGCCAAGCTGGAGATCCGGCCCCTCCACTCGTCGCTCATGGTCATCTTCCCGGTCCTCATCTGGTGGTTCATCCTCTCCTGGCTCTACGCCTATTTCAGCCGGGGCATCATCCGCTGGCCAGAGCGTCTCATCGGCGGCTTCGTGACCGGGCTCATCTTCCAGCTCTTCCAGAAATTCTACCTCTCCATCATCATATCCATCACCAGCTACAACGCCATCTACGGATCGTTCGCCGTGGTGCCCCTTTTCATGGTCTGGCTTTACCTCAGCTGGCTCATAGTCATATTCGGCGGCGAGGTGACCAGGCGCCTGGCCGACTACTTCCTCTCCGGCCTCAGGCTCAACGCCATCCTGCTGCCTATGAACTGGGGCGAGCTTAGGGAGGCCTCCATGAGAATCATGGACCAGATAGTGGCCTCCTACGAGGACAGGGACAACCCCAGGCCCACCAGCGTCCTCTCCCTGGCCAAGAGCCTCAAGATGCCCATCCCCCACCTGGGGCGGGCCATCAACTGCCTCCAGAACGCCGGCCTCCTGACCCGTATAGCCTCGCCCGAGGAGAACGGCCCGGTCTTCCTGCCGGCCCTGGCCCCCAACAACCTAAACCGGGAAATGATCGCCCAGGCCCTGGACCGCCTGACCCCGGCCGCCTAGGGCACCGGCCCTCCCAGACTGGCGTGGCCGGGTCGCCCAGGACATCGGCCGCCATGCCCATGGGGGCCAATAACCGAAGATATGCCACCTGGCATGCCCGCGCGCACACTGAGAGGCCCTGGGGGATTGCCTGGGGGGGCAGACGACATGGCCCAGGCTGGATTCCGGCAGTCGCGGGGCCCCCGCGAAGAACTCCCCAAGGCGGCCACAGCCGGTGATGCCGCCTTGGCTTGGCTCCCTGCCCGGCCCCGCCAGAGGCAGGGAATACCTGGGAACGGTCCGCCTGGGTCGGCCCCTTTTCGCGTGGCCCATTGGGGCCAGGCGCGGGATCCGGGACTGGCGGCAGGCGGAGCGGGGGAAACCCACCTCGGCCGGGACACGCCGCCTGGTCAAGGCAGGTGGATATGGGCGCCCCCGCGGATATCCAGCGTCGTTTCCCGCCAGATCGCGCCAGGAGAGGACCTCCGGCGAATCAGGGGCCTGACGGCCGAACCAGAACGTGGCGACCGCCAAGGGCCTTGGCCATGCGCCTGGAGCCGTCACCATACAGGAGAGTCGCTTGTCATGTGGCGGTCAAAGCCGGTCGTTTTTCGCCAAGGGCATCTGGAGCTGGTCAGCCGCGATTTTTACCAGTTCAGCCCGATAATTCGCCTAAAGGTGGACGGTGAGTTCTTTTTCGCCTGCCTGCCCCAGTTCCAGAATCTCGAGGGCACCCTGGAGACAGTTGAAAGGCTGGAGGCCCTGAGCAAGGCCGAGCCGGGCCTGGAAGTCTTTCTGGGGGCCCACCGCCTGGACGACGGTTCCTTCTGGCTGCACTGTCTGAAATGCCCGGGCCTGCTCGACCTGCTGCCATTGCCGCCGGACCAGGTCGTGGGAATGGCCCGGAAAAAGATGGCGACTTGGACCGTCCTCATGCTCTTGGCCCTGCTGTTTGCGGCCATGTTCACTTTTGGGGCCAAAACGGGCGGGGCGCTCGTCGCAGGCTCTTTTTTGTTCTGCGGGGCCTTCATCTGCGGCTTCGTCGCCTTCGATGGCCTGGCCGTGCTTTTGAACAAAGCCAGTTCGGAGGACAAGGCTGCCAGGCTGGGCCTGGAGAGCCTGGAGGCCGCCCTGTCAGCGGGCCGCCCCTGGCAAACCCCAGGCCTGGGACCGGCCCCAGTTGACCAGCCGCCAGATATCCCCCTGGACCTGCCGCCTGGCCTGGGCGTCAGCCGGGTCGACCATGCCGTGGTCCACGATCAGATCATCCGCCGCCCCACCCTCCGCGGGGGCTCGATCGCTGTCCAGTATCTGATCTACGATTTCATGGTCGACGGGGAGCCGGTCAGTTGGCCGGTGGGGGACACGACTCATAATCTGGCCGAGATGCCCGCCTTCCGCCGGACCCACCCGCCGTTTCTGGCCCCTGGCGACGTGGTGCTGACCCTGACCCGCGGGCGCCTGGGCCTCGTCGTGCGGGCCAATATCCCGACCATCTCCCACAAGCCGGTTCTGGAACTGTTCAACCTCACCGACCGCAGCGCCTGCCCCTCCGAGACCGACTTCAAGGGTTCCTTGCCCTACATTTACCTGGGGGCCCTGGTGACCATCCTGTCCGCCCCGGTCCTGGTGGCCGCGGTCGCCTTCTTCTCATCCTCCAGGGAGGGCCTGGGGGCGGTGCTTGATTCCCTGCATTCCCTCGGCGATTTCCTGCCCAATGGCTTTCTGGCTATGGGGGGCCTCGTGCTGATCGTGGAGGCCGCGATCGCCACCAACAACGACCCTGAAATGGTGGCCGGGCGAAGAAACTGGCGGCTCCTGGTCACTTCCCTGAAAAGAAGGACGGCCTTGGCCAGGCTCTGTGGCGTCTTCTGGAAGCGTTTTTTCCCTTGGCGCATATGGATCACCATGGCCGTCACTCTCATCTCCTTTTTGCTCACATACCAAAGCTAGGCAAAAAATGTCACAGGCGACTAAAGATACGAACAAGACCTCTGGTTCATTATTTTTTAAAATTGGCAGTAGTCAACGACTATATTTCATAGGCAAACGATGTCTTGATCTGGTTAACCTAGGCAATATTCCACCATCAAATCAAAGACAAGATACTCATATCCTTTAGCGTCGATCTTGGCGTAAAAAATTGCATATAGCACCAATACCACTACAGCTATACCCGGTACCCAAAACATTTGCCTTATATGCCGCCTTCCTTCAGTCTTGGTACTGACATAAAAATGGCGAACTTATCAGCATCAACTCGTCTAACAACGGTGCTTGTCGCCAATAAGGCTGTCAGCTTTCTTCCCATTGCCGTCACGATTGTCCTACGATGTAATCTATGGTTCCATGAAACAAGGTAAGTTCTCCATAGTGTTTGTCCTAAAGCCTGCTCTTATGCCATCCTGGCACGAGCACGACATAAATTTTAGGGCTTGACATCTAATGCCAGATAGTTTACTAGTTAAGGAGGTATAAAAAAATACCGTAGTCTTCAGTTTTAATATACAAAGGAGAAGATTACATAATGAGACAGTCAAGAATAATAGATTCGAAAGTCATAAAAAATGTTGAACCAGTACCCAATACTGTATTAAACAAAGAATTGATCATTATGGTTATGGCTTTCTTACAACTGTTTCTTTGTGAGACACTCGCCAAACGAATAATGAGCCTGGTCCTGATCGCGGCGGGGGTACCCGATGCCACCATCACTGAATCGACCGGCCAATGCAATCGGAGCGTACGTCAATTGAGAAAAGACGTCTCCACGGGGAACACCAAAAATTTATTCGTCGTGAATGGCGGCGGAAGAAAAAGCAAACTGGCGGACATCGGCCAGGAAGTAATCGACGAAATCGCCGCCGGCAATTATTATAGCCGCCAGCAATTCGTTGACATGATTGAGGAAAAGTTCGGCATCAAGACCTCGCGGTCCGCGGTGGACAGGCTTCTAAAAAAAACGGCGTCAAACGCCTGAAATTCGGGTCGTTGCCAGCAAAGGCGGATGCCGTGGCCCAACGTGAATTCCATGACGGCGTTTTGCGCCCGTTGATGGATCGGGCCAAGTCGGGCGGCATCGCCCTGTTGTTCGTGGATGCCTCGCATTTCGTGATGGGCTGCGACTTTCTCGGCTATATCTATGGCAAGGCGCGCCGGTTCATGAAGACGTGCTCGGGCCGCAAGCGGTACAATGTCCTTGGGGCCCTGGACGTGGTGTCCAAGAAGGTCACGACGGTGACGAACGACGCCTACATAACTGCGACAGAAGTATG
>JAISEK010000025.1 GCA_031264145.1 Deltaproteobacteria bacterium
GTTGAACTCCATGTCCCCGAAGAAATTCATGGTGGAGAAGGGATTGTACACCCTGGTCTCCCCGTCAAAGGAAAAACCGTCATAATAGTCCCTGATTTTGTCCAGCAGGACGTTCTCCCCCAGGTCCAGCGCGTCGGCCATCCTCCTGGCAAATGGCCTGAAACTGTTTTCCAGCTCCTCCTGCGTGAAACCGACGATGCCGGCAAATTCGGGCAAAAGGGAGATGTCTTTCAAATTGTTCAGGGTGGAGAAGACGCCCATGCGGGAAAATTTGGTGACCCCGGTGATGAAGACGAAATCAAGATTAGCATCCTCGTCCTTGATCTTGCTGTAAAAGTCGGACATGACAGCCCGGGTATCTTTAAGTAAATCTTCAATCTTTGACAATCCAGGTGACTGGATGACCTTTATCACCGGTGCGTCATATTCGTCAATCAGAAGGACGACATTTTGGGAGCTGGCCTTCTGGATGTCCCGAATCAGGTTGGAAAAGACGCCGGACGCATCCGTCCCCCTTGGGGAAACCCCATGCCGCTCCGCGTTCCTTCTAAGTTCCTCGATGATTTTCTCTTGCAGCAATTCCTTGCTGTCGCTGCCGCTGGGGCGGCTCATGACCAGGTTGATGACCGGCCTGGGGGCGAAGTCGGGGGAGCCCATGAACTTCTCGGCGGCGAGCCCCACGAATAGCTCCTTCTCCCCCGAGTAGAAGGAATCCAGGGCGGAGACGGTCAAGGATTTGCCGAAACGCCTGGGCCTGGCCAGGAAGATGACCTTCCCGTGATCGCTCATTTCAGGGAGATACCTGGTCTTGTCGACGTAGACCCTGAGCTTGTTCCTGATTTCCTTGAAAGTGCTCATGCCCACTGGCAAAAGGGGCAGCTTCTTCTCCATGCCAATCTCCTCCCGGCGGCTGGGACCTCCAGTATACGTCGTCCAATTCTAAAGCGGTTTTACGCCGCGGTCAATGACTGCCTTGCCTTCCTCGTCTCCTTTTAAAAACACCAAGGCAGTCGGGGCATGGCATTTTGTCCACAGAAAGGCAAGTATTGACCGTATGGGGTCTTTTGACATAAAAACTCGATATATGCCTTGCTTCTCGCGGCCAATCAGTCGAGCTCACCCCAAAGAGCCATCATCCTTTGATTTTATTGATGTTCAACCAAAAAATCAAAGGCTACCATAATTCAGTATAATAGTTTACCAGCATTACTTCCATCATGTTCAATAAAACTTAATAAAATTTAAACTTTTTGCATGCATTGATGATGGACTTTTTTGCTAGCAGATGAGTCTATGTGACAAGTAGGCATGGATCGTTCGGCGTTGAAGCGAAGCAGGCGTACGGTGAAGTCCTCGACGGCTCGGCCTTGGATGAAGGTAATATCAAGTGCTAATTGGAATTACACGCCCTTGGCATAACAAATCCAAAGGCCAGGTCCACCAAGAAAGCAATATCAGCGCTTGCCTGGGAGATGCCGGATCGTGACGGACAACGGGTGTTATCCCGAACACGACCTCGTGGCTCTCTTTCTCGGCAATTTTGACTTCGTGACGCCCGTAAGGACTGGCCTCAAATGGGTAAAGGCAGAGATTGACGGCCATCTGGGCGATTGAAGGCGTATCCAGTGCCTGCCAGTAGCCCATGCGTCCCCACTAGACGTGGAGACACATGGGCTGACGAACCAGCTCATGCGTGACTTCGACAAGGTCAGGAAATATGCCGACAAGAAGACCGGCATCAGAAAGTACGACAAGGAAATATTCCGCTGGAGAGTCTATCTTCACTTATACTTCAACCACGCAAGAAGGGCTGAGGAAGATGCCTGTCTCGACAACGACTTGATCGAGATGCGGAAAAGCATTGAAGCGGGCGTCAACATGGATGACCTTCCCAAAGGCATAAGGCAAATCCAAAGACCAAGTTCACCAAGGAAGCAATACCAGCGAGGATGATGGAAACATGCCAATACCGCTCGAAACATGTGCGGGGCCTCCAGGGCGTAGCCAGACACCGCAGGGAACTCGCGCATGCGCCCGCAGGCCCATGGCCAGGGAACTGCGCCTAGGCCGCCCGACAAAATGGCGCCTCCCCCCAGACATGGCCTGAAAAGCCCGTAGAGCTGGGAACTCTGCCTGGCCGCCAGGCAAGACGGGGACGCCCCTAGGCCGGGGAAAGAACCGCTCGCAGCCCAGGAACCCTGTCTGGCGGCCATCAGGCAAAAAGGCCACCCCCCACGACATGCGCCGGCGACGCCCATGGCCCTGGGGCATTGCCTGGCCGCCGTCGGGCGGGACGAGCCGGCTACTTGGGCTCGTGCCGGCCGGATTTGCCCACGCCGCAAAAAAAAAGCCGCCAGCGGCAAGGGCCGGGCGATAGCCGATGGATCTTCGCTAGTCGTCCCTGAATTGGGGCCCCGTCGCCGCGCCTGGAGACGAGGCCGGGTACTTGCCCGTTCCCAGCCTCGATAGGGCCAGGCCCATAAAGAAGCCGACCGTGGTGGCCAGGTTGAGGCTCCTGACTCCTGGCCTCAGGGGGACGCTGAGGACCTGGTCGGCCAGGTCCAAGGCCTCGCGGGGCAGGCCCCTGCTCTCGGGGCCGAAGAGAAGGTTGTCTGATGGCTCTGGCCAGTAGCGGGAAAAATGCTCACCCTCCCTGGCCGAGGTGGCCACCAGCCGGCCCCTGGGGCCATCCATGAGGAAAGCCCCGAGGTCGGGCCACAGGCGCAGGTCCACCAGGGGCCAGTAGTCCAGCCCGGCCCGCTTGAGGTGGCGGTCATCGAGGGAGAAGCCCAGTGGCCCAACCAGGTGGATGGCCAGCCCGAGGCCGGCACCCAGGCGGGCGACGTTCCCGGTGTTGGGCGGAATCTCTGGCTCGAGGAGGACGATGTTCATGGCCGGGGAAGCCGCCGTGGATTGCGGGGCTCAGCCCACGCGGATCAGGGTGGCCGCGAAGTGTCCGCCCTTGGGGTTACCGGAGACCAGGGCCTCCCTGGCGCCCATGAAGTCCTCCACGAGCGTGACGGGCCCCAGCCCCGACAGGATGTGCTCGCCCTGGGGGATGACGTGCCCGGCCGAGGCCAGGACCTGCTCGAAGACGACCTTCCTGGGCCTGTCGGCCATGGCCGGCCTGGGGGTACCTGGTGGCAGGCCGACGAAGCAGGCCGCCAGCTCGACCAGCAGGTTGACCCCGGTCGACCAGAAGACGGCCATGGGGGTCTGGCTGGGGAAGCGGGCGTCGATCTCAAGGAGACTGAACCTGCCCCGGCAGAGGATGGCCTCAAGATCCATGAGGCCCGTGAGGGACATCTCCATGGCCAGCCTCTCGGCCATTGACTTGAGCTGCCTTTCCTGGCTGGCCGAGAGGCCGGATGGGGCGGTGACCCGGCAGCAGTCGTAGACGTCGTCCATCCCGAGGAGGGTGACCTGAAAGCTCCTGGCCTGGCCAGCGACGGCGGTCACCTCAACGGAGTAGGACGGGCCATCGAGCCATTCCTCAATGACCAGCCCGTCGCGGTCGCCGGGCGAGGGGAAGGCCTCCAGGACCTCCAGGGAGTCGCGAAGGAACCTGACGCCCCGGCTCCCGGAAAGACAGCTGGGCTTGGCGATGAAGGCCCCCTTGGCCCCAGGCGCCCAGGCCTCGGCCTGGGGCAGGCCCAGGGCGGAGAAGAGCCTCTTGGAGAGGATCTTGGAAGAGCTGAGGCGATAGGCCCCGATGTCGAGGGCCAGGGGCGGAATCCGCCCCTCCGCCCTGGCCCCGGCCAGGGTCTCCAGAAGCCTGGAGTCCTCCAGGGCCGGGACGATCAGATCGTAGCCCGAGCACAGGACGGCCATCTGGAAGGGGCCCAGGGAGGCCAGATCCACCCTGAGGGTCTTGGCCAGCCCCGAGGCGGGTGGGGCCTTGCGCCGATCGACCAGCGTGACCTCCCAGCCGGCCTTGAGGGCCAGGTAGGCCACCTCGAGCCCCTGGAGGCCGGCGCCCAGGCACAGGAGCCTCATGCTCGGCCCGCCCCGCGCCTGTAGCCCTCTATGAGGGAGCGGTAGTCCTGGTGGGTCCCGGGGACGTACCCCTGGCCGGAGAGGAGCCCGATGACCGTCTGGGGGTCGCGGTTTCGGTTGTCGATGTCCAGTTTCATGGAGGCCACCCCGACCAGACCTTTCTCCGGGGGCACCAGGGAGGTGACCACGTTGGCCCCGGCCGCCAGCCTGGGCATGAGGCCGTCCAGGCCGTCGACGTCCAGGGAGGCCGGGATGAGCGAGTGGGGGTGGGACAGCCGCAGGCAGGCTAGCATTAGGAACTCCTGCCAGGTCCGGTTGGCTGACTGCCTCTCGGGAAGGCCGCCGACGACCGGCACGTAGGTCATGGCCCTTACCTGCTGGGCCCGGGCCGGATCCATGGCCTTTATGGAGTGGGCCAGGTCCAGGCTGGTGGCCCCGGCCCCCACCATGACCCCGTCCTCGACCAGGAGGCCCAACTCCTGGGCCTGATCCTTGGCCTCCATGCGGAGATCGAAGTCCTGGGAGCGGCGAAGGCGGCGAAACAGCCTCCGGTTGTGGGTCTCCTGGTACAGGGCGTACCAGGTGATCCCCGCCTGGGAGACCCTGCCCAGGCGGGGCCCGTCCAGGACCCCGGGCGAGAGCATGATCGGGAGCCCGGTCGCCGCCGTTATCCTCCCCGCCACCCCCAGAAGGCTCTCTAGGCCCTGGCCGGTCAGATAGGCCTCGTCCTCGCCCAGGGTCAGATCTATCAGGTGGACGCCGCCCTTGGCCAGCTCGACGGCCGCCTCGAAGATCTGGTCGGGGCTCTTCCTGTAGCGCTCCAGGCCCTGGCGGCTCACCCGGTAGTTGCAGAAGGAACAGTCGTTGTGGCAGAAGGTGGAGAGATACACGAAGCCGTAGAGGAAGACCTTGGAGCCGAAGATCTGGTCCCTGATCCGCCTGGCCCCCTCGAAGACGATGGAGGCGGCCTCGTGGTCGTCCGGGGATATCCCCAGGAGGATGGCCAGCTCCTCTATCTCCAGGGCCCCGAAGCCAAGGGCGCGGTCAACCACGTCCCTGACCCAGGCGGGGTCGACTGGCTGGTAATATGGCATGGCGATTCCAGTGTTTTTAGGATTGTGGCGGCTCAGACGTTCAGGGGCACGCCCAACAGCCTCCCAAGCCCCCTGGCCACCGGGCCCAGTCGGTCGTGGCCGGCCAGGGACATGGCCAGGCGCTCCAGGCCCAGGCCCAGGCCCACCCAGGTGCCGGAGAAGCCCCAGGCCTTGTCCAGCGGGTGCGGCCCCATGGAGCAGGAGGCCAGTTCCAGGCCCGAGCGGTCGACCAGGTCGACCGTCTGGCCATAGACCGAGGAGTCCACGGTCTCGAGACTCCAGCCGGCCAGGCCGACGCTGTCCATGAGGACGGCGGCCAGCTCCTCGAGCCGGGACTGGCGGCGGTCAAGGGGCAGGCCCACCTCGACCAGGTTCAGCATGGTGAACTCGCCGGAGTGCCTGGCCCCCTGGGTCTCCTTCCTGAAGCAGGGCCCGACCTCGAAGAGGCCGAAGGGCCTGCCGGAGCGGATCCTGTCCAGGTCCAGCATGAACTCGTAGAGATGGGGGGCCAGCATGGGCCTCAGGCAGCGCCTCTCGTCCAGCCAGAACACCTGCCTGGCCATCAGGGGATCGTCCTCGAGCCCCATGCGGGCCAGACGGGCCCGGCTCATGATGATGGGCGTGGAGACCTGGACCAGGCCCAGGGAACACAGGAGGCCGGCCAGCTTCCCTGAGAGGATCTCGACCTGGGGCCGTCCGCCGGTCCGAAAGGCCTCCTCCAGGCGCCCCCTGGCCTGGGCGGACAGGCGCCTCTGTAAATCCAGGAAGGCCCTGTCCCGCTCCCCGGCCTCCCCGAACTCCAGGCCCAGCTCCCCGGGGCCGGCCCCGAGATCCCTCAGGCGGCCGGACTGCTCGATGGTGAATGGAAATGGCATCCTGTCAGCCCCCGTCCTTTTCCGGGCCAGGATGGCCAGGCCCCACCAGGCCCAGGGTCCGGCCCAGGCGCTTGGAGAAGACCGTGGCACCGTACTTGGAGATCTTCCACCCCGGGACCCTGCAGGCCGGGCAGGCCACGGCGTACTGCTTGGCCCTCAGCCACCGGGCCGCCCTGGAGTTGGCCGAGTCCCTGGCCCTGAAGACCAGGCCGCAGTGGGTGGTGACCTCGAAGCCCGAGTTGAGTTCCGCGATTTCCTTGACCCCGTGGAGGATGCCGTGGCGGGAAGGCCAAAGCTTGATCTTGGCCACCATGGCCTTGAGGTTCTGTCTCTTCCTCAGATATCTCTTGGCCTCGGCCATCGGCGCTCCGTTGGATGCCCTAAACTGGCGGGGAGTCCGGGAGTTCCACCCGGCTGTATGGGTTTAGAGCCCATGTGATCAGATCCGATCCACCCCCCTGGAAAACAGTCCCCGAACGGCCAGGGAAAGCCGCCCTCAATCGTCCGGCCCGTCCCCTGGATCCGGGGCGTCGGCGGGGTGCATGCCCTCCAGGTCAATCTCGACCTTGGGGGCCTCCCCGGGCCACCGGTCCGGCCCGTCGTCGCCCATGGGCGGCCCATCGTCGCCCAGTGGCGGCCCGTCCTCGTCACCCCCGGAGGCCGGGACCTGGACGGTATAGTTCTCGAAGGCCAGGCAGCACATCAGGCGGCCGCAGACCCCGCTGATCTTGACGGTGTTCAGCGACAGGTGCTGCTCCTTGGCCATCTTGACCGAGACGGGGCTGAAGTTGGACAGAAAGCCCGAGCAGCAGAAGGGCCGCCCGCAGACCCCGACCCCGCCCAGCATCAGGGCCTCCTGACGCACCCCTATCTGGCGCATCTCGATGCGGGTCCTGAAGCGGCTGACCAACTCCTTGACCAGCTGCCTGAAATCGACCCGGTCATCGGCTGTATAGTAGAATATGGTCTTGAAGTTGTCAAAGGTGACCTCCACGGCCACCAGCTTCATTAGCAATTTCTGGTTGTCGATGCAAAACTGGCAGTACTCGAGGCCCTCCCGCTCCTTTAGCTGGTTCTCGGCCTGCTTGGCCAGGTCCTCCTGGGTGGCCAGCCTGATGAGCCGCCGCTCCGAGGGCAAAAGGACCTTCCTGGACTCCTGGTTGGCTGGCCAGATGAGCGGCCTGGTGGCCACCAGGCCCATCCTGAGCACGTCGAAGTCCTTGATGACCACCCAGTCCCCGATGTCCAGCTCGAGGTCGCCGCAGTCGAAGACCTGGATGCGCCCCCCGAACCGCATTCGCACGTTGACGGTCCTCTGGGCCGGGAGATCGAAGCTCCTGGTGCCGTCGTCGCGCTTTATCTTGTGTCCGCGGCGGTGCGAGTCGGCGTTCTTGTCCCTTGGGACCTTTTCTTGCGACCTGTCAGAATTCGAGGCCATGGACGCTCCAGGATGGTTGGGCCACGGGCGGGGGCAGCCGGGGAACCTCAGCCTTCACGTTTTGATGCCTTCCCTGGTGCCGCAGGCCGGCCAAGCCGGTGGGCCGGGCGCTGACCGGGATCCCTCCCTGGACGGCCAGGGGGGGCATGGGCCGCGCCTTCTGGGACCGCGCGCTGCGCTCAAAAATATTTGAATCTATTAAAACACGATTTAACTATAAGTCTATTTATGAATATCAAAAAATAAATACATGGCCAATAGCTGACCACCCAAATAAATCAATCACTTAGCCTAAGACAATGAAAAGAAGGACAAAAACGCACGCTGGAGGCGGCCCGCCCTGGCGGGGCCCGACACGCCGGATTTACCGCAACACGTCCAGCCAATAGTTCTCGAACAGAAGGTCGGCCCTCAGAGAGCGGCCCAGGCCGTCGGCGAGCCTGGCCACGGCGGCCTCCAGGCTGGCCACCCGGCGGGCGGTCAGCCCCTGGGCCTGCCTCCTCTGGGCCGGCGAGGGCGGGGGGCCCAGGAGGCGCCCCTGGTCCCCGGTGGCCGCCAGGACGGACACGTCCCGCCACCACAGCCTGAGGCAGCCCAGGACCAGATCCAGGAACACGATCTTGTCCATGGGGCTGTCGTCCCTTTTCCTCAATTCCTCTATGTTCTCGGCCAGGGAGCCTATCCAGTCGAAGGCCGCCCTGAGGGACTGGGCCGACGAGGGCAGGCCCATGACGCGGTCGATGGCGTCCCAGACGCCCAGGGCCTCGTCCTGGTCCAGGCCCAGGGCCGCCCCGATGGTCCCGCCCGAGAGGCCGGCCAGAAGGAAGGCCGCCCTGGGGGCGATGCCCTTGCCGCCCAAGGTCTCCAGGACCTGGGGCCTGGAAAGCGGGGCCAGCTTGACCCTGACGCAGCGGGAGACCAGGGTCTCCATGACCCCGGACTCGGACTCGGCGGTCAAGACCAGCACCGTGTCGGGGGAGGGCTCCTCCAGCGTCTTCAGGAGGGCCCCGCCGGCCTCCGCCCCGAGGCGATCGGCCTGCCTGATTATGGCCACCCTGACGCGGGCCTCATAGGGCCTGAAGGCCAGGTAGTCCCTGAGGGCCCGCACGTCGTCTATGGCGATGGTGTTCCGCTTGCCCGTGGGGGCCACGGTCGAGACGTCCGGATGCTGGCCGCCGGCGATCTTCGCGCAGCTGGGGCACTCCCCGCAGGGGGACAGATCCGGCGCCGGGCCCGCGCAGTTCAGGGCCTGGGCCAGGGCCAGGGCCAACGAGCGCTTGCCGCCCCCCTGGGGGCCGCAAAAGAGAAGGGCGTGGGCCAGGCGCCCGCTCCTCAGCATCTCCGAGAGGGCCTTCTTGGCACCATCCACGCCAACCAGTCCCCAGGGCATCAGAAAAGCCTGGTCCTGGGCCCTGGCTGGGGGGCCTCCGCCTGGGGGCCCTCCGCCTGGGGCTGCTTCTTGGGGCGGCCCCTCCCATGCCCAGGCCCCTGGGCCTGGTGGTCATCGACGGCCCGCCCGGGGGCGTCCTGCCCCAAGGGGCCTTCCCGGCCGCCGTCAACGTCCCCCCCGGGGGCACCCGGGCCCTGGCCGGCCTGGCCCGCCCCGCTTGCCGGGGGGTCGAAAAACTGGCCCGGGGAACCTGGCCCTTCGCCCAGGAAGGAGAAAGACTGCGGTGGCATGGCGGAGTAGAAGCCGAGACCCGGCGACGGGTCCGCGACGCCAGGCTCCGCCTTGGAGTCATCCCGGCCGGACTCCGGCCAAATCTCGGGCCTGACGGCCGTGGGCGGCGCGGGCCCTGGATCCGGGCCATCCTGGCCAGGCCCACCGGGCCCAGGCTGACCGCCTCCCAGAGGCCCCTGGCCGCTGGGAGCGGCGGCGGCGAGGCCGCCGTCGCCCGGCACCCCGGCGCCAGGCTCCCCCCCCGCCGGGGCCACGGCTGGGGGGACGCCGGCCTCGGTGGGGCCTGACCCCGGGACCGCGCCCACCGGGGCGCCAAGGGACCGCCCCTTTCCGGGCTGGTCCGGGCCATTGCCGGCCTTTTGGCCCTGGCCCCATGAAGGCGTGGAGAGGTAGCTGGAGCCAGACCGCCGGTGGTAGCCGGTCATGACCATCTCCCGGCCGGAGGTCTCCTCGCTGATGAAGCCGTGGAGTGAATTCAGCCTGGCGTCGAGCTCGTCGATGTAATGCAGGGCCACGGCCTCGATGGTCTTGGGGGTCACCGGGGCCCCCTTGGCCATCTCGCCGTGGTGGGACAGGACCATGTGCTCAAGAACCAGCAGCTTCTCCTGGGGAAAGCCGGGCAGCGAGTCGGCCACCAGCTCCAGAAACAGGGCCCCCATGGCCGTGTGGCCCATCAGGTTGCCGCGGATGGTGTATTCCGGGGCCGCGCCGCCGGAAATCTCCCAGCACTTGCCCAGGTCGTGGAGGATGGCCCCGGCCAGCAGCATATCCCTGTTCAGGGCCATCTGGTAGTGGCCGGAAAGCATGTCGGCCAGCCTGGCCACGGAGAGGCTGTGCTCCAGGAGGCCCCCGGCATAGGCGTGGTGGATTTCCATGGCCGCGGGCCACTCAAAGAAGCATTCCGTCTCCGGCCGGGCCAGGACGGCGGAGACCAGGGAGCGGATGTCGGGATCGGAGATGGACCCGACCAGCGCGAGGAGCTGCCCCTTCATCCCGCCGAGGGACACCTGGGGGCCCTTGACGTAGTCGGCCATCTCGGGAGCCCCCGTGGGGGCCTCGGCCGAGTCCACGACCAGCTGGAGCTTGTCCCTGAAACTGTCCAGACGGCAGTTGAACAGGTAGACCGAGCCCACGGCCAGAAGGCTCTTCTGCTCGCTGGTGACATCCCAGAGCTTGGCCGGGATTTGGCCGCTGTTGTCGCCAAGTCTCAAGGACATGTAGGCCGAGCCGTTTTTAGTCACGGCCACGTCCAGGGACTTGACCATCAGGAGGCAGCTGACCCTCGTGCCGACGGGAAGATTCCTGAGGTCGCTTATGAAGAGGTCCTTGCCCATGTCCGCCCTTGTCAGGTCGCCGGGAGTAAGCCGGACGCGGCCCAGGCGACTTGGCCGGGCCGGAAGAAAGATCAGCCGCCATGATAGCATAAACCCGACAAAGGTTAAAGGGGAAATAATCATATATATTTTAACTAAAAATATCTCTATATGCAAGTTATAAAATTTATATCTATAAAAAATATTTTATTAATATATAATTTTATCATATTATTGATTAAATTTATCTTATTTATACTAAATTAAACTTTTACAAAAATATCGCCAATCCGGCCAGCATGCGCCACGCATGCGTCCACAGGCCAAAGCGAGGACCTGCGGCGACACCCGGGGCGTGGGCCTGGACCATGTCCCGAGGCCCCATCCTCCGCGGCGCCTTGGGCTCGCCAACCCCGATCCCCGGGCCGCCGATGGCCGGGCGGCGAAAGACAATCCCGGTGATTTCCCGCTGGCAGCGACAGCCACGCATGTTGTCATGCCGATATGTCAGCATGGCAAGGAGGACGCATGCCTTGAATGTTCCAGACGGCGGGCCGGCGACGGGCGCGCCGGATCCGGCCCGGCCGGATCCATCGGCCGATCAGGCCATCACCGCTATTGCCGATGACGTGGCCCACGTCGGCGAGGCCACCCTTGGTCTCACGGCCGCCGTGCTCCCCGACGTGGGCCGCGAGCCGGTCCGGAAGATACCGCGGGTGACGCCCTGACGGATACGCCCGGCCACCGATCCGGACGGGCGGTCCTTCCGCCTTGACGTCGAGGCGGTCTCGGGCGCCGGCGAGTTTATCCACATATAGGGCCCAGACGAGGACGTTCCATAGAATGACGGGACGGAACCCGCCGTGCGGCGTCGCCAGTCTTTAAAGCCCATCCCGGTCCCTTCGGTCTTTGCACAGCCGCGGCCTATTATGGTATATAGGTCGTGGCCGCCGGGGCCGGCCCAGGATGCCCGCCCGGCGGCGGCCCGGGGGTGCCATCTTGCCCGACGACTACAGGCAGCCAGAGGGCGGCTACCGTTTCAGCCAGGACAGCGTCCTGCTGGCCCGCTTCGTCCCCCCCCTGCTTGAGGGCCGGGCCGCCGACCTGGGGGCCGGCTGCGGGGTGGTGGGCCTGGAGGCCCTGGCCCAGGGCCGCCTGGGGGGCCTGGGGACACTATTCCTGATCGAGGCCGGCAGGGACTTCCGGGATTCCCTGCGGGAAAACGCCGCCAGGGCCCTGGCGTCTCGCCCAGATGGCCCGGAGATAGTGGCCATCGAGGCCGACTGGCGTTTCCTGGGGCCTTCCGCCCTGGACGGCCCCCTGGACTTCCTGGTGGTCAATCCCCCGTACCACAAGGGGGGATCCAGCGGCCAGGCCAGGGCCGGCCGCCTCCAGGCCCGCCACGAGACCATGGGCGGCCTTGGCGACCTCTTCGGGGCCGCCGGGAGACTACTGAGGCCACTCTCGCCGATGGCCCTCTCCTTCCCCAGGGAGAGGCTCCGGGACCTCGTCGGGGCCGCCGCCGCCGCCGGCTTTGCCGCGTCCAGGTTCCACATGCCCCCGCGCCGCGGCCTGGGGCTGGTCCTGGCCGAATTCAGATCCCCGCCCCCGGCCTGGCAACGCGCCCCGGGCCAGCCCGGGCAGCGCGGCCATTCCCAATATCGAACGGTTGACTGACACAATGATACTGGGCAAATCATATCTTGACCTAATCATCCAGATACCGGCCATCCTGCTGGCTTTGACCATCCACGAGTGCGCC
Source organism: Deltaproteobacteria bacterium (assembly GCA_031264145.1). Lineage (GTDB taxonomy): Bacteria > Desulfobacterota > Desulfarculia > Adiutricales > Adiutricaceae > JAIRNQ01. The sequence continues at coordinate 12,160 of JAISEK010000025.1, forward strand.
CACGCCTGGATGGCCTGGAAAAAGGGCGACGACACGGCCATGATGATGGGCCGGATCTCGCTCAACCCCCTGGCCCATCTGGATCTCCTGGGCACCCTGGCCATGGTCGTTACCGGGTTCATCGGCTGGGCCAAGCCAGTGCCGGTCAATGGCCGCAACTTCAGGAACCTGCGCCAGGACATGGCCCTGGTGGCCCTGGCCGGGCCGCTGGCCAACATCGCCCTGGCGGCCCTGGCCTTCCTGACGCTCTGGCTGGCCCTGAGGAACATGGCCCTCGTGGCCGGCTTCCTGCCGTCAGGCATATACAGCCCGCTCATGGGCTTCGCGGCCAGGAGCATGGCCACCAACATCGCCTTCGCCGTCCTGAACCTGATCCCCGTGCCGCCCCTCGACGGCTTCAACGTGCTCTCGATGTTCCTGTCGCGGCAGGCCATAGACTTCTGCCAGCGCTACCAGATGGTCTTCATGATGGCCCTGGTCATCTTCGTCGCGGCGGGCCCCTTCGGGGACATCGTCTCGGGAATCATCAGGCTCGTCATCTCGCTCTTTTGACCGCCCGGGGGACGCCCCGCCGCCCGGAGGGCGGGCCGCGGGCGGCCGCGGCCGGGGAGGCCAGGGGCGGCGAGAGGGCACGGCCCGCCAGGGGGCCCAAGCCAGGGGGCCCAAGCCAGGGGCCGGAAGGAAGGGGCGCCGCGGGGGGACACATGCTGCTGGACAACGACGGGATCACGCTCAAGCTGGACATCTACGAGGGGCCCCTGGATCTCCTGCTCCACCTGATCAAGAGAAACGAGGTCGACATACACGACATCCCCGTCTCCCTGATTACCGCCCAGTACCTCGAGTACATAGAGATGATGGAGTCCCTGAACCTCGACCTGGCCGGCGACTTCCTGATCATGGCCGCCACGCTGACCCACATAAAGTCCAAGATGCTCCTGCCGGCGGCCGAGGTGGAGCCCGGCGGCCCGGCCGTGGAGGACCCCAGGATGGAGCTGGTCCAGCCCCTCCTGGAGCATGCGGCCTTCCTGGCGGCCGCCGAGGCCCTGGGCTCCAGGCCCCAGCTGGATCGGGACGTCTTCGCCAGGGGCGGCGAGGGCCTCTTGACCCTGGATCTGCCAGCGGGCGAGAAGCTGCCGAGGCCCGAGCAGAGGATAGCCAAGTCTTCCAGCTTCGAGCTGGTCAAGGCCTGGCACCACCTCCTGTCCCTCAGGGCCTCCGAGGGCATGTCGCTCAGCTTCCACATGGAGACGGTCACCATAGGGGAGAGGCTGGGGCAGATAAGGCGGTTCCTCCTGGAGGCCAAGGCCGCCCACTTCCGGGAACTCCTCGGGGACGGGGCCGACAGCTTCGAGCTGGCCCTCTCGCTACTGGCCATCCTGGAGCTGGCCCGGACCGGCTTTCTGCGCCTGTTCCAGGACCACGAGCTCGACCCTTCCGGGCCCAGGCTTTTCCTGGCCGATCCCTCGGCCCAGGCCGGCCCCGAGTCCCTCGACTACCGCTGAGGGGGGCCCCGCCGGGCCCCGGCCACCCGCCATTGGGAGACGTGAGCCATGCCTTCCCTGAAGACCATCGTCGAGGGCCTCCTCTTCGTCAGCGACCAGGCCCTGAGCCTGGAAAAGCTGGCCGAGATAATCGAGGACGGCTCAGGCCCTGAGGGCGTCGGCAGGGCCATCGAGGAGCTGAACGCCGAGTACGCGCTGGCGGACAGGGCCTTCTCCATCAGGGAGGTCGCCGAGGGCTTCCAGCTGAGGACCAGGCCGGACCTGGCGCCCTACGCCCTGAGGCTCAAGCGCAACACCCCGGCCAAGCTCTCCAAGGCGGCCCTGGAGACCCTGGCCGTCATCGCCTACCGCCAGCCCGTCCTGCGCGCCGAGATCGAGAAGATCAGGGGCGTGGACGCCGGGGGCATCATCAAGACCCTCCTGGACAAGGAGCTGATCCGCATCTCCAGCCGGAGGGAAAGCCTCCCGGGCCGGCCCATGCTCTACTCGACCACCCACAAGTTCCTGGAGACCTTCGAGCTGAGCGATCTGGCTTCCCTCCCGACAATCGACGAGCTGGACAACATAACCCCCCCGAGCGAGGCCAGGCTGTTCTGACCGGGGACGGGGTCCGGGGCAAAACCCGGCCCTCGCCCTGGCCGGAGCGGTGGCCGGGCGGCTCCCCGGCGGCCAAGGCGAGATCGGCGGGGACGCGGGGAGCCCGCTTTCCGGGATCCGCCAAGGACGATGCCCCGGCAACGGGCATCAAGCCCGGCCGCCTCCGCGTCTTACCGCCCCCCGCCGGGCGCGCCAGGATTGTCCCCGAGGCGCCCGAGCGGGGCCGCTGGGGGTTGCCGGGGGGCCGCCCGCGCCGGCCCCCGGCTCAAAGGTCCTTGACCAGGGCTATCTCCTTGCAGTTGGGGTAGTGGACGCAGTTGAAGCAGACGGCCCAGATCTTCTGGGGCAGGCTGTCCAGGCTGACCACGCGGTAGCCCAGCCTGGCGAAGAACTCGGGCACGTAGGTCAGGACGAACATCCGCCGGACCCTCAGCCGCCTGGCCTCCTCCTCCACGGCCAGGGTCAGGTCCCGGCCCAGGCCCAGGCCCCTCAGGTCGGCCGGGACGGCCAGCGAGCGGACCTCGGCCAGGTCCTCCCAGGCCACCTGGAGGGCGGCCACCCCGGCCAGGCGGCCGGGATCCCCCGGGGCCGTGGCCACGTGCAGGGTCTGGAGCATCTCGTATAGGTTGGCGTAGCTGCGGGGGAGCAGCAGGCCCTGGGCCGAGAGTTCCCTCAGGAGCTCGTAGATGGCCGGGACGTCGCGCACGTCGGCCTTACGGACAGTGTTTGGCATCGTGGTGTTCCCCGTGGCGGCCCCATGGCCACCCTCGCCGGGCGCCGCCTCCCGGCGCGCCCTCCGGCCCGGATGGGCGGGCCGCCCCCAAAGGATTGGACATGGCTGACTCGGTCATAGAGCTCTCCGGCGTCGTCCTCAGGCGCGGCCCCCTGACGCTTCTCGACCACATCGACTGGCTGGTCAGGCCAGGCGAGCACTGGGCCCTCCTGGGGCCCAACGGGGCCGGGAAGACCCTCATCCTGAGGATCGTGACCGGCTACGTCTGGCCGACCGAGGGGCGGGCGTCCGTCCTTGGCCACAGGCTGGGGGAGTACGACCTGAGGAGGCTGAGGCGCCGCATAGGCTGGGTCTCCCAGGCCCTGGCCGACATGATGCCCGGGCACTCCAGCGTCAGGGAGGTGATAGTCTCCGGCTACCTGGCCTCCCTGGGGCTCTACGCCGAGCCGGAAAGGGAGATGGTCAGGCGGGCCGAGGGGCTGGCCGCCGATTTCGGGCTCTCGGGGATCCTGGACAGGCCCTTCGCCCACCTCTCCTCCGGCGAGCGCCAGAGGTCCCTCCTGGCCCGGGCGTGCCTGGCCGAGCCGGCCCTCCTGGTCCTGGACGAGCCCATGTCGAACCTGGACATGGGCGGGCGGGAGCTGTTCCTGGGCCTCCTGGCCCGCCTGGCCGCCTCGCCCGGGGCCCCGTCGCTGGTCCTGTCCACCCACAACGTCACGGAGATCGCCCCCTTCATGACCTCGGCCCTGATCGTCAGGGGGGGCCGGACGGTGGCCGCCGGCCCCCTGGCGGAGACGCTGTCCTCGGGGTGCCTGAGCCGGGCCTTCGGCATGGATCTGAGGGTGGAGATGACCGGGGGGGGACGCTACGTGGCCTACTCCGGCCTGACGGGGTGACCCAGGGGGACCGCTGGCCCGCCATCCCCCATCACCCAGCCTTCCCCGTCCAGCTCGAACCTGGGCCTGAGGACGCTTCGGTCCTGGTTCTGCCTGCCGATGCCGGCCATCTCCTCGGGGCTCAGGACAAAGTCGAATATGGCCCCGTTCTCCCTGACCCTCTGGGGGGTGGCCGATTTGGGAATCAGGGCCCGGCCGCCCTGGAAGTGCCACCTCAGGACCACCTGGGCCACGCTGCGGCCATGCCTCCGGGCCAGCTTCTGGAAGAACTGGTTCTTCCTCACCTGGCCCCTGGCCAGGGGGCTGTAGGCCTCGACGACGATGCCCTGGTCCCGGCAGTACCCGGCCAGGGGCTCCTGGGACAGGTAGGGGTGGAGCTCGATCTGGTTGACCATGGGCCTGGTCCCGCAGGCCGCCAGGAGCCGGGCCAGGTGGCCCTTCCCGAAGTTGGAGACCCCGATGGCCCTCACCAGCCCCTCCGAGAGGAGCCGCTCCATCTCCTCCCAGGCCTGGAGGCTCCTGAGGGCCACCGGCCAGTGGAGGAGCAGGAGGTCGAGGAACTGGAGGCCCAGGCGCTCCAGGCTCCCGAGGCAGGCCTGACGGGTCAGGCCGGGACCCTGGTCGGAGTTCCAGACCTTGCTGGCCACGAACAGCTCCCCCCGGGCCAGGCCCGACTCCCTGAGGGAGGCGCCCAGCTCGGCCTCGTTGCCGTAGACGCTGGCCGTGTCGAAGCTCCGGTAGCCGGCCTCCAGGGCCGCCTCGACCGCAGGGGCCACGGCCGCCCGCCCGGAGAGGCCCCAGGTCCCCAGGCCGAGCCTGGGCATCCCCAGGCCGTTGGCGAGCTTGATCTGGCTGGATATGTCCGACAAGTGAGCCTCCCCATGGAGGCCGCGGGGGCCGTACCCGGGCCGTCCAAGGCCTGAAGTATACCACGGACGGGCGGCCAATCAACACCCGCCCCCTGGGCCCAGCCCGAGGGGCCCGGCGCCAGGGCGCGCCCGGTCGCAGGCTCCTGTCAAAGGGCCCGGCCTTGGGGTATAAGGGCGATGTGTTTTCTCATGCCCTGGTCACTAGTGAGCCTGGCAAATTTGCGAATCTGATCAGCAAAGGACTGAAACTTGATGTTCCTGGAGTCGTAAATATCACTACAGCGAACAGAAAACCTAAGCAATTATCATGCCAAAATCGCAACACTTGAGCGTCATTTTCAAAACATGCCAATATTCAATGATGTGTTAGAGAATGATAATTAAATAATTATAGATTTTTTTACACCTGACGCATTACTTTTAATTTCAATCCTCAAGGACCTGAACAAAAATCAAAAACCACTCCATGGAGTTTTTGATACTGCAGTTTAAAATATGACTT
>JAISEK010000071.1 GCA_031264145.1 Deltaproteobacteria bacterium
GTGTTCTCCCTCCTGAAACGATGGCTCCTTGGCACCTTCCAAGGTGGCACCAGCAAGAAATACCTTGAATTCTATATGGACGAGTTCGTTTTTCGTTTTAACCGCAGGAAATCCAGAAGCCGTGGAAAGTTATTCAGGCGGCTTGTGGAACAGGCGGTGGCGACTCCACCCATAACCAGGAAAGAGTTGAAAGTTGATACGGAGCAAGAATCAATTCCTCTATTGAGTGATGGTTGAGGATCGCGTTTGCTGTTTGTTGCTTGATGCTTGTTGGGTTAGGGAGAAAAAATTGAAAGCAATAATTGTGCCAATTATAATGAAAGCAATAATTATGCCAGTTTTCCCCCTTAAACAGGGTAGTGCCGGAACATGACCAAATGACAAAATACGTCTTAGCATTTTTTGTGCCAAATCCATAACACACTCATATGAGTTTGAAGTTTACCATAAATAATAAGGAAATTGTGTTCAGGCATATTTTGTGCCAAAATTCAGAAGGCCTAAAAATAGCTCGAACTGAAACGGTTGAAATATAAGGCTACCCCTGTGATCGCTCAAAAGTCTAAGAAAAATATTTTTACCCACGTGATCGCTAAACCCAAAATATAATATTAAAAGCAACTTGGAATTAGCTGGTGGTTGCTAGCTTTTGGGATGTCGCTTTTTTTCGGTTTTCATGGCAGTCTTTGCCTGCGCCATTTCCGCGAACGCCTCCTTGACTTTTCCGAAACGGATGCCGATATCAAGCTTTTCATACGATTCGCCCTTGGCATGGTAACCAGCGACGATGTTTCTCTTCTCATTGGAAAAGGCCAAGGCCAGGAGAATGGGATTGCCAAAATATGCAGAGTAGTTTTTTTCGATAATCTGCGACATTGCCGTCTCAGCCGCTGTCTCGGCATCTTTGGTCTTCTCCACGACCTTTAATTCCAAGACGTAGGCCATGTTTTTATATTCTATGATCAAATCGCTGCGTCCCATATTTGTATGGCGTTCAGGGCTGACGTTGATTCCCGCCCCCAACAGGAAAGACTGCAGAAGTGACCGATAGTAGCTCTCGTTCATTTTATGGCGAATTAGGTTATCCTGATCGTATTTATTTATGAGTTCATCCAATAGTCTGGTTGCAAGATCGTACTTGTCTTGAGCCATGGCTAGCTCTACTTCTGTTTTGACATCCTCAAAGTCATCGCTTTCATAGACCAGTTTCATGAGACGAGCCACTTCGGGAAACTCGTGGTCTGTTTTGGCCTGGAATATCTTGAGGCGCCTCATTGCGGCCACATGGTCAATATAGCTGATGTTATAATATAGGCGCCTAAAATCCTCCACAATCGCCTTGACATCCCCTGACGATAGGTGTTCTTTCAACTCCTCGGAAGCCTCCCCAGCCAGAGTGACAGTTTTATAGACATTTTGGATGAAAAGCTTATACATTGACGAGCGGACCTCGAAGTTGGGGTAGTCCAGACTGAAAGAGGAATCCTGTTTTTTCCGCAAGGTTAGATAGCCAGCCTGGTAAAGGAATCCTTCGGGCGGAATCGCATCTATTTCCCCCGGGGAACGGGCGAAATCCTTGTTTACCGGATAATTGCGGAACTGGTCCACCGTGAGTCCCTTGTCCCTAAGAATTTCCCGGATGAGGGTATTCGATCCTGATTCCATCCAGTAGTTGTTGAACTCCATGTCCCCTAAGAAATTCAGGGCGGAAAAGGGGTTGTACAGCCGGGTCTCCCCGTCAAAGGAAAAGCCATCGTAATAGTCTTTGATTTTGGCCAGAAGCTCAGTCTCCGTCAGGCAAAGCCTGTCGGCCGTCTTCCTGATGAATGGCATGAAATTGTTTTCCAGTTCCTCCTGCGTGAAACCTAAGAGGGCGGCGAATTCGGGTAAAAGGGAGATGTCCTTTAAATTGTTCAGGGTGGAGAAGACGCCCATGCTGGAAAATTTGGTGACCCCGGTGATGAAGACGAAATCAATATTTGAATCTTCATCTTTGATCTTGCTGTAAAAGTTAGACATGATAGACCGAGTATCTTTCAGCAGATCTTTAATCTTAGCTAACGCAGGATCCTGGATTATTTTTATGACAGGGGCATCGTATTCGTCGATCAAAATGACGACATTTTGGGAGCGGGCCTTTTTGATGTCCAGAATCAGATTTGAAAAAACACCGGGCACATCTGAACTCCTCAGAGCGACACCATGTCGTTCGGCATTTCTTCTGAGTTCCTCAATGACTTTTTCCTCAAAAATTTCTATGCTGCGGCCTCCGCTGGGACGGCTCATCGTCAAGTTGATTACCGGCTTTGGGGTGAAGTCCCTGGATTTCATGAATCTCTCGATGGCCAATCCCTTGAAAAGTTCTGTTTTCCCTGAGAAATATGCGTCAAGAGTGGAGACCGTAAGGGATTTGCCAAAGCGTCTTGGCCTGGCGCAGAAGACGACTTCGCCAATTTGAGTTAATTTTCGGAAATAACTTGTTTTATCGACATATACGCCATTTTTCGCACGGAACTTATCAAAATCCTGCGTACCAACCGGCAGATAAGGCAGTTTTATTCCCATATTAGAATCCTCCCCAAACAAGGGAAATACCTAAAAAGCGTCAAGAAACGTCTTTCCCTTTCAATAAACATATAGCATTTTTTGTATGCCCGCAATCTTTGGTCCATCAGTGGAAAGCCATAAGCTATATGGGTCTTGGAGTTTTAACCCTGATAATTGACGTCAGCAAATTTCCTGATTTTTGGCGAGGGATAAATGATGTACTTGCATGGTAATGAACTGAATATTTTTATGATTTGATAAAATAATGTTATATAAGTAAATTATTGATGTACTAGAACTAATAGATATTATTTTTAAATTTAAATAGCAATAAAATTTTTGCAATATTTATGAGCCGCCTTTGCTGACCCACTGACTTTTCTAGTGGCTCCGCTTCCGTGGGTCGAATCCTTGCCTGGCCGGCACCCGAAAGGCACTTCGCGATTCCCAAGGCCAGTCGCAGGGGACAATCCCTTCCCCGCATCCGCTTCCGTGGCCCGATTGTTTGGGCCCATATCGGATGCCGCTTTCGTAAGGCGGTGAGGATTGCCCGATCTGGCTTGCTGGGGGCCGCTTGGGGCATTGGCCGGACGTCCCCTGGGGTTGGGGGCCAGCCAGCTGTTGGCCGGGGTGGGGTGGTGGGCGTCTAGGCCGTGGCGTCAGGGCAGATGAAATCCTTCAGGGTAGCGATGAGGGTTGACACGTCTATGGGCTTGCTTAGGTGTCCGTCCATGCCGCAGGCCAGGCAACGGTCGCGTTCCTCGGCGAAGGCGTGGGCGGTCATGGCCACGATGGCCAGGCCAGCGTATTCTGGCATGTCCCTGATGCGGCGGGTGGCCTCGAAGCCGTCCATGACCGGCATCTGCAGGTCCATGAGGATTATGTCGAACGGGAGTCCCAGTTCCTCCCTCGATGCCTGGGCCAGCCTGTCGAGGGCCAGCTGACCGTTCTCGGCCACGGTCACCTTTAGGCCTATCTTGGCCATTAGGCCCTTGGCCACCAGGATGTTCACGTCGTTGTCCTCCACCAGGAGGACGCGCTTCCCCACGAGTTCCGGGACGGCGTTGATGGCTGGCTTGCCCTGGCGGGCCTTTGGCTTGGGCTTTTTGGGCCTGGCCTCGTCCGGCCCCGGTTCCCCAGCCGCGGGGAAGTCGTCCGGACGGCCCTGGCCATCCCCGTCTTCACCGGCCTGGGGTGGCGGCTGGGCATAATCGTCGGGGACGACGGCCACGGCCGGGGGCAGGTCGCGGTCAAGGCCAAAGACGGCGGAAAAGTGCATGCTGGTGCCCCTGCCCGGCTGGCTCTCGACCCAGATCCGGCCGTTCATGAGCTCGACCAGGCGCTTGGTGATGGCCAGGCCCAGGCCGGTGCCCCCGTATTTTCTGGTCGTGGAGTTGTCGGCCTGGGTGAAGGCGGTAAAGAGCCGGGAAGTCTGCTCCGGGGACATGCCTATGCCGGAGTCGGTGACCCTGAAGACCACCTCGCAGTCGTCTTCCTGGCGGGAATAGAGGGTGGCCTCTATGGCGATGGAGCCCTCCTGGGTGAACTTGAAGGCGTTGCCGACGATGTTGATGAATATCTGGCCAAGGCGCAGCGGATCGCCTATCAGGTTGTCCGGAGGCTGGCCCTTGAGCCCGAAGACGAGGCCTATGCCCCTTTTCCTGCTCTGCTCGGCGAACATCACCTTTATGTCGCTGAAGATCTTGGAGAGCGAGAAGGGGATGAGCTCCAGGGTCATCTTCCCGGCCTCGACCTTGGAGAAGTCCAGGATGTCGTTGATTATGCCCAAAAGGGCCTGGCCGCTGCGGTTGGCGTTCTCGGCGTACTCCAGCTGCTGGGCGTCCAGCCTGGTCTGCAGAAGGAGTTCCGTCAGGCCGATGACGGCGTTCATGGGGGTGCGGATCTCGTGGCTCATGTTGGCCAGAAACTCGCTTTTGGCCTTGCTGGCCGCATTGGCGGCGTCAAGGGCCCGGGTCAGGGCGGTCACGTCGTTCAGGATGAGCATGAAGGAGTCCAGGGGACCGGAGATGGCCGTGGCCGGCGACGGGCCCAGGTGCCTCAGCCTCAGGGTGTAGTAGCTGGTCCTCCCCTTGGGTGAGGTGAGGCTTATCTCGTCCCTGAAGGTGTCATCCGTCCGTCCGTGGCGGTCGAATATTTTCCTGGCCCCCTTGGGGACTTTGGCGGCGTCGCCAGAGCCGGCCAGGGTATCGAGGAGGTCCGGGCTTTCCTGGTCCAGCTCCTGTTCCCTAAGGATGGCGCCCATGGCGTCGTTGACGAAGATGGGCTTCTTGTGGTCGTCGAAAATGGATATGGCGTCGGGAATGGAGTCAAAGTGGCTGCAGATGGCGTCCAGGGTGCTGTTGATGGACGAGACGATGTTGTTGAAGTCTCCGCTGTGCGCCTCGGGCCTGGCCCTGGCGTTCAAGGCGCCGGAGCCGGCCGCCGCGGTCAGGGAACCGATGTCGCTTATGACGTTGGCCACGGCACCGCTCATGACGTTGAAGGCCCTGGCCAGGCTTCCTATCTCGTCGGTGCGTGTCGAGAGGGCCTTTTTGGCGGCCAGATCCTCCTCGAGGCCGAAGCGTCCCTGGGACAGGTTGCTGGCGTTGCGGGTCAGGTCCTTGAGGGGCTTGATGACGATGTTGCCGAAGACGACCCTGAAGACGAAGGCGAAGGCGATGAGGGCCAGGAGGGTAATCAGGAGGACGGTCGAGCTGGCTTGGCTGACCTGGGCCATGAAGTCGCCCCTGGAGGCCAGGATGCACAGTGACCAGAAGGTCCCCCTGATGGGGGAGTAGCTGACGTACATGGGCCCCTTGGGGGTCTCGACCGTCTCTGAGCCTATCTGGCCTTTGGTCATGCGCCCCAGGCTCTCCAGGGTCCTGGGAGCGTCGCCCAGAATCTCGGCTATTGGCTGGTGGCTGTAGACTGCGCCCAGAGACAGGCTCCCGATGATTTCCCCATCGTCGTTTATAATGTAGGCCGCCCCGTTGGTCCCTATGTTCAGCGTGTTCACTATCTCGCCCAGGAGATCGTAGGCGTAGCTCCCGACAAGGAACTGGGCCGGCTCCTCCAGGTCAGGGCTCTGGTTCCAGGTGTACAGCGGGACGCCCATGACGATTTCCAGGCCGATGTTGCCGATCGAAGTGTCCTCAATCACCAGGTTTCGGTTTTTCTTCATCTGGGCCAGGATATTCCGGCCGGATATGCTCACCGGGCAGTCCTCGGTGCCGGTTATGAGGTTGCCGGGGGGGGCGTAGAGGCACAGCCAGGCCAGCTCAACCGAGTTCATGAACCCCTCTATGGTCTCCTTCTTGGTCTCCGGAAGGGCGTTGGGGTTTCTGAGCATGGTCGTGCCCTTTATGACGTAAAAGCGGTCGACCATGGTGTGGAGGTTGGCCTCCAGGCTGAGTGCTGCCGTCCTGGCCATGGGCTGCATGACGTCGAGCAGTATGTTCTCGGCCATTTTGGACATGGCCTGGATCATGATCCCGACCAGACCGAGGGTCAGGATCACGACCACCAGGAGCGTGGCCAAGAGCAGCCTGGTCGAGATGCTCTTTGGTTTTATGGAGGGGAGTTCAGTCAATTTCAGATCCCAGGTTCAGTCCGTTGGTCAGGTTGGCGCTCGGGCCGGTCCAGGCTGCCGGGATGTGGCGCAGCTCTTGGCTGGTGCCCTAGCACCTTGTTTTTCTTGGAACGACGGGAAAACACGGCCAATTTACATAATAACAGATGGTGGCTTAATCAGATTAGTCAGAGGTATCGGCATGCGTCAAATCAAGAAAAACAATGTGCTAGACGTCATCGGGAAAGCCGCTCTCGGGGAGCCTGACCTCGGCTATCTCGTTTTTTCTCTGGCGGCTGTAGTCTATGGCCGCCTTGGCCAGGGCCAGGAAAATCTCATGGCTCTTGGCCCCGCCCTCGATTGGCAGGATCCTGGACGGATCCTGTACGGCCACCAGGAAGCTGCAGTACTTCCTGGGGTAGTAGTTTGGGTTCAGGCCGCCCTTGCGGTGGACCGAACGCATGTAATCAGTGTCCCAGCTCCTCAATAGCCCTGCTTCGTTGAAGGCGTTGAACTCGGCCGTGGTTATGGAGCCGTTGTTGACGTAGATGGTCAGGAAGTCCTTCCAGCCGTCATCGTCGAAGCCATCGGCCATGGCCGTGAAGAAGCCGTCGCCCAGGACGTCGGTCTTGGGATGGCACCCTGGGATCAGGAGCAGGCACAGGAGTGCCAGGCCGAGGGCCTGGAGGAGGGCCCTGGGAGAGCGGCCGGCCATCCAGAGGGAGCCATGGCCATGGTTTTGGGATGCTACTAACAAATGTTAGCCTCATGGAATTGGCCTGGCCCCGGCACTGTCCCTAGGACTCGGGGCGGGCTAGAAATCGTATCCGTCCATGTTGTCTATGGTGAATTCCGTTCTGGAGGGCAAAAGGACCACCCCGGTGTATGGGAGGTTGGTGGCAGAGGGATCGAGGACCGTGTTCGGCATGACCTCGACCAGGCCTATCTCGGGCACCTCAATCACCTGGCCGGTGGCGATGGCCTGGCCTGAGGCCAGGCGCCAGGTGAGGTAGCAGGCGATGGCCGCCTGGATCTGGCAGTCCCAGAGTCCCCAGCGGTCGATGATGCCCTCCCTGGCGAATTCCTTCATGGCGTTGGGCGAGGCGAAGCCGGTGATGGTGACCTTGGAAGCGTCCAGGCCAAGCTCCCTGGCCGCCGCCGCCTGGCCGGGCAGCGAGGTGGAGTCGTTGCAGATGATGGCGTCGATGTCAGGGTGGGTCTCAAGGATCTCCTTGCCCACGGCCAGGGCCAACTCGGAGTCCTGCTCACTGTAGTAGTTCTGGGGGGCCACGTTTTCCCAGTTGGGATACGTCCGCCGGATGTATTCCTCACCCTCCTTGTACCAGGAATTCTGGTCGCTGACGGTGGCCTGGGAGTAGTGCCAGGCGTACCTTATGTGGTCGGAGGAGGGGGACTTGCCGCGCTTCAGGAGGCTCTTGGAGGCCATCTCCACCAGCATTTTGCCCAGCTGCGATGGGGTCCCCTGGGAGACCATGAGCCTGCGGGCATCGCTGCCCGCGTCTGAATCCCAGGTGGTGACGGCGATGCCCGAGTCCATGGCCTTCTTGAGGACCCTGTCAAGGGCCCGGGCGTCCAGGGCCGATATGGACAGGCCGTTGGCCTTCTCCCTGATGGCCTGCTCGACTATTTCGATTTGCCTGTCGACGCTGGCCTCGGGGCTGCCGCGGTAATCGACCTTGAAGCCGTGCCCCGCCGCGTAGGCCTGGGCACCGGCGTTGGCCGACTCGAAGAAGGCGTTGCCGGTGACTTTTGGGATCAGGATTATGGTGATCTGGTCCTGGGCCCCCGGCGCGGGACCGGTCGCCGCCGGCTGGGACGACTCGCCGCAGGAGGCGCAGGCTAGTCCCAGGATCATGGCCGCGAGGACCTCAATGAGAGCCATCGCCTTTATTCCTGGCCGGTTCATTGGGCCTCCTTGCCGCAGTTCGGCTGGGGATGGGTGACGGTATCTCCGTTGGACCGGGCCGTCAAACCCCTAGTTGGGATAAAACCATCAAGAGGTATTCTATATCATAATTTAACATAAGTTTGCGTTTTGTACAATCATGGCCGGCCCGCAGCCGACCGCAAAGAGCCAGGTGTTTGTCGGGAGGCCTCGGATGGCTGGTTGAGGGGAACGGCCCATGGCCTGGCGATTGCCTGGGAGTACGTCTTGACGTAAAGTACGTCCCCTTCCCCGGCTGCGGCCGGCCGGGAGGCTTTGGCCGGGGTTCAGGCGTAGTCTACGACTTTGACCAAAGACAGCAGAAACGCCCCTATCCAGGCCGTGCCATGCACTGGCCGGAAAGCAAGGTAGAGCCTTCCCTCTCGGCGTCGTCCCAAAGGAAGAACAAGAGGAGCATCCTGGCCTCGTCGGCGGAGGCGTTTCCAGAGGTTGAGTGGGATCAGTCAATGACACAAGGCTTCCCGTCGCCGGCGATTATGGCGTTGGGGGAGAGTGAAGTCGCCGTTGCAAAGCTTCTCGTTCCCCGTTATGGCCTCCAGCTTGATGTAGTGGTCTTAACTTGTCGTTGAGCCCAGGCTGGAATCACTATCATTGCGTTCATCTTGTTCTTGAGCCTGCCAAGCCAGGGGACCTTTTGGCCGTGGACGGCCATCAGCAGGTCAACAATAAATTCCACGGTAAAAGCGTAACATTTGTTAAGCGAAGCATTTTTAATTATTAAAATTTAATGGTATAGAAGATTATAGCATTATTGCTTAAAAAATTATAAACTAGCTCTATTTTTCTTTTCTCGTCAGCCTCATTATAGGTGGTTTTTGCCATATTCCGAACCAAAGTCTTTATTTGATTTAGGCCTATCTTTCTGACCAGAGAGGAACAATACTGACGCTCCCCCGACTGACTTTGCTTTTCTCCTCATCATAGCTTTATCTGATGTCGGCCAAAATAGATATGACATAAACCTTAATACCTCAGATTAATTACTTATATAAATATTATGGTATTGATTTTTATGTTTAAAATGCCATAGATTAATCTGAATAAACATCCATTGACATAGTTATATCTGAGCCGATCTTAACCGATATTTCCAAACATAATGCGATGCCCATGTAAAGTACCCGGAGAGCCTGGAAACGAGCAGGTTCAAGACATATCTCAAGGTTTTTGTTTTTCGCAGATCTCAACAAAGCAGGCTTTTTCATCAGCATAAAAGTTAGGCTGTTGGCGACTTGCGCAGCAATACAGGTGGAAGACACGTTTTGTCAAGGTGGTTTTTCAAGAAGGCTATTTTTGGCATTGTGCACGAAGTCTCCAAAGCGGAACCGGGGTTCCACCGAGAGTCTATATGTCGTATGCAAATATTAATTGGGCATATGCAAATATTATCTTGCTTTTTGACAGCATTTGCGTTATGGTATGTTATGCTGTTAACGTGGGGTGCTGTGATGGTCGTTAGCTATAATAAATTGTGGAAATTGCTAATTGATAAGAAGATGAACAAGAACGATTTGCGGATTGCCGCAGGTGTCAGTACTACGGTTATGGCAAAGCTGACCAAAGGACGGAGCGTAACCACAGACATTTTGCTCAAAATCTGCAGAGCCCTCGACTGCGACTTCGCCGATATAATGGAAGTTGACAGAAACGGGGGAACACCCAAAGCATAGGAGGCCGACGTGGTGGACAAGCAAGACGGCGTGATTCAGCCGATAAACGGCGGCATAGATACAAACATTTATCTAGGCATCCGCGATACCCTTGCGCAAGCGAGGACAAAAGCGTTTACCGCTGTCAATTCCGCTATGATTGAAGCCTATTGGGACATAGGGCGGCAAATTGAAGAAGCGGTCGGTGAACGCGCCGAATACGGAAAAGGTTTATTGAGTTTTTTGGCGAAAGGTTTGACGAGCGAGTTTGGAAAAGGTTTTGACGAAAGCAGCCTGCGTCGTATGCGCCAGTTTTTCAAGACGTTTCAGAATCGTGCCACGCTGTGGCACGAATTGAGTTGGTCGCACTATCGGTTGCTTATGAAAATAGATGACGCGTCACGTCGTGAATTTTATGCCCGCGAGTGCGTGGAGGCCGCATTGAGCGTCCGCCAGTTGGAACGTCAAATCAACTCGTTCTTTTACGAACGACTGCTTGCTACACAGAAAAGCGGGCGAGATAGTGTTCGGAGCGAGATACAGACCCTCGAACCGAAAACTGACCCGAACTATATTCTCAAAGACCCGTACATCTTGGAATTTCTTGACTTGAAAGAGAACCGCGACTATCACGAAAGCGAGTTTGAGCAGGCTCTCATCGACAAGATACAAGACTTTTTGCTTGAGCTTGGCAAGGGTTTTTCGTTCGTGGCGCGTCAAAAGCGAATCACCGCCGACGGCGACCATTACTATGTTGATCTCGTTTTCTATAATTATATTTTGAAATGTTTTGTTGTTATAGATCTTAAAACAGGCAAATTGACCTATCAGGACATTGGGCAGATTGATTTTTATGTCCGCTTGTTTGACGATAAGGTGAAACAATCGGACGATAATCCGACAATCGGAATCATTCTGTGCGCCGACAAAGGTGAGAGTATGGTAAAATACTCCGTGCTTGCCGATAACGAAAATCTGTTTGCGTCCAAATATATGCTCTACCTGCCGACGGAGGACGAATTAAAGCGGGAATTGGAACGCGAACGTGATATTATTGAACGTCGGCAGTTGATTGACGGGGAGGCTAAATAATGCCAACCCTCAACTGGCTCACTGGCTCGGCAAAGATAGAGTCGTCAACCACCATGACGTTCCGTTCCGCATGCTTGACCGCAAGTGGAGTTTTGGCGCAGCCCGAATCAGGCAATATGCTCGTTCACGTCGACAACCTCGATGCGCTCAAAGTGTTGCTGCTGCGTTATGAACGTGAGTTTCACATTATTTTAAACTAAAAACTCTGTCCATACTCTTTTCTTCCGAAATATCTTTAAGAATGACGATTTTAGTATCCCCATGACTGTAGTATTATAATCATGATATCACAGACGGAGGAGCCGGGAACAGCGGTGGGCCAATGAAAAGCCCGGCTGATCCACATAATATTTGAGGCGTCAATCCGACCGAATCATGATAGAACAATGGAGAATGTAGGTGATAAAAAAGTTGGGAAATACAAAATCATCTCAGAAAAGGCAAGATAATCGCGATATCGAGAAAATCACATGATGACCTGTAAAGTCGCTAGCACCAGCTGCCAGGGCGGTGCTGTCAAGGCACGGGTTGGACAGGCCAAATTTTTTGGCCAGCATATGTCAAGGAGACCAGGACAAAGAATGACAGGGGAAATACTCATTGTGATTGCCTAAAACCAGTGCTTATACGGCCATTGACAGGAAATGGCCTCCTTCCCAGGAAACCTGGGTGCCCTGGCGAGGCCCTGGTTTTTGGACAACATCTAGCCGATGGGCCAAGGGGGTTGGGATTCTCAAACCGACTTTTTTAGCCGATATGGGTACTGTTTTCGGTGGTTTTAGCCGGGATCCAGGATTTTCTTGGACAGCTGTTATAATTTAACTATATTTTTGATATGTTTATATTTTTTATTTGTTTTAGTTGTGCGCTTACAAAAATATATCTCTATTGGGCATATGCGTACAAATAAGGCTATCCAGATGGCGTCCTGGATAGCCTTTGGTGTTGTGGGAAGAGGCTTTGGGGGCCTCAGGATCCTTCCGGGTCCTCGCCGTCCGGTTCCGGCTCCTCCATGGCCAGGGGCGGCCCGATGAGTTTTGGCAGCTCTATGCCCAGGATCTCCAGCAGGCCCATTTGGCCCAAGGGCCGGAGGCGCCGGCGGTGCCGCCAGATGTGCTGGGCAATGAGGACCCCCAGGCCGGCGCCGCAGAGGGTGTGGGTCCTGACCGAGCCCCAAAAGGCCGAGGCCACACAGCTCAGGAAAGCCGTCGCCAGGTTGATGGTCTCGGAGGTGGCCCTGGCCGAGCCGCGGGGGCGGGGCCGCCTGGCCATGGCCGCTTCCCTGGCTTCGCCTGAAAGCAGCTCCGGGGGCACCTCGACCGCCCGGGCGAAGAGGCCCCTTGGTTTCAGGAGCCAGGGGTTCCTGAGCGTGGCCGCCCCCTCGGGGTCGAGGGGCTCCAGGAACGAGGCGATCTCCTCGACCGAGATGGCCTCGGGGTCGTATTCCAGAAGGACGCCGCCAGTCAATGGGTTGATGGTCAGGGTCTTGACGCCCTTGAGGGTGCCCGCTGCCGGGACGGGCGGGACGTCCTGGCCCTTGAGGTGGGTGAGTCTGGCCCTGATGCGCCCTCTGACGAAACTTACGATCATGCCTTGCTCCCAAATGAGGGGCCCCGCCTCCGGGGACGGGGCCCTTGGAATCATCCGGTCTTTCGCCCTGGCCCTGGGCGGCTAGGGCTTCCTGGCCTTGCGGTGGTGGGCCCTTGGTCTGGGCCCCGTGTCCGCGGCCGGGCCATCCGGCACGGCCTCGGGCGGGAGGGGCGGCAGGAGGGACAGCCTCCGATCGGCCGAGAGGATTGGCCTGGTGGCCCTCAGGGCGACCAGGAACGTGGTCAGGTTGTGGAGAAGGGCCGTCACCCCCGGCCCAATCCAGCCGAAGAGGCCCAGGGACAAAAAGAGGCTGTTCAGGCCGACTATGACCTGGTAGTTGGTGTGGATGCGCTGGAGGGTCTGGACGGAGAGCTCTCTGGCCAGGTTCAGGCCCTCGAGGCGGCCCCCGAGCAACTGGACGTTGGCCACGTCCTTGGCCAGTTCGGAGCCGTCGGAGAGGGCCACGCCCACGTCGGCCAGGGAGAGGGCGGCCGAGTCGTTGAGCCCGTCCCCGACCATCAGGACGCCCTCGCCCGAGCGGCGCAGGCCCTTGAGGACCTTGGCCTTCTGGTCGGGCAGGAGCTCGGCCAGGAACTCGGTGAACCCGGCCTCGTTGGCCATGGCCTGGGCGGCGTTCCTGAGATCCCCGGTCAGCATGACGATGCGGTCGACCCCTTGCTCCTTGAGCGTGGCGATGGTCCTCTTCACCCCTGGCCTCAGTCGGTCCTTTATGGCAATGAGGGCGGCCAGGCGGTCGTCCACGGCCATGTAGATGATGCTGGAGCCGTCGGAGGAGAGTCTCGCGGCCTCGGCCTCCTCGGCCGCCGAGATGGCGACCTTCTCGTCGTCGATCACGAAGTGGCGGCTGCCCAGGAGGACCCTGTGGTCCCGCCAGGTGGACGAGATGCCGTGGGCCACCACGTAGTTCACGGAGGTGTGCTCCTCCTCGTGCCCCAGACCGTCGGCCTTGGCCTGGCGGACCACGGCCCGCCCGACGGGATGGGGGAAGTGCTCCTCCAGGCAGGCGGCCAGCCTGAGGGCCTCGTCCCGGTTGAAGGGCTGGAAGGTGACGATCTCGCCCACCTCGGGCTTGGCCTCCGTCAGGGTGCCTGTCTTGTCGAAGACCACGGTCGAGGCCCTGGCCAGCTCCTCGAAATAGCGGCCGCCCTTGACCAGTATGCCGTTGTCGTTGCCCTCGCGCATGGCCGAGAGGACGACCAGGGGCGACGACAGCCTGATGGCGCAGGAGTAGTCGACCAGGAGGACGTTGCCGGCCTTCATGGTGTTGCGGGTGAAGAGGTAGATGAGTCCGGCCAGGAGGAAGTTGTAGGGCACGATGGCGTCGGCCTTGCGCTCGGCCCGGCCCTGGAGACCGGTCTTGGAGGCCTCGGACTCCTTTATGTACTCGATGATGGAGCGGATCCGCGTCTCGCCGCCTACCCGGTCGGCCTTGATGACTATCTGCCCCTCCTCCACGGCCGTGCCGGCGAAGACGGCCCCGCCCGCGGTCTTCCTGACCGCCAGGGGCTCGCCGGTCATGGTGGCCTGGTTGATCATGGCCTCGCCGTCGATGATGCGGCCGTCCACTGGGACCAGCCCGCCGGCGCGGACGATGACCTTGGAGCCGACGGCCAGCTCAGATTCCTTGGCCCTGATTTCCTGGCCGTCGTCGGTCAGGACCCAGACCATCTCCTCGTGGCCGGCCAGGCTCCTGAAGAGCCCCGAGATGCTGCGGCGCCTGGTCCAGGCCTCCAGGTATCGGGAGAGGGAGAAGAAGAAGAGGAGGGTCCCGGCCGATCCGAGGTCGCCCCGGCTGAAGAGGACCGCCAGGGCCGAGGCGTCCAGGACCTCCACCGTCAGCTGGTTGCGCCACAGGAGATACCTGAGCCCATCGCAGACGTAGGGGACGGCCGTCAAGATGGAGATGAAGTGCCTTATGGGGCTTGGCAGGAAGATTCTTTTGAGCAGGAACGACCAGATTGGGTTGAAGGGCAGGGGAGTCTCCTCCCCGACGGCCAGCATGCCCAGCTCGCTTCCTGACAGGGCCCGCCGCTGGCCGGGCTCGAAGTCTGCCAGGGCGCTCATCAGCCTCAGCCTGATTAGGACCGACGGCTCGTAGACTATGAGAAGGCTCGAGGTTAGGGGATTGTGGGCCAGATACCTTATGCCGCCGCACTTGTTGATGGCCGAAGACAGGCGATCGAAGGTCCTGGAGGTGAAGCCGGGCGGGGCCAATCTCACTCGTAACCGGCCCCGCAGATCGGAGAGTATCTGTCCTTCCATGTCCGGCTGTCCTTCCCGTCAGGACTGGGCTTTGGCGTTGGCCCGGTCCTGTGCCTTTTGGTCGGCCTCGGCCACCAGGTCCTCAAGGTTTTCCTTGGCCGCGCTGCCCAGGGCCTGGAGCTTCCTCTTGGCGGTCAGGCCATGGCTGAGGACCGTGGTCGCCCCGTCTTTTATGTAGGATGGGCGGCTGGCGATGACCGTGGCCCCGACGGCCCCGACCAGGACTCCAATTCCGAATGATAGCCACTTCCACTGATTGAACATTTGAGACTCTCCTCATCGGCCGGCCTCTCGTCGGGCCGGCGGTTACGCCGGGCTTGGGCCCGGGCTGGTACGGCAAGCCCGGCCAGGGCCAGCCTGGTCCTGGCCGGGGCCGGTTTTGGGCTTTGATGGGACGGATGGAAAACGCATCTGACCTTGCCGGAAAAACGTCCGCCCAGAGGTGCCTGCCGCCGCCTAGGGGACCCGGGCCTTCGGGAGGGACCCGATAAGGTCTGTCGTGGAGGTGAGAATAGCACTAATTTCCCATAAAGACAACACGGGAAAGCCGATCATTTTTAGTCAAAAAATAACTTGTACATTAATATCCATATGGCATAACGGCTTTCGGGGTGACGATATTTTGGTTTTTGGCCAAGCCCTGAAAAAAACCATTGATTTCCGTGAAGCTATGCGTTGAGCCTTTGGCCGGTGAAAAATATTTCGTCCTTTTCGGGTTTAAATGTTGACAGGTCTTGGCTCTTTGCATCAATGATACCCTGTTTATGGCCCTTTATGACTTTTTCGGGGCATTTGTGCCGGAAGGAGCCATTTCCGGTTGGCCGCCGGGTAAGGTGCCGGGCCTTCCCCGGCAATCTCTCGGTCCGGGAGCGCCTCTGGGGACCAGGACGTGGGATCTGGTCAAGATTGGGCAAAAAATGCTTGAAAGAAGACGGCCATCTTGTTAAATTGGTGAATTGCCGTTTCAAGCGGCCCAAGTCCCTTGGACCCCTGGCCCCTAGGAGTGCTATCGATGTCCGTCAAGACGGCCGCCAAGGCCAAGAAAATAGTCCTGGCCTACTCAGGCGGGCTGGACACCTCCATCATACTTGCCTGGCTCCGCCAGGACTACGGGGCCGAGGAGGTCATCGCCTTTTGCGCGGACGTGGGCCAGGCCGAGGAACTCGATGGCCTTGAGGCCAAGGCCCTGCGGACAGGGGCCTCCAAGTGCATCATCGCGGATCTCAGGGAGGAGTTCGTCCGCGACTTCGTCTTCCCGGCCATGAGGGCCAACGCCGTCTACGAGGGCCAGTACCTGCTGGGCACCTCCCTGGCCAGGCCCGTCATCGCCCGGCATCTGGTCGAGGTGGCCCGCGCCGAGGGCGCCGACGCCGTGGCCCACGGGGCCACCGGCAAGGGCAACGACCAGGCCCGCTTCGAGCTAACGGCCATGGCCCTGGACGCCAGCATCAGGACCGTGGCCCCCTGGCGGGAGTGGGACTTCGCCTCCAGGACGTCATTGATAGAGTACGCCAAGAAACACGGCATTCCCGTCCCCGTGACCGTGGACAAGCCTTACTCCATGGATCGGAACCTCCTCCACATAAGCTACGAGGGGGGCATCCTGGAGGACCCCTGGCGTGAGCCAGACGAAGACATGTTCCTCCTGTCCGTCGCCCCCGAGAGGGCCCCGGACGAGCCCTCCTACGTGGAGATAGCCTTCGAGGGCGGCAACCCCGTGGCCGTGGACGGCCAGAGGATGTCCCCGGCGGCTCTCCTGGCCTCCCTCAACGGGCTGGCCGGCAGGAACGGGGTAGGGCGGATCGATCTGGTCGAGAGCCGCTTCGTTGGCATGAAGAGCCGCGGGATCTACGAGACTCCCGGCGGGACCGTGCTCTGGCTGGCCCACCGCAACCTCGAGAGCCTCACCCTGGACAGGGAGGTGATAAACCTCAAGGATTCCCTGCTGCCCAGGTACGCGACCATGGTCTACAACGGCTTCTGGTACGCCCCGGAACGGGTGGCCCTCCAGGCCCTGATGGATCAGGGCCAGGAGAGGGTCAACGGCCTGGTCAGGCTCAAGCTCTACAAGGGCTCCGTCAGGGTGGTTGGGCGCAAGTCCCCCGACTCCCTCTACCACGACGCCTACGCCACCTTCGAGGCCGACCAGGTCTACGACCAGAGCGATGCCGGCGGCTTCATCAGGTGCAGCGGCCTGAGGCTCCGCATCAACAGGCTCCTGCGGGGCTAGGCCTTGTCCGACCCTGGCCCGCATAAGGCGGGCGGCCTCCTCAAGGGCCGCCTGGGGGAAGCCGTGGACGGCGCGCTGGCCAGGGCCTCGGTCTCGGTGGGCTACGATTGCCGCCTGGCCAGGCATGACCTGGCCGGCAGCCGGGCCCATGCCAGGATGCTGGCCAAGGCCGGTCTGGTTTCAGGGGAGGAGCTGGCGGCCATCGAGTCGGGGCTGGACGTCCTGGCCCGGGACGTGGACGCCGGGCGCATGGTTTGGGACGAGGCCCTCGAGGACGTCCACATGAACCTGGAGAAGGCCCTGACCGACCTGATAGGCCCGGCCGGGGCCAAGCTCCACACGGCCAGGAGCCGCAACGACCAGGTGGCCCTTGACGAGCGCCTGTTCCTCATCGAGGCCTCTGGCCGCGTGGGGGCGCTACTAAGGGATCTTCGGGCGGCCCTGGTCGAGCGGGCCTCCGGTGCGGGGGCGGCCCCCATGCCCGGCTACACCCATCTCCAGCGGGCCCAGCCGATCCTTTTGGCCCACCATCTCTTGGCCTACTTCCAGATGCTCAGCCGGGACCAGCAAAGGCTGGCCGATCTTGGCCCCCGGCTGGCGGTCATGCCCCTGGGGAGCGGCGCGCTGGCCGGGACGGGTCTCCCGATCCTGCCCCTTGAGGTGGCCTCGGAGCTGGGCCTCTCGCCCCTGGCCCAAAACAGCCTCGACGCCGTGGCCAGCCGGGACCACCTGATGGAGTTCCTGTCCTTCGGGGCCATCCTGATGGTGCATCTTTCCAGGCTGGCCGAGGACATCGTCCTCTGGTGCTCGTCGGAGTTTGGCTTCGCCTCCCTGCCGGACTCGCTTTCGACCACCAGCTCCATGATGCCCCAGAAGAAGAATCCCGACGGGGCCGAGCTCATGCGGGGCAAGGCCGGCCGGGCCATCGGCAACCTGGTTTCCCTCCTGGCCACGGTGAAGGGACTCCCGATGTCCTACAACCGGGATCTCCAGGAGGACAAGGAGCCGCTCTTCGACACGGTGGAGACCCTGGAGCTGGTCCTGCCCCTGGCCGCCCAGATGGTCAGGGGCCTGGTCTTCGACCTGGAACGCCTCAGGGCGGCCGCCGACGACCCCTACGTGGCGGCCACCGACCTGGCCGACCACCTGGTCCTTAAGGGCCTGCCCTTCAGGCAGGCCCACGCGGCCGTGGGGGCCCTGGTGGCCAGGGCCATGGCCCGGGGCGTCCCGCTTAGGGACATCGGGGCCGAGAGCCTCAGGGAGTTCTGTCCCCAGGCCGACCCGGACGTGCTCGGGGCCCTGGATCTGGACAGCCTGCTGGCCGCCCGCTCGTCCACCCCTGGCGGGACCGCCCCGGCCTCGGTCGGCCGCCAGCTGGAGGAGGCCAAGAGGGCCCTCGAGATCGAGGCCGCGGCCGCGGATCTCCCCGGTAAGCCCGGGGCCTAGGCAAGACGGCCCGCCGGCCCCCAGGGAGAGGGGGACCCTCCAAAAACCTGACCAGGGGCCCGGCCCCATGGGGGCGTCAGTCCATGCCCAAAGCCAAGGAGTTTTTTTCCGGCCCTTCCGGCCCCCTCCCAGGGGGAAGGCCGGAGCCTGGCCCGGACGCAGGGCGCCGCGGCCGCTGGGCGGCGGCCCTTTTGCTGTCGGCCTTCTTGCTGTCCCTCCAGGGCTGCGGGGCCAAGACCCATCCCTTACCCGAGATGGTGACCCTGCCCGGCCCGGTCACGGGGCTGGTCCAGGAGCTCGACCAGGACGGCCACCTGTGGCTTTCCTGGTCCATCCCGGCGGCCAACATGGCCAACCGGCCGCTGAGGACCCTGGACCACTTCGAGGTCTGGGCGGCCGACTATGACCTTGGGGCCTTCTGCGAGGGCTGCCCGGTCGGCTCCAGCAAGGTGGCCGACGTCTTCCTTGCGGGCGCCGCCCCAGGCCAGGCCTATTGGCCGGGGCCTTACGTCTGGCAGGCCGATCTCAGGCCCGGACGGGTCTACGTCTTCCGGGTGGCCGGCTTCTCCTCCAGGGGCGGGGTCCACCCATCGGCCTGGAGCGAGGCCAGGGTCTGGATGGCCGAGCCGCCGGGTCCCCTTTCCTCCTTTTCGGCCGTCCCCGACGATCTCGCCGTCCGCCTGTCCTGGGCGGGGCCTCCGGACGGTGTGGGGGTCCAGGTCCAGCGCCGCAGGGTCCCGGACGGGGAGTTCGACTTCCTGGATCCGGAATCCGATGGGCGGCTAGACCTGGGCGTGGCCTACGGCGACGAGTACCGTTACCGGGCCCGCCTGGTCAGACGCCGGGGCGAGACGCTGATCCCCGGTCCCTGGACCGGGGAGGTGGCCGTTAGGGTGGAGGACGAGCTGCCGCCGCCGCCGCCGGCCTTCCTGGACGCGGCCATCACCCCCGAAGGGGTAAGGCTTTCCTGGGCCGACCGCGGCGAGAGCCCCGGCGTGGCCGGCTTTTATCTCTACAGGAGCCTTTCCGGCCAGGAAGGCTTCGCGAGGCTGGGGGGCCTTTTGACCTCCAACGTCTTTCTGGATCTCGACGTCCCGGCCAACCGGGACGTGAAGTACAGGCTGACGGCCGTGGACGACAGCCCGAGGGCCAACGAGAGCCGGCCCTCGCCGGAGGCCGAGGTCTTCTTCGCCCCGGCGGCCGAGGCCGAGCCGGGGGAGAGACCAGTCTTCGAGGATCCCGGCATCTAGGGGCCGCCAAGTGCCCCGCCATCCGACGGCCCCTGGGCCAGCGAGGTTAGGGATGGACCATTTCCGCTATCGCGGCTCTGAGCTTTGCGCCGAGGACGTGCCCCTTTCACGGATTGCCAGGGAGGTGGGCACCCCGGCCTTCGTCTACAGCTCGGCCGCCTTCGAGGGACGGCTTTCGGCCTTCGACCGGGCCTTCGCCGGGGTGCCCCACCTGGTCTGCTACTCGGTCAAGGTGGCCTCTAACCTGGCCCTCCTGGCCAAGGTGGCCCGGGCCGGCCTGGGCGCGGACATCGTCTCGGGCGGGGAGCTCTTCAGGGCCCTCAGGGCCGGGATCCCTGCCGGCAAGGTCGTCTTCTCCGGGGTGGGCAAGACGGCCGCCGAGATAGCCGAGGCCCTCGAGGCCGGCATAATGATGTTCAATGTCGAGTCCGGGCCCGAGCTGGACCTCATATCGCGAATCGCCCGGGACAAGGGCAAAAGGGCCCCGGTGGCCCTGAGGGTCAATCCCGACGTCGATCCCGGCACCCACCCCTACGTGGCCACGGGCCTCAAGGAGAGCAAGTTCGGGGTCCCCATCGGCGAGGCCCTGGGACTGTACGCCCGGGCCAGGGATGACGCCGCCCTGGAGGCGGTGGGCCTGGACTGCCACATCGGCTCCCAGCTGACCTCCGTCTCGCCCTTCGTGGCCGCCGTCGGCCGCCTGAAGGCCCTCCTGGCCTCCCTGGCCGGCCAGGGCGTCAAGGTCCGTTTCCTTGACCTTGGGGGGGGCCTGGGCATAACCTACGACGCCGAGACCCCTCCAGGGCCGGCCGAGTACGCCGAGGAGATCGTCCGGGCCGTGGGCCGGGAGGATCTGGTCCTGGTGCTTGAGCCGGGCCGCGTGGTGGCCGGCAACAGCTGCGTCCTCCTCGTGGGCGTCCTTTACGAGAAGGTGACGCCAGAAAAGCGCTTCGTGGTGACCGACGGGGCCATGAACGATCTGATAAGGCCCAGCCTCTACGGTGCCTTCCACGGGATCGTCCCCGTGGCCGAAAACGGCGGGGTGCCTTCCCCGGCCAACGTCGTGGGCCCGGTCTGCGAGTCCGGCGACTTCCTGGCCAAGGACAGGCCCCTTCCCCCGGTCGGGCCGGGGGACCTTCTGGCCGTCAGGAGCGCCGGGGCCTACGGCTTCTCCATGAGCTCCAACTACAACTCCAGGCCCAGGTCGGCCGAGGTGCTGGTCGAGGGCGCCTCCTTCAGGGTCATCCGGGCCAGGGAGACCCGCGAGGACCTAATCAGGGGAGAAAATATCTAGGCCAACGCCCACCGGCTGCCATGGTGGGAGCCGGGCGGCGGCGGCCAAACCCAAATAAGGAAAGACAGGTAAATGGAAAAATTTAAGTTCTATAAATATAGTGGCCATGGTAACGATTTCGTCATTATAGATAACTGGAACAATTGCGTCCCTGATGGCGATCTTTCCAAGATCACCAAGCTCATGTGCCGGCCCAAGTTTGGGGTCGGGGCCGATGGGACGGTCTTCATCGCCGCCGGCCCGGACGAGGTCGACTTCGCCGTGCGCTTCTTCAACTCCGACGGCTCCGAGGCCGACATGTGCGGCAACGCCAGCCGCTGCGCCGCCCACCTGGCCCACCAGATCTCAATCGCCCCCTCGGAGATGACCTTCAGGACCAAGGCCGGCTCGGTCGAGGCCACGGTCA
The DNA here is from genome assembly GCA_031264145.1 of Deltaproteobacteria bacterium. GTDB lineage: Bacteria > Desulfobacterota > Desulfarculia > Adiutricales > Adiutricaceae > JAIRNQ01. Next base: position 21,322 of record JAISEK010000071.1, read on the forward strand.
CCGATGGCATGGTCAGCGTGATGATGCCCAAGATCGGCCGGGCGGAGGGGGCGGCCCTGGTGGAGACAGACGGCTACAGCCAGACCTACCACCGCATCAACACCGGCGTCAGCCACGCGGTGGCCTGGGTCGATGACATCGATGAGATCAACGTGGTCAAGGTCGGCCGGGCCGTCAGGAGGCATGCCTCCTTCATCCCGGACGGCACCAACGTAGACTTCGTCAAGATCCTCTCCGAGGACTCCCTGGCCGTCCGCACCTACGAGCGCGGGGTCGAGGACGAGACCCTGGCCTGCGGCACGGGGGTCACGGCGGCCGCCCTGCTGGCCGCGGCCCAGAACCTTGTGACCGCCACCTCCATTGTCTGCAAGACCAGGGGCGGGGAGGATCTGACCGTCCGCTACGAGGGGCCGGCCGACGCGCCGTCCAAGGTCTTCCTGGAGGGCCTGGTCCGCTTCACCTTCTCCGGCCAGGTCGAGGCCGACATGTTCAAGAAGTAGGCCTGGGGGCCATTCTTTGACCTCTTTCACCACGCCTGGCTAAAAATTTTGGCTCGTGGGATGGCTATTGTCTGCCAATAGTCAGTAATATCCATCTATTTGCCATAATAGGCTGGGCCAGGCTGAGAAGACGCGCGCCAAGGGCATGCCCAGCCGGGCCATGGCCGATAGAGGGCCCATGTATTTCCCCGATGTTTCCGGTCCAGGCGAGATAGCCGGCGCCTGGGCCGGACAGTGCCTGCCCATGGCCGCGGCGTCAATCAGTTTGGCCTTTGGTGGCCCCCCAGCCATTGGCCAGGGCAATAGACTTGCGCATATTTAAGATCTTTATAGTGTCTTTATTGCCTAGCTGATTTCTCTTTCAAGCCAATTACTGCTTAAATATCATTTGCGCCCTCAACCGCTGGATGAAGGCCGGTGGCGACAAGCCCGGCGGCAAGGTTTTATTCCTCAAGTGGCTGGCGGCCAGACGGCAAGGATTGCCGCGAGGGGCCAGGGTATATGCCCCTGCGCGAAACCAGCCAGGGCCTGCGGCCAGAAAACGGCCTGCGGGCCTGGGAACGCCCTCGGACTGGCCGCGCTCCACGGCTGCGGGAGAAAGAAATCGACGTTTTCGCCCCGCCCCGATCAGTTCCCGGCCGATAACCATGTATCCGGGAGTCTGGCCTTGGGGGCCGCCCGGGGGGTATTGGGACAGCTGGCTAGAATTGGAAACGGTCGCTCACCAGGTCAAGGCAACGCCGACGCTGGCCGTCACGTCAATTCAAGAATCTCCTTGGCTGTTTCGTAAAGACACGGTTGGTTTCCGGCAAGCCCAATTACGGCGACCGCGTCTGACGGCTATCCCACCGCTGGTACTCCTTGCGCCGCATCACAGCCATCCGCCATCCATATTTACCCACCCACCCACAAGAAGGGACCCCATCTCTTCGGTCCCGGATGCCCGTTCAGTCGGAATAGGGATTCCGCGCCATCGTACCGCCTGGCGTAGGAAAACGTTGACATGCCTAGTTGTATATAACTATAAGTCTCTATTCTTTATATATACAATTAATATATTGTCAAGGTCTGATATTTAAAATTAATGTAACTATAACAAATATATTTAAATATTATTAAAATTTATAGCTCGAATTACTTTATGATAATTGCTATTAATTTATATTTTGTATTTTTTATTAATATTTTATTTAATAAAATAGAAAAAGTAAATAAATACTTATGTTAAATCTATTCTATTGTATTGAAGAATACTATTTTATAATGAACATCAACATGTATTGAATATATATTCAAGGAAAATATAATTTAAAAATATATTAATTAATTAAAGGTGTAATATGCTAATTGAATCAATTGAAATAAAAAATTTTAAATCTCTACAGAACGTTAAACTATCAAATTTGCCCGGTATGGCCGTGTTTGTTGGGCGCAACGGAGTAGGCAAAACAGTCCTGTTTGATGTCTTTGGTTTCCTTAACGACGCATACATCAGTGATGTAAAAATCGCTCTGCAAGTCCGCGGCGGTTTTAGAGAGGTAATATCTCGCAATCAGAGCGGAGAAATTTTATTTAGGCTAAAGTTTCGACCGCAAAAAGACGAACCGATCAGTGCCTATGAGCTGTCAATTGGTCTAAATGAGAATTCAGTGCCTGTGGTGAAATCAGAAATCCTAATACTTCGCCTCGCAAGCAGCGGTCAACCTTGGCGGGTATTGGAGTTTCACGAGGGAAGGGGATTTGCAGCCGAAGGAGAACTTACCGATTATGCGTCAGCCAAAGAAGCCCAACGAAAACAGCGTTCCCTCAGCTCTCCTCACATCCTCGCAGTCAAGGCTTTGGGAAATATGGCTGATTTCATCGCCGTTTCAAAGTTCTGTCGTTTGATTGAGGACTGGTTCGTGTCGGACTTTATTATTGAGGACGCTCGGGAAACTCGCAAAGTCGATGGTGGGGAACATCTCTCTCGTACAGGAAATAACCTTGCCTCGGTCGCGCGGCACATGTTTGAAAACTACCCTGAACGTTTCTCCAGCGTTGTAAGACTTCTGACTGAAATGGTTCCAGGTGTTGGGGACGTTATACCCATAATTACTGACGATGGCCGTATTCTGTTGCGGTTTCGGGACAGCAATTTTATTGACCCGTTTGTGTCGAGTTGTGTATCAGACGGGACAATAAAGATGTTCACCTATCTTCTATTGCTAAACGACCCAGAGCGTCACGCCTTGTTATGTGTTGAGGAGCCTGAAAGTAATCTTTTTCCTAAGCTTCTCGGTGGACTTGTTGAGGAGTTTAGACGGTATTCCATCAGTGATGATAATTATGGTCAGGTATTCATATCTACGCACTCTCCAGATTTGCTTGACGCCGTACGTTTAGATGAGCTTTACTGCTTGGTCAGAGGTAGCGACGGCTATACCGCAATTCTACGGGCGGCTGACGACAGCCAAATTAACGAGTTTGTCAAAGGTGGTGACCTGCTCGGTTATTTGTGGAGTCACGATATGCTGATCAATATGGAGTAATTTGAGCGAGGAACGGTTTGTTATGCTCACCGAAGTAATGTCTATGAAGATATTTCTTGAAACACTGAACAAGAGAGTACTACAATAAGTATAATTACAAATGAGAAAGAAAGCTACATTTTTTGCTATGGAACTGCCTCATGATGGTAACGGCTCATAGACGCCTTCGGAAGATCCACCAGGTGGTTGCCACTGGAAACGGCCAAGTTGGTCGCAGGGAAGCTACTGTGGTCTTTTCATGTCTCGCCCGATGAGTTACTGGCCCATCCCCTGGCCGGCGTCCAAGCCACCGCTTGTGGACTCGGCCAGTCCAGCCGCCGGAGTGGCGTTGGCATGTGTCGTTGCCAAATTATGCGCCCCATTTCCTCGGTCTAGGGACAGAGGTAATGGGGCGCGATGTATAGAAGGCTCGGCCAGGTTTGGCGAAAATGACTGGCTTTGGGGCCTATTCGGTGGTCACCGGTCCTGGCTCAGGGTCAAGTTCAACTTTCCGTCCGTGGTCCCAGTAATAGACTTTTCTGTGGCCACTGTGGTGTCCGCCGTAGGGCCTCACGTCCAAGTACCCGCCTGCTTCTGGGGCCTGACGGGGTGACTTCCTCCAGTGATCCCAGTAGTAGACGTTCCTGTGGCCGCTGTGGTGGCCGCCGTAGGTCTTCATGCGCAGGTTCCCCCCGTCGCCGTCGCTGCGGGCGCCTTTGCGGGTGGCCTGGCGGGAGGGCATGTCCCCGTGGTCCCAATAATAGACGGTCCTGTGGCCGCTGTGGTGGCCTCCGTAGGTCTTCGCGCGCAGGTTCCCCTCGTTGCCGCTGGTGCCATTGCGGGTGGCCTGGCGGGAGGGCATGTCTCCGTGGTCCCAGTAATAGACGGTCCTGTGGCCACTGTGGTAGCCGCCTTGAGTATTCCCGCTGCGTTTCTCGTGGTCGCCGTCATCGTCCTGCCCGCCAAGGCCCAGGTCAGGGCCGGCCAGGGCCAGGCAGGGGACGAGGAGGGCGGCTAGGGCAAGAAGGAGAAACGGTCTCAGGATTCCTTTCATTGTTCTGCTCCTTCCAGCGGCCGGGCCATGATCCTCGCGCCGGCGAGGCACATGGCCGTGAGGCCACGATTTGCCAATACGGCTGTTAGTCGCTGAAGTCGGCCCCGTAACCTGCCGGTTCCCGCCGGCCTCGACGCCAGCGCCGTTGCCGTCATTGACGCGGGGGCTGGGGCCAGGGCAATGGGGAATCGGCCCGGTAGCCTGGAGCCGGACCCCGCCGTGGACTGCCTCGCCTCCAGCCGCTTCCTTACACGAAGCTGCTGCGGGGAGGCCTTGGCTTGGCCCGACACGCCAGGGGCGACGCCCGAATTTGCCCTAGGCCCTGTGTCTGGGGCCTTGTGCCCTATCGACTCGTCGTGGCCCTGGTTTCTGCGAGACCCGTCGACTCAAAGGACGTCGTGGCGCCAGGCCGTGTCGGCCAGGGCGCGATGGCGTCGGTATGGCCTTTTCTTCTCTCCCGCCAGCCCGCCAAAGACTTCTGTTTGAGTCTATCATAGGCTGTTGCAGGCTTTTTGGCAAGTGTTTAATTTGGCGACGAGGTCCCGAGAGTTGCGACCATGAATAGGATGTCCCTTTAGGTTGTCCCTGAGGTTCGGAGGCCCACCGGTTATCCGTTTCGGTGCGCCATCCTGGCATGTTTTTTATAACTGGCGGCCAAAGGATCGGGGAGGCGACGGCATGCCCCGAGCCTAAGGAGTACCGGCACGTCATGGTGCCCTCGGTGCGTTGCCCGTGGTGCGGCGTTTCCTGTCTGGCCTCAGCAATTGCCGGTCGCGGAATCCGATCCGCAAAGCGACAATCCAAGTACGGCGTCACTGATTTGGCGACTATTACGGCAAATGTGTTTTTCGGGGCTGGACAATCGCATTCGAGATGGTCCTTCGGATCTGACTGCCCAGTGGGGGCTGCGGTTCCGGGGCCGATGGGGTAGGACGATGGCTCCTCCAGGCCGCCCTCGCGAAACCCAATATAGGATGTCCGATGGTTGGGGGATGTGGGCTGGACAGCTGACTGGCAAGTCTAGGTGCCAAAAAGTGCCAGAAAGAGGTTTTCCGGGATTTTTTTCCCGCTTTTGCCTGGACGGCCTCCGGCGGCTGTTCTTTTTTGTTCAACTTTCTGCTATAATCCTCGCAAAGTAGACGGCGTGGGGCCTGTTTTTAGCTTCCAGGCACCGATGGCCGTCCCGTTAAGAGCCTTTTTGTCGATTTCCTCTCCCCTCCTTGAGGTGCCGAAGTGTCTCTGGTCCACTCTCTCGCGGGAAGGTCCAATGGCTGGGTGGATGTAAGGCCCCGGGTCGTCCATGCGCGGATGCCCCTGGGCCTGGCGAAGGCCTGATCCAGCCGGACTGACCAGGGACTGGTCCCTTTGCGGCCACCCCTCTTATAAGCACAAGCCACGATTCCCAAAACAAGCCAAGAGCTCCCGCCGCGGCGGGCGCGGGAACCTCGCATAGTCCCAGGAGGTCCTCCCAGGGGCCAAGTCGCCGACTGGCCCCGGGGGCATCCCGGGCCATAGCCTGAGAAAGGACTTTGGTGTTGCCATGACAGTCGATTTTAGGGGCGTCATCCCGGCCCTGGTCACCCCCTTTTCCGGGGATGGGGTCGATTACCCCGCCCTGAGGGCCCACGTGGGCTGGTTGGTCGAGGCGGGCGTCAATTCCGTCGTGGCCTGCGGGACCACCGGTGAGTCGCCTACCCTTTCCCACGATGAGCATGACCGGGTTGTGGCCGAGACGGTCGAGGCGGCTGCCGGGAGGATTCCCGTCCTGGCCGGGACCGGCTCGAACTCCACGGCCGAGGCCATCTCCCTGAGCAGACATGCCCGCCAGGTCGGGGCCGCCGGCCTCCTTCTGGTCTCGCCCTACTACAACAAGCCCACCCAGGAGGGCCTGTACGGCCACTTCGTGGCCATCGCCGAGTCGGCTGGCCTCCCCGTGATCCTGTACAACATCCCCTCCCGCTGCGGCGTCAACATCCTGCCGGAGACGCTGGCCAGGCTCGCTGAGCACGAGCTGATCATAGGCGTCAAGGAGGCCACCGGGGATCTCAACCAGATGATTAGGACCATCGAGCTCTGCGGCCCCGACTTCCTGGTCACCTGCGGCGACGACGGTCTGACCCTCCCGCTCCTGGCCGTCGGCGGCGGCGGGGTCATCTCGGTGGCCGCCAACATCATACCCGGCCCGGTCATCCGCATGTGGAAGGCCTGGGAGGCCGGCCGCCTGGCCGAGGCCAGGGCCTCGTTCTATGAGATGCTCCCGTTCTTCAAGTCCCTGTTTCTGGAGACCAACCCCATCCCCCTCAAGTTCCTGATGGGCCTCACCGGCCGCATGTCCGGCCAGATGCGCCCGCCCATGGGCCCACCCTCGGCCCCGGTCCAGGAAAGGCTTAGGCTGGTGGCCTCCGAGTGGGCGACCCATTTCCCACCCAGGCCCCAGCCGTAGGGCCAGCGCCAATTCCCCGCCCCCTGGCCCACGCGGCCGGGGCGGGCCATGGCCAGGAGAACATAGAGATGAAACTTCCCATACCGGTGGCCGTTTGCGGGGCTCTGGGCCGCATGGGCCAGAGGGTGGTCGATGCCGTCTTCCACCACGAGCGCCTGGAGCTGGTCGGGGCGGCCGAGCGCCCAGACTGCCCTGACATAGGCCAGGACGCCGGCTTCCTGGCCGGCCTGGGGGCCATTGACGTGCCCGTCATGGGCGACTTCGCCAAGGCCATGGCCCGGGCCAAGGTCTACATCGACTTCACCACCCCAGAGGCGGTCATGGCCAACCTCCGGGTGGCCCAGACCATGGGTCTGGCCGCGGTCATCGGGACCACTGGCCTCGACTCCGCCCAGCAGGATTTCCTGGCCCAGGCGGCCAGGAGAATCCCCATAGTCTGGTCGCCCAACATGAGCCTGGGCGTGAACCTGATGTTCAAGCTGGCGCAGCTCATGGCCAAGAGCCTGGGGCCCGACTTTGACATCGAGATTATCGAGGCCCACCACCGCATGAAGAAGGACGCCCCCAGCGGCACCGCCCTGAGGCTCCACGAGGTCGTCTCCCTGGCCAGGGGACTGGATCAGTCCTCCATGGTCTCCGGCCGGAACGGCCTGGTAGGGGCCAGAAGGGACGACGAGATAGGCGTCCTGGCCGTCAGGGGGGGGGACATCGTGGGCGACCACACGGTCCTTTTCGCTGGCCCCGGCGAGCGGCTCGAGCTCGTCCATCGCGCCAGTTCCAGGGACACCTTTGCCGCAGGGGCCGTCAGGGCGGCTGTCTGGATATTTGACAAGAAACCAGGCCTCTACTCGCTTTCCGACGTCCTGGGGCTATAGGGGCCCTGCCAGCACGGATTCGTCCGTCCCCTGGCCCGTCAAACCTTCCCGGCCCCCTGCCTGGGGCCGCCGCGAGAGGCATCGATGAGACTCACAGCTTTGTCGGCCCTGGCCGCGTTAGGCCTGCTTTTGATGAGTTCCTGCGTGGTCTGGAAGTTCGATAACCTCCTGACCGAGAGAAACCCCGAAGGCGTCCCGGACATATCCGGATCCTACGTTGACTCCAACAACCAGCGCGTCGGGATCGGCAAGACCGAGTTCTCCAACACCTTCGTGGTCTCCCCGCCCGACGGCCAGGCCCAGGTGAGGGTCACACTGGAGCAGATTTCCCCCAAGCGCTTCCTGGTCCAGGGCCGACTGGAGGCCCAAACTCAGGGCCTCCCGCAGTACATGCTGAGCGTGGCCGAGATAGACGGTCGCCGTATAACGCTCTATTTCTTCCTGGGCCTGGAGGAGAAAATTGAGGAGCTGGGCCGGAAACACGACGTGACGTTCGAGGTCATAGGCTTTAAGCAGGATGCTAAGGCCAAGGAGGTCCAGGGGGCCCTGGGAGTCTTGACCGCCTACCAGTCGGTTGACGGGGTGGTCGGCTTCTTTGACGATCTCTTTTCCCTCGAAGGGGCCCAGAAGGTGGTCTTCACCAAAAAGTAGCCTCCCTGGCCCGACGGCATCAGGGCTTATGGCCCCACGGAGTTCTCCAGGGGCTGTCGGGCCGGCGTCACCAACTTTTGGCGTCCATGGACTTTGTAGTAGGCCTTTTCCTTTCTTGGCGGCCCGGAATGCCTGCCGACGCGCGGAGGCATTCCCGGGCCTATCACGACGCCGCAGGCCGTGATGAGGCTGCCCGGGCCCGTGCCGGGCCGGCCAGTTGCCTTAGAAATATTTATAAAAGCTGTTTAGTATTGTTACGTATTTTTAGTGTTATAGATTATTGATAACATAATATAAATCGTTGCTTATTTAGATATAATAAAGACGCTAAAATATTTTAAATGTTTCTTGTAAGTGTCGCCACGTTTTTAATCCGCAGGAAGCAACGCCATGACGCATGACCTCGCCCAGACCATCATCACCCTCATCGACAAGCAGAAGATCGCCTTCATCGGCTCCGTGGACGCCGAAGGCTTCCCCAACATGAAGGCCATGCTGACACCGCGCAGGCGCGAGGGCATCAAGGTCTTCTACTTCACCACCAACACCTCCTCCGAAAGGGTGGTGCAGTACCGCGGAAATTCCAAGGCTTGTATTTACTTCTGCGACCAGCGTTTTTTCCGGGGCGTCATGCTCAAGGGCCATATGGAGGTGCTGGAGGACACCGCCAGCAAAGAAATGATCTGGCGGGAAGGCGACACCATGTACTATTCTCAGGGCGTCACCGATCCAGATTTTTGCGTGCTGCGCTTCACGGCTGAGTCCGGGCGTTACTATGGCAACTTCAAGTCGGAAGATTTTCGATCGGAGTAGAGGGTATTACCGATGACCACGTTTGACGGTCCCATCATCTTTTCTGCTCCAGTCGTATCTCTGGTGCCATGGTCCCTTCAAGTGAAAATCAGCGCCGGTAATTCGTCCCCTCTTTCTTGCGACAGGCGATGTTGTAATATTTGTAGCTCAAATATTGATTCTTTACTTAAATAAATATGGATCATGACAATGCTTATTTTGCCTTGGCCGGCCGGCATACAGCTTTGATTGCTTTCATGGCCATTTTGTCCGACTCGCTCCCAGTCTTGGCGCATGTTCTTGTCTGGACGTCATTTTTGTCCGCGTAATTGACCGTCGTTTCGGCATCTTGACTTACGGGGACGATTTTGGTTATATCTGTCCAGGAAAACTGGCCTTGGTGAGGCCGGAGGCCATTTCCCATTGTGCTTTTCCCCGGCGGTTTCATTTTTCGGCAAGTCAACAATTTCGCTTCGTTTTTTCGATCTGCCCCCGGCCAATGGCCTCCCGTGGCGGCCGGACGGTTTGGGGCCTGTTTCCCTAGAACCCAAGCCAAGGCCCCCCGTCCCAGCCTCTGGCCTTTCCCTCCGAGAGGTGGCCTGGCCCCAAAGTTCCCTTGGTGCTTTCATCCGGCCTTGGCCTGATGGCGGCTTATGCCACAAAGACACGGTATTAGGCATAGTTAGGGTGAAAATAGTTTTTTGTATCCGATAGGGTGCGTTCAAGCCATCGGAACGGCTTTGTCCACCAACGCTTGGACGGATCGGCGAGACCAAGGAGAAGCGCATGCCCGCCAAGAGCCAGCCCCACAGAATAGCCACCATTTTGTCCTATCTGAGGTTTTTAACGCCGTTTTTTCTCTTCTCGCTGGCCCTTTTGTCCTGCGCCCCCAAAATAGCCTCCCCCGACGCCATGGAGGCCGCCCCTCCCACCGTCCAGGGAGAGGCGGCCGGGGCTATGATAATCCCGGCCGGCCAGCTTTATGCCCCGCGCCATGGCCAGAGGCTCCAGCGCGGAGCGACCGTCGATGGCCACGTCAACTCGCCAAAATCAGTCAATTTCACCAAGGACGGGAAGAAAGTATACGTAAATGCCCTGGAGGGCATGGAGACGCTGGTCTACTCATTCCCTGAGCTGAGGCTTCAGTCGGTCATAGGCCATTCCTTCGGTACGGCCGATGCCGGCTTGTTCAAGGGCGGGGAGACCACCGTCTTCGGCTACCCCTATTACCACCGCCGGGACTCAAGTGCCAAGAACGTCTTCTCCGGCAAGCCAGTGGAAGGCGCCTTCTCCCACGATGGGCGCTATTTTTGGGTGCCCTACTACCGCCGGAGCTTTGACTCCAACGCCTCCGGCCCGTCAGCCATGGCCATAATCGATACGGGCGTCGATAGGATAGTCCGGGTAATGCCCACCGGGCCGTTGCCGAAGATGGTGGCCGTGTCCCCGGACAATTCCATTCTGGCCGTGACCCACTGGGGCGACAACACCGTTGGCCTTATCGACATTTCCTCGTCCGACCCCCGGGATTTCAGCTACACCCAGCTCCTGGTGGTCGAGCGCCGGCTGGACACGGCCGGCCTCACTGGAAACCGCGACAACAATTGCGGGTATTGCCTCAGAGGCACCGTCTTTTCCCCAGACGGCCGGCATCTCCTGGTCGGGCGCATGGCCGGCGGGGGAGTCAGCGTATTTGCCATCCCCGGCGGAGAGTATTTGGGCAGCTTTACGAATTTCAGCCCCTCGCCAAGACACCTGGTCCTGGATCCTGCCGGCGAGTTCCTCTACGCCAGCGATTCGCGCCATGGGGTGGTGGCCAGGGTCAGCCTGGCCGAGGCCTTAGAAAGCCTCAGGGCCAATCCAGGCCAGAGCGTGGGAGGACCTGAGGGGGAAAAGCTGGACGTGGGCAAAATGCCCAGGACCATAGCCATTTCCCCTGATGGCCTCAGTCTTTATGCCTCCGTCTACGGCAGCAGTAAACTTGTCAGGGTTGACACCGGGAAATGGCAGGTATCCGGCCAGGAAGACGTCTCGCCCTTCCCCGTGGGCCTGGGGGTAAGCCCTGGTGGCGGGTACGTGGCTATAACCTCCCAGGGCAGACTGGACAGTGAGCTGGACCCGCCCGCCTACTCTGGAGGCAATTCCGTGGAGATTTTTAAGGTAAATTAAATCTTTAAACCAATAATTGCGTAAAGCATATTTTATAGAATGACCACTGGAAACTCTCTGCCAAGGCCGCCAAGTAAGGCTTTGCTTTTTGTCCTAGTATCATGCCAAAGCCCCAAAAATCAAGGAAATGGTGCTTGACATGGATATTTTGGCAGTGTATAGTTAACCGCTAAAACGGATGGGGTGTTTGTTCAAGTCGTTATAACTATGTAAAATTATTTGTTATTTATGTCTTTTGTCATGCGCTTGTAGCTCAATGGATAGAGCAACAGCCTTCTAAGCTGTGGGTTGCAGGTTCGAGTCCTGCCAGGCGCACCATTTAGTACGCTAATTAATTAATATTATAGTTAAGAACAGTCAGTCAATTTTACTGTGATGTCTATTACTGATTCGACTGCGAAAACCCATGTTTTTTGAAACAAGCATTGCTGAGGCCAGATATGGGGCCAGATGAAGGGGAAATCGGCAGTGTCAAGTCAGGCCGGTAAAAATAAATTAGGACTTTAGGTATAAATAATAACTAAAGTCCTAATTTTGGACGTGGCACAGCGTTCAAGCCAATGAGACTTGTCTGAAAGCCTTATCAGCTCACGCTCGTCTTCTTTTTGCCTTTTGGACGACGTATCTCGTGATTCTTCTGATATTCTCGGCAAGGCTCTTGAACATGACCTGGAAAGATCATAAAGTTATACGTGTTGAAAGAAAAATTGTTTATGGCACTGAAGAACAAATAAAAGATAAATTGAATAATTCACCAAGTAAAACTATAAATACATCGTATATAGAATGTTCCAATGCTACTTTAAGGCTTTGGGACTTGCATTTAACACGTAAATCTTATACATTCGCCAAATCTATTGATTTTATAAGAGCTAAACTTGCTATATGTATTTCTTTCTATAATTTCATAAAACCTCATGGAACTTTAAGTAAATTTAAAGATAAAATATCAGGTAATACAATTTTTAAACCAGTTACACCTGCTATGGCATGTAATTTAACGGATCGCCCATGGACTATATCTGAACTTTTATCACGCACACTGGTCGAGTTGTCCAGCGAACAAGATTTTGTAAACGAAACATAGACATCACCCCTTTTCAGCGGCGGCCAAAATCTCAACCAGCTCCTCCGGTGGAATGTGGACCACCTGACCGTCCCGATAGCCAACCATGGGCACGCCCGCCTGGATATGACGCTTCATGGCCTCCAGGCCGCCTCGGCGGATGGCTTCGGTCACTGGCGTTCCCGCTCGGATCAACGCCTCGATGTCTACATTCTTTTTATCGCTCATTGTCATATTCCTTCAAAAAGACCTCATACATCAGCGAATCGTGGAGGCGCTCGCTGGTTTGCCCGACCCCTTGGGCAATCAAAAGAGGGTGCGCCGGCGAGGAGTTGTCATAAAACATCCACGATGAAACGACCGACCTATAAAGCCGGAAAAAATTAGCCAAGCCGGCCGCAAAGCGCCTCTTTATAGTGTATTCCGGGATATTGTGTCCACCCAGCGTGACCCGAAGGGAGACGCGGTCGATGGCCATTTCCACGTTCGGCAAGGCCAGAAACATCAGGTGGCTTTGATAGCCCGCAGCCATCAAGGTCGCCAGCCATGGCGCAAAAGAGCGTGCGGCCAGCGTGGTCTCGAAGGCAAAATTTATCAGCTTTTTAGCCAGTTCATGTAATCGCTTCAACATGATCAAGCCGGCGTCCATCGCCACGTTCTCCGGAGCGAAGGCGGAAAGCCCTTGGGCGATGGCGTCAGCATTGACGAATTCCTCCACCTCAAAGGCATCCCGCAACAACATGGGGGCGGTGGTGGATTTGCCGGCTCCGTTGGGGCCGGCCAGTACTTATCACGTGCGGTCTGGCTGCGGTCATAGGGTCCTTTACTGGCGAGTGCGGCCTCATAATATTTACTGTTTATTTATAGCATAAACTCGATTTGTCCGCATCAGGCTGGGCAGGCAAGGTCGGTTTCGCAGTGGCTGTCTCGAGGGCAAATATAGTACGTTAAATTCGCCATTAATATCACTACAGCATACATAAATTTTTATCAGAACAATTATCCCGAGGAGCTGAAGGCAAATTCTGGATGCTTCAATTCTGATTTACTTAAATACGTAAAAAAAGAATCTCTATATCTTTTGGCATGATATGGTACCTTCTCGATCACCTCTTTGAATATCGATTCATCTCCAGTCAATGCCGAGTTCATGACCCGACTGATTTGTTGAAACGTCAGTATTGGAACCTTTGGTTTGGGGCCGCCCGTATCCGGGCACATGCCCTGCCCAGATGGCCCGGTATGGCCACCCGTTTCCTGGCACGTACTTTGCGTTTGCCCGGATGGCCCTGGGTCGCCGCCCGTATCCAGGCGCATGCCCCTGCCCGGTTGGCCCGGCACGGCCACCCGTGCCCTGGCGAGGACTTTGCGTTTGACCGGATGACCCTGGGTCGCCGCCCGTATCCGGGCACGTGCCCTGCCCGGTTGGCCCGGTACGACCCATCATATCCCGGTAAACCATATGGGCCGTTCCAGACAATTGGCCAACATCAACAGAGTACTTACTCTAGAAAAGCTGTAAAAACAAATGGAGGGCGAAAACGAGCATGACATGCCGGTGCCAGCCCTTCCAGGATCTTCCCTCAAAATGACCAAGCCCAAGATTGGACTTGCATTCCTCGAAGCACTGCTCGATCGACCAGCGCCCTGGCGACAGTTCCCTGAATTTCTCCAGTGGGGTGTCCTCGTGGGCATTGCTGATCGCGTACCTGGTGCCGCCGTCCTTCATTTTTTTCGCGTACAGCCAGACCTGCTTTCCCGGCAACCTGTCCATTGCCTCCCAGACCCATGGCAGCTTGTCCTGCCCGACGATCAGCCCCTTGGAGCCGATGCCGTTGCCTGGCCTCTTGCCAGGGGACGTCGCTTTTCTCGACAATCGATGACGCCTTGGCTGGCTTCTGGTCGGCCCGCGGTCTCCGGGGCTTCCTGCCGCGGCCGACCCATTCGGGCGTGGAGACGGCCGGCAGCGCGGCGAAAAGCCGGGCGTCGTGGTGGACGTCCACGAAGCAATGCAGCCATTCCGAGATGGAATCCACGAATTCCGCACAATTCCCGAACCACGAGTCCGCGCCGACCCACCTTCCCTCGAATTTCCCCCCGGCGGCGATGGATCGCGGCAACTCGATGGCGATCTCAATTTTCGTCCTGTGCCCGACGTGTCCCGGGATGCCGCACCTCTTGCGCCGGACGGCGTATTCCTCCGAGAACCACTTCTTCGGCAGGAACAGCTCATAATTGATCGGGCCATGCCATCCCGTCCCGGCGTAGCCGACCACCACGGAGGCTACGCACCTGGCGACCTTTCCTTGGACGCCAGCAGTACTGGCTGGCGACCCACACCGTCTCGCTTCCCTGCTTCGGCAAGTTGCACCCGTCGACCGTGAACACGACGTCCTCGTCGGAGACGAGTCCCGACATCAGGCCCTGGTGGACGCCAATAATTTTTCTAAGGGACCACGTTTATCTTGTCATGAATAATTGAAGTGGTTGCACCAGGGCCGGGCCCCCAAAGTGCAGCGCGATGGGCTCGATGGATTTTCTATCAAGATAACTCATCAGCCCTTTAAAGTATATGCAAAAATGTTCAAATTGTTTGATATGGTTGAAGCAATCTTTATAATTCAGCAAATAATCATGTAGCGTCGATATTATCGATGGCAACATTGTTTCCGAAATTCCGACCAATTTCAGAAGATCGGGGTTAAAATCCGGGATAAACGGCATAACCTTGGTCCATCTCCTATTGATTGGATTGCGGACCGTGGCGTCTCATGGCCTTGAGGAAGCCGTCCGTGGTTGGACGGGAGAGGATATCACGATGCCATGGCGATCTGCGCTTGATATCTCAGCCTTGGCAATCGCCTTGCTTCTTTCCTCAAGACACGTCGGCCCGCTTCTCTAAAATAGTAGATTTCTGGAGCCCTGTTCAGTCTTATTTTTACCCGTAAAATATCTTGTACGCTGTAGTGTTAAAATTATATTTGGCTTCATGCTATACCCAATACCTAAGATATTTGCCATGTCATGCCACCAGTTATTCAGGCCTATCGCTGACAAATTCGGCAAATCTCTTAGTGCGTCAGTATAGTTTCCATATCCGATATGCCGCAGTTATAGTCTTCTGACCGAAGCCATAATGACGAAGGTCAGGCACGTAAGAAGCAAACATCGTGAATTTGGCTTACTGGCTTGCCTAATCGAATGATCTTTTAGGCCGGGCGTGGGCGGTCAGGCACATCAGGCCTTCGCCACCGGCAGAAAATCCCATTCCGTGGTGGAGAAGCCGGAAAGCCTTTCCTGGCGCATGGCCCAGGCGGGGTTCCGTCCGCCCTGGGATGAGTATTTTATGGTGTCCCTGCCGTGGCGATCGTTAATCCTGTCAATGGCCTTCATGAGCTTGTCCGACTGGACTGTGCTTGGGGGCGGCGGGAAAAGGGTTGGCCGGCCAGGCTTCGCCTCCCCCAGGTCAAAAAGCATGATCCCGGCCTTGCGGTAGCCGTGGCCGGCGACGAAGGAGTGCCTCAGGGCCTCGTTGGCGGCCTTGATGAAGTCGCCGGTTGAGCTCGATGGGCTCCTTAGGGTCACCGTTGCCCCGGTGTGGAGCGGAGCGTCCACGTGCCTGCCGGTGCTTATTTGGATTGATATGGCCCCTGCCCGCAGGCCTTCCCGGCGCAGTCGCTCGCCGGCCACCGCGCAGTGGTGGGACAGGGCCTCGGCCAAGTCGTCGATCATGGTGATGGCCTTGGCGAAGCTGCGGCTGCTGACCATAGTTTTCCTGGGCACTTGGTCCAAGTCGGCCTCGACGCACTGGTAGCCGCCAAGCTCAAGGACCGTTTTTTCCAGCTGGACGCTGAAGAGCCTGGCGGCCTTGCGGTGGTCCATGTCCCTTAGGTCCCTGGCGGAGCCTAGGCCCATTTTGGCCAACCTGGCCGACAGGCGGCGGCCCACGCCCCAGACGTTCTCAAGGGGCGTTTGGGCGAGAAGATCCTCCAAGAGGCCGGATCCTAGATCCAGCCTCAGGACCGGCCCCATCTCCTTGGCCCAGTGGTTGGCCAGCTTGGCCAGGGTCCTGGTCGGGCCAAGGCCTACCCTTACCGGCATCCCCACCCAGCCGGCGATCCGCTCCAGCACGGCCTGGCCTACCTCCTCGGCCTGGGCGGCCAGGGCCATGGGAAACGGGATAAAGGCCTCGTCGATGGAATACTGGACTATCTCGGGGACAATCGACTCCATGGCCATGGCCACTCGATGCGATATGTCGCCATAGAGTGCATAATTTGAGGAAAATACGGCCACCCCGGCCTCGGTCAGCCGCTTTTTTGACTTGAAGAATACCTCGCCCCTCTTGAAGCCCAGGTCCTTGGCCTCCTGTGTCAGGGACACCACGCAGCCGTCGTTGTTGGAGAGGACGACTATCGGGCTGTTGGCCAGATCTGGCCGGAACAGCCTCTCGCAGGAGCAGTAGAAGCAGGCGCAGTCCACCAGGGCCCACATTTCTGGCTTATCCCGCGTCCTTGGGGTCATTTGGGTGACTTCCGCCATGCCGAGATCCTCGACGGCCATTTCCCGGCCAAATGGGCCTGGCCAGGCAGCCGGCCACATTCTAGCACACTTTGGCCTGGCCGCGGCCATTTCGGTAGGCCGCGGCCGCCCAGGGCCCGCTTTTCCACCGGTGCGCCCCAATCAAGTGCAAATATCCGATAAGCCGATGATTCTCCCAACGGGTGCCAGGCCTTGCGAGCCATCCCCCGGAGACAGCGCTGCCATCTCGGCGAGTGGCCGGCCTGGCGGGCGGCTTCAAGGACGGGGAATTTCATGATGCTGTAAAACATGCGGAAATCCCAAGAATGACCAGATTTGGCGTCCATTGGTCAAGGTTTTGGTTTGGCCAAACTCAAAAAGTAGGTTTTCTGCATGGACGTCAAAGACATCAATTTTATGTTACCCATGGACGCCAAAAAATGGTATTATGGGTATGGTTTCTTCGGCATTACCCTTGACCTGCGCCGAATAGCCCTGTCGGTGCCAATTTTGGCGTCCTGCCCCTGGGAGGCTGGAGACTTGTCCCGCCATGTTTAGGCGCTTTCAGGTCGGTCCATGTTTCATGATGGATGATCGTTTGCGGTAGGCTTTAGGCTAATGCGCTTGGCCAATGCCTTTTTTTGTCTCCGGCTTTGTGGCAGTTGTTTCCCTGGAAAAAGAGCCTGCGGGTGCGATATCCGTCGCTCTTTTTCGCTTCTTTCTCAAATAGGGACAGGAGGGGTGAGACATGGGGCGATTCGAGGAATGGCTGGCCTTGGCCGAGAAAGGCGATCCGAATGCCCAGTACGAGCTGGGCTGGGTCTTTGCGGAAGGAGACGGGGTCGACGCTGATCTTGGCACGGCCCTGCACTGGTGGCGCCTGGCTGCGAATTCAGGCCACGCCGATTCCCAAAATGACCTGGGCCGGGCCTATGCCCAGGGTGCCGGGGTCGAGCAGGATTATGGGATGGCCGTGGCCTGGTGGACAAAGGCCGCCGAGAATGGCAACCGGAAGGCGCAATTCTCCTTGGCCCATGCCTACTCCAGGGGCGACGGGGTGGAAAAGGATTCCGTCCTGGCCATTCACTGGTGGCTCAAGAGTGCCGAGGGTGGTTACCCAAAGGCCCAATATGCCTTGGGCCAAGCCTATGCCAAAGGCGAGGGGGTAGAGAGGAGCCTGGCCCAGGCTACCTACTGGCTCCAGATGGCCGCTGACCATGGAAACAACGGCGATGATTGAGGCCAGTTGGTTGTGGCAGATCAGCGTTATCATTTATGTTTGAGGTTATAAATGCAACAGCTATTGACTTTATTCAGTTTGTTTGATGAGGCCAAGGCAGGTAAGGCCGATGCCCAGCTAGAACTTGGCAAAGAATTTGCAAGGATAAATCGTGAAAAATCTGCACTATTAACAAAAAATGAATATATTGAACTTTTAATTGGAAAATTACTTGCTTCTAATAATGATAATGCTCCTGCATCTGATTTTATGACTGAAGGTACCCAAAATGTTTCAGAATTAGTGCCTAATGGTTATGCTCAAAAGATTCTTTCTTTCTTGGGCATGGATGAGGACATGGACAGCGGCAGCGGTGAAGAAAAAGACGATGATGATAATGGGGATGACGGTGATGATGATGATGATGAGTTGGAAATTAATGTTCAGACAGGTTCAACGGAGA
The DNA here is from genome assembly GCA_031264145.1 of Deltaproteobacteria bacterium. Classification (GTDB taxonomy): domain Bacteria; phylum Desulfobacterota; class Desulfarculia; order Adiutricales; family Adiutricaceae; genus JAIRNQ01. The sequence goes on from JAISEK010000071.1 coordinate 39,582, forward strand.
ATGCCGATGCGACACCAGGGTTGCCTGTAAAATCTGAATCTACCGATCAAACTATGGAAAATTTTAAGTATGTTTATAACCCCCCAGTTTGTTCTGATCTTCATATTGACGCAATTAGGATAATTGAAGAACAACTAAGAAGAAATACATCAAATACACCAAAATATGATGAAGATAGTGAATTAGAAACACTTATGAAGTTAAGTGAGATTAAATTTAGAAATATGACAGCAAAAGTAGCGAAAAAGGCCCTGGGAAGACAATTTCTCTTTCATGTAAAATTAAACTTGTTGCCTGAATATGAGCCATTATTCCCTATAAATAGCTGCTATTTGTTATTGAATTCAGTCCATTGGTGGAGAAAGGCTGCCGAACAAGGCTTGCCCGAGGCCCAGTTCCTTTTGGGCTCAGCCTACGCTGATGGCCAGGGCGTGGCCAAGGACAAGGAAAGGGCGGCTTTTTGGTGGTCCAAGGCCGCCGGCAACGGCCTGCTCATTGCCCAGCTGATGTTTGACGATCTGATCTCCGAAGAGGAGGGCATGGAATAGAATCAGTTCCATGGCGTGGGCGTGAGTCTATGGCTCTTTGGGTCAGATAGGCCGAGTTTTTCTTTAGTGGTTTTCTGTCTGGGTGATGTTGCATGGTTCCCTTTGTAGAGTTGCTCGAGAGAGCCGAGAACGGAGAGGCCCGGGCCCAATATGAGCTCGGGCTGGCCTATTCCAGTGGCCGGCAAGTGGTCCAGGATCTGGAGGAGGCCGTCAACTGGTGGCGGCAGGCCTTCGAGCAGGGCCTGGAGGAGCCCATCTACGAGCTGGCCCAGGCTTATGGGCAAGGCGGCCCCGGTCTGGAGAGGGATTTGGCCGAGTCTTTCTACTGGTGGCTCCAGGCGGCCAAGTGGGGCCGGCTGGAGGCCGCCACCCAGGCCTGCTGGCGGGTGGGCCAGGCCTACGCCAACGGGGTCGGGGTGGCCCAGGATTTTGACCAGGCCAGGCGTTGGCTGGCCAAGGCCTCCGAGCAGGGGCTGGCGGAGGCTGAGGCCTTTTTGTCCCAGCTGGTTCCATAGGAGGCGCGCATGGCGTGAGATTGCCTCTCCTTCCCCGGTACCTGGACCCCATAATCCTGTCTTTTTGTCTGCCTGCCTGGATGGTTGCCCGCATTTTTTATGGACTAGCCGTTATAATTTATGCATGTTTTGCGTTAAAGGATTGATTGGCGCACGCATACGGATTTTTTTGCGATTTTTGATCCAAGTTTAGCGCAGTTGGCTAGAGGGGGGCTGGACTGTTGGTGGGGACCAGGCGCGGAGGAGCCGGGGCGTCGTCTGGCAGTGGCGGAGGATGCGTCAATTAATCTTGATGGAAGATCAAGGGCATTTACTTATAGTATCTTTTCGTAAGTATGGCATATCAGCCGTGTTTTTGGATAAGCCATGGTTTGGCTGATTGACTGGTTCAAATATTGACGAATTGGCCCAAAAATGTTAACTTATGCGTAAAGCTTGATGGACACTTGACTAACAGCCGCCCCGCCCAAACGGGCCTCCATGGCGGGGGGCCATCTGGACGTGACCCCCAAGGCGCCCCAGGGCGGCCCTGGGCCGGGACCAGGCCCCCATGGGACGGCCGAAAAAAGGCCGGGCTCTTTTCCCATGGGCCCAGACGAACCATAATGGGCCCATGGCCGTCATCCAGTAGAGAACATGCCGATACCGCAGTTGGAAGAGTTGATTAGGAATGCCGAGATGGGCCACCCGGAGTCCATGTTCCAGTTGGGCGAGGCCTATTGCCATGGCCTGGGCGGCATCAGGCGCGACCAGGGCCAGGCGGTCAGCTGGTGGCGCAGGGCGGCCGAGGTGGGCCTGCCCAAGGCCATGAACAACCTGGCCCTGGCCCTGGCCCATGGGCTTGGGGTGGCCGCCAATATCAAGGAGGCCATGTTCTGGTGGGGCCTGGCGGCGGAGGCCGGGCTGTCCGAGGCCATGGTCAACATCGGCTCGTCCTTCTATCGGGGCAACGGGGTCACGGAGGACAAGCCCAGGGCCTTCTACTGGTGGCTCAAGGCGGCCGGCCAGGGCTACGTGGACGCCATGGTCCTGGTGGGCAACGCCTACGCCAGGGGCCAGGGGATAGGGGAGGACTGGGAGCAGGCCGTCGTGTGGTGGCTGGGGGCGGCAGAGAAGGGCCAGCCCGAGGCCATGTTCTGTCTGGGCACGGCCTATTTCAAGGGGCTGGGGGTCGGCGAGGACCGGGCCTTGGGCATCCATTGGTGGCAAAAGTCCGCCGAGAGGGGCTGGGCCATGGCCTGGCTCTTCCTTGGCAATGCCTTCTGCCAGCCTGGGGCGGGGGCCGATATCCGGAAGTCCGTGAAATGCTGGAGCCGGGCCGCCCTCAGGGGCGTCCCCGAGGCCCTGGACAACCTCAGGAACCCCGTTTTTGGCTACGAGCTGGCCGACGAGCTGGAAAATTGGCGCCGCCTGGCCGCCGGCGGAGACACCGAGGCCCAGATGTTCCTTGGCCAGGCTCTCTTCAACGGCCTGGGGACCCCGGAGGACAAGGCCGGGGCCACCGAGTGGTGGCACAAGGCCGCCGGGCGCGGCAACAGCCAGGCCATGCTCCGCCTGGGCATCGCCTTCCAGGAAGGGCAGGGGGTCGAGAGGGACCTCAGGCAGGCCTTCGGGTGGCTTGTCCAGGCCATCAGGTTCGGCGCCGGCCCTGAGGCCCTAGAGAGGCTCAAGGGCATGGGAGGGGGCCAGGCCTAGCCTGGCCAGCTTGCCGCCGGCCCGCCGGACCACCGTAGGCCAGGCGGGCCGGCTAGTTTTTTTGGGCCTGGCTCAGCCCAGGCGCCGGCAACCCGGCCCGGAGATGGCGCTATGGCCGGTCGAGACGGGGGTGACCTCGATCCTGGCCCCGATCCTCTCGGTGAGGGCCGGGATGTGGGAGATGAGGCCAATCATCTTGCCGTCCTGCCGCAGGGCCGAGAGGGTGTCCAGGGCCATGTCCAGGGCCTCCTCGTCCAGGGTCCCGAAACCCTCGTCCAGGAAGAGGGAGTCGACCCTGACCTTTTCCCCGGCCATCATGGAAAGGCCCAGGGCCAGGGCCAGGCTCACGATGAAGCTCTCCCCGCCGGAGAGGTTTTTGGTCGGGCGGACCTCCGAGGCCTGGTAGCCGTCGATGACCATGGTCTGCAAGGCCCTTTCGCGGTCATGGAAGAGGACGTAGCGGTCCGACATCCGCCTGAGCTGCTGGTTGGAGAGGGAAATCAGGGCGTCGAAGGTCAGGTTTTGGACGTAGTTGCGGAGGGCCTTGCCGTCGGAGCTGCCGATGAGCTTGGCCAGGCCTTCCCAGACCTGGGCCTTTTGCCTGGCCTCCTCGAGTTCCTTCTGGCCTGAGAGGAACCGCTCCTTGATCCGGTCGTTTTCCGCCAGGCGGCCCTTGGTCAGGCTATACTCGTCCCTGAGGCCCGGCCTTTTGCCCGCCAGGTCGTCCAGGGAGGCCTTGAGCTCAGGGGCGGTCTCCGACGTCAGGGCCTGGGACCTCCTGGCCTCCAGGTCTCTGGACTTCTCCCGGCTCCGGGTGAAGATGTCGGCCTGCTGTTCCTTGAGTTTCTGGGCTTCCTGGGCCAGGAGGCGACGCTCGTTCTCCGACAGGGCCGCCCCGAGGTACTCCTCCTCCCCTGCCAGGCCGAAGCCGGCCAGCCTCTGGGCGAAGGCGGCCTCGCGGCCGGCCAGGGCCTCGTCCCTCTTGGCCAGGGCCTCGGCCAGCTGGGTCGCCGACTGGCGCCCCAGGTCCAGGGCCAGGCCTTTTTCGGCCTGATGGCCCCGGAAGAACTCGACCTCCCTCTCGGCCTCCCTCATGGCCTCGGCGAGCCGGCTTTCCTCCGCCCCCGGGTCCTTCCCCCCGAAAATGTCCCGCCTTTGCCGGCCGAGATTTTCCAGATCGGCCCTCATCCCGTCGATCTCGTCCTGGGTCTTCCCCAGGTCCAGCCTGGTCTGGCGCAGATTTTCCTCCTGGGCCTCCCTGGAGGCCTGCAGGGCCGCCAGTTCCCTGGCCAGCCCCTCCTTGCGAGTCTTGTCGGCCTCCCTGGCCGTCTGCCTGGACCTCAGCTTCTGGAGGGCGATCTTGGGTTCCTGTTCCCTCAGGCCGAAGGAGGCGAACTCGGAGAGGATTTGCTCCCTGGCCTGGCCCAGCTCCCTTTCCGCGGCCTGGGTCTCGGACTCCAGGCGTTTCAGGAGTTTCTCGTCGGAGACCTTCCTGTGCGTCAGGCCATCCTTGGCGCTTTGGCTGGCGGCGGCCTGGTCGGCGAGATCCTCCGCCTTTTTGGCGGCCTTGGCCTTCTCTCCGTTCAGGGACTCAATCCTGGCCACCAGGCCCTTTATCCGATCCTTGTCCGCCTCGGTCAGGCCCAGGGCCTCCCTGAGCTTCTGTTCCAGCGGGACGGCGGACTCGGGGAAGGGGGCGCCGTCGCCAGGGACGAAGGGCCACTGGGGCACCAGGAGGCCCTTGATGTCCCCCGAGATGGCGGGCAGCTCGGCTGACAACCTGTCCAGCTGGCCATCCAGCTGTTCCTGGTCCCGCTCCAGCTTGGCCAGGGCTATCCTTTGGGACTCGGCCTTTTTGGCGGCCGCCTTGGCCCCCTTTCTGGCCTTGGCCAGGGTATTCTCGCTAAGGGTGCCGGTGGCCGGGGCCTCCGAGCGGAATGGATGGTCCAGGGAGCCGCAGAGGGGGCAGGGCGTCCCCGGGACCAGGCCCTCCCGCAGCCCGGCCAGATCCTCGACCGCCTTTTGCCGGCCCAGGGCCTCTTCCAGGCCCAGGGCCTGGTTTTCGGCGTCCAGGGCGGCCCTCTCGGCCTGGGCCAGCTCGTCTCTGGCCGCCAGGCAGGCCTCCAGCTTCTGGGCCCGCGAGGCCCTGGCCACCTCCATCTCGTCCTGGGCCTTCCGCCAGGTGGCCAGAAGGCCCAGGCCTTCCTTGAAGACGCCGGCCCTGGCGGTCAGGTTCTCCCGGTCCTCGCCCCAGTCGGAGAGAAGCCGGCCCTGGAGAAGCCCGTCTATTTCCTGGCCCAGGTCGTCCCTCCTGGTCCGGGCCTGGGCCAGCCTTTGCCCCAGGTCACGGCATTCACCGTCAAGGGCGGCGATTCTTCCTTCCTGGGCGGCCACCGCTTCCCTGAGGCCGTTGGCCTCGTCCTTTTGGGCCTTGAGGTTATCGCTGGCCGCGCCCGTGGCCCTGATCTTCTCCTCCAGGGCCGGCAGGCGCCCGGCCAGGGCCTCGTCGACGATGCCCGCCGCCAGCCTGGCCGCGACCTGGCCGTCCTCAAGGCTCAGGCCGTCTATTTTGCCCGTGAGCCTTCCAAGGGCCAGTTCCATTTTCCTGGCCCCCTCGCTGAGCCGCCCATGGCCCTGTTCGGCCTTTTCCTTCCGGGCCTGGCCCTCCCTCAGCTGCAGATCCAGTTCCCTGACCTTGGTGGCCACTGGGGCCAGCTCGTCGATGGCCTTCCTGGCCCTGGCCGCCCTGTCCAGGCCGGCGTCGAGGCCCTCCTTGGCCTTGCCGGCCTCGGCCTCCAGGGAGGGCAGGCGCGATCGGGCCTGCTCCAGGGCCGCCCCGTTTTGTTCCCTCTCCTGGCGCTGGACGGACAGCGCCGAGTGGTCCCCGGCCAGCTCCATCACCCTGAGGGCCAGGTCCAGGCGCCCCTGCCTGGGCCCGAACTCCCGCACCTCACGGTCCACCTCCTCGCCCCTGGCCCTCAGGCCGGCCAGCTCGGTCTCCAGGGACTCCATCGTCTCGCGCCAGTCCAGGAATCGCCGCTTCTCCTCCAGCTCCTTGTCCAGCCCGTCGATCAGGGCGGAAAGTCTCCCCAGTTCCTCCCTGGCGGCCAGCTCCTCGTCCGGCTCCATGACGCGGAGGCTGGCCAGGCTGCCCGCCATGTCGGCCAGCGTCTTCTTTTCCTGCGACCAGCGCTCATGGGCCTTTTTGGAAATCTGGGTGTAGATGCCGGTGCCGGTCAGCTGCTCCAGTATGGGCGAGCGATCGTTGGGGCCGGCCTCCAGGAAGGCGGCGAAGGCTCCCTGGGCCAGGAGGGTGGAGCGGGTGAACTGGCAGAAGTCGAGCCCTGTCGCCTCCTGGATTCTCGCCGGCACGAGGCTCAGCTTGTTGGCCAGGATCCGGCCGCCCTTGTCCCCCTCCTCCAGGCTGGAGAGGCTATGGGAGGGCTCCTGGAGATTGCCGTCGATCTTGCCGCGGGCCCGCTTCTGGCTCCACTGGCTTAGGAAGCGCCCGGCCTGGGTCCTGAAGATGACCTCGGCCTTGCAGTCGCCTGCCCGGCGCGACATGATCTCGCTGTCGCTGGTCGTGATTTTGCCCAGGCGGGGCGTGCGGCCGTAGAGGGCCAGGCATACGGCGTCCAGGATGGTGGTCTTGCCGGAGCCGGTCGGCCCGGTGATGGCGAAGAGGCCGTCGGAGACGTAGGCCCCGTCGGTCAGGTCAATCTCCCACTCGCCGTAGAGCGAGTTCAGGTTCTTCAGTCTTATCTTCTCGATTCTCAAGGGCTGGCTCCTGGCGATGGCTTAAGGCCCGCGGGGAAAAGGCGCTCGGCGTCACCTGGGGGCCGGCGTGGCCCCCAGGGGCCTACTCGGCCAGGACGTCCTGGCTCTCAATCTCGGAGATCAGGAAGGAATAGGCTGCCTGCAGGGGCGGCCTCTCGGCCTCGGGGATCTTGTGGTCCTCCAGGAGCCGGTCGAAGACGGCCACTAGGCTCAGATCGCTTATGGCCAGGATCTCGTCGTCGGCGGCCATGGCCAGATCCCTCAGGCGGTTGTCCCTGACGGTGAGAATCTCCAGGCCCGTTCCCTCGGCCGCCTTCTCCAGCCGGCCCCTGATGTCCCCGGCGGCCGCGCTGCCGGTGTGGACCAGCTCCAGCCAGGCCTGGGTCTTGCCGAGGGCCTTGACCTGGCTGACCAGGGAATCGAGGTCGCCCTCCAGTCGCCGGAGTTCCTGGAAGACCGGGACCCGGATCGGCTCCACCGCTGGGGCGTCCCCGCCAAAGTCGACCAGGCACACGATCTTCCCCTGGGCTGCCTCGTTGAAGCCCATGGGGATGGGGGAGCCGCTGTAGCGGGCCGTCTCGGTCTTGGCGACAATCTGGGGCGAGTGGATGTGCCCCAGGGCCAGATAGTCGAACCTGGGCAGGACCGACAGGGGCAGGGCCTCGAGGGGGCCGGCGTGTATCTCCCTGACCCCGTCGTCAGACTGGCTGCTGGAGCCGGCCAGGAAGAGGTGGCCGGTGCCCACGACCGGCACGGGGCCGGCCGGGTTCCGATCCACGATTTCCTGGGCCAGGTCCCGCACGGCCTGGTAATGGGCGGCCAGGCCCTGGGTCGTTTTCCTGTAGCGATCGTCCTGGCTCTCCCCCAGGTCGGCCAGCCGCAGGTCCGACTCCCTCAGGAAGGGGACGGCGCAGACCACCATCTCCAGATTCCCGGCCAGGTCCCTAAGTTCAAGTACCTCCCTGGCGGGGTCGCCGGTCGAGGCCCCCAGGACGTGGACGCCCAGGCCCCTGAGCAGCCTTGAGGGAGCCTCAAGGAAGGAGGGCGAGTCGTGGTTGCCGCCCACGACCACCACGTGGCGGCAGCAGGCCGTCCCGACGGTGACCTGCCTCAGGAAGCTGTAGTAGAGTTCCTGGGCCCTGTGGGTGGGCGTCGTGTTGTCAAAGACGTCGCCGGCCACGATCAGGGCCTCCGCCTGGCGTTCCTCTATGGTCTTGGCCAGCCATTCCAGGAAGGAGGAGAACTCGTCGTAGCGTTTCTTGGTTTTGTTGAGGTAGCGGCCCAGATGCCAGTCGGAAGTGTGGATTATTTTCAATTTGGTGACCTTACGTCCATTCGTCTTGGGTGCTCTGGGCGGGACTGGAATGGGTTGGGACGCGGCTGGAGACAGCCTGGCCGGCGCAGGGCGGGAAGGCCCAGGTTCCAGGCCGCCCTTTGGTGCCATTTGCCCGGCCGCCGCGAATAACCGTCTTCAATGATGCAGTCGGCCCGGAGGCGTTGGAGAGATTGATGTTATTACAATTTGCATTCAAGATAAGACTAATTTATAATGTGCCATGGCGGAGGTGCGACCATGGCGAGGCCGACTACAATTGATGATACCACCAAACGATATGCTCAAAAGATCTGTACAATTCCGAGTTCTATCGGTCAGATGAAAAAAGCACTCTGTGTCATTTTATCCACTACATTTTGTGCAGATACTGAAACTATCGCAAATCTGCTTGGAATTGATAGAAGCACGGTCTTTCGATACCGTGATGAGTTAAAAAAAGAAGCAAATGGATTTCCAGAACCCATTATTCAGTGGGGTGGCCGGAGAAATAGCTTGATGGCTGAAGATGACGAAGCGGC
>JAISEK010000073.1 GCA_031264145.1 Deltaproteobacteria bacterium
GCCCTCACTGGAAGCGTATCTTGGGGTTGAGGTAGGCGTAGAGGACGTCGGCCAGCATGTTCGACAGGCAGAAGATGGCCGCCAAGAGAAGGGTCGTGGCCTGGATCAGGGGCAGGTCCCGCCGCTGGATGGCGAACAGCAGCAGGCGCCCCAGGCCGGGATAGCTGAACAGCGACTCGGTCACCACCAGGCCGCCGATGAGCCAGCCGATGCTGATGGCCGAGACGGTGACCGTGGGCAGCAGGGCGTTGCGCAGCACGTGCCGGAAGAGGACCTGCCTGGGGCTGAGCCCCTTGAGGTAGGCCGTGCGCACGTAGTCCGAGTACAGGGCCTCCACCGTGCTGGCCCGGGTCATGCGGGTGACGTAGGCCAGCGAGACCAGGGCGGCGGTCACCGCCGGCAGGATCAGCTTGGGGAAGACCTCGATGAACCCGGCGGTCGGCGAGATGCTGGAGCTGGGTGACAGCCAGCCCAGCTTCAGCGAGAAGATGGCGATGAGGATGACGCCGGTGACGAATTCCGGCAGGCCGATCAGCGACAGCGAGCTCACCGAGATGACGTGGTCGGCGATCTTGTTCCGCCGCAGGGCGGCCCAAAGGCCCAGCAGGATGCCGCCCGGCACGTAGATGACGAAGGCCACCGAGGCCAGCATGGACGAGTTCTTCAGCCGCTCCCAGACCATGGGGGCCACCGGGGAGTTGTTGGTGGACAGCGACAGGCCCCAGTCGCCCCGGACGAAGTTGCCCAGCCAGGTGAGGTACTGGACGATGACCGGCTCGTTGAGGCCCAGTTTCTCCCGGAGGGCGGCCACGGCCTCGGGACGGGCGAAGCGCCCCAGGATCATCTGGGCCACGTCGCCCGGCAGGATCTGCGTGGCGAAGAAGATGATCATCGACGAGACCAGGAGGGTCAGCAGCACGAAGCCCAGACGCCTGGCGACATATCTAAGCATCCAGGGCCTCCTTACTGCTGCCCGACGGCGTCGTGGTAGGGGCTGGTCTGGACCTGGCGCAGATCCCCCAGCGGGATGTGGCAGAAGATGCGCACCTGTCCGCCCGAGGACTGCATCGGCGGCTCGACGGACGAGCATTCCGGGCCGTGGACCCGGGGGCAGCGGCTCTGGAAGGCGCAGCCCTTGATGAGGCTCGAGGGGCTGGGCACCGAGCCCTCCAGGCGGATGCCCGTCTGCGCGGCGTCGGGGTCGGGGTTGGGGATGGCCGAGAGGAGGGCCTCCGTGTAGGGGTGGAAGGGCGGCCTGAAGATGTCCTCGGCCTTGCCGAACTCCACCACCCGCCCCAGGTACATGACCGCGATCCAGTCGGAGATGTGGTGCACGGCCGCCAGGTCGTGGGAAATGAACACGTACGAGGGCTGGCTCTTGGCCTGCAGCTCGAACAGCAGGTTCACCAGGGCGGCCTGCACCGACACGTCCAGGGCCGAGAGGGGCTCGTCCAGCAGGATGACGTCCGGCTCGGCGGCGAAGGCCCGGGCGATGCCCACCCGCTGCAGCTCCCCGCCGGACAGTTCCCCTGGCAGGCGGTCGTAGTAGGTCGAGGGCAGGTTGACCGAGTTTATGATTTCCAGGATTTTCTCCCTTCGGCCCTTCCTGTCCAGGCCGGTGAAAATCTTCAGCGGCCGCTCCAGGCACTTGGCGACGGTCTGGTTGGGGTTGAGGGAGGCGTCCGGGTTCTGGAAGACCATCTGGATCCTCTTGAGGATCGAGCGCGGCCGCTTGGTGACCTTGGGGGCCAGGGGCTCGTCCTCCAGCCGGACCTCGCCGTGGGTGGGCTCCACCAGGCCGGTTATCGACCGCAGCAGGGTCGTCTTGCCGCAGCCGCTCTCGCCGACGATGCCCAGGGTGCAGCCCTTGCGCACGCAGAGGGTGACCGAGTTCAGGGCCTTGATCAGGTTCCGGCCAGCGCCGCGCCTGAGGCTGCCGCTGATTGGCGCGTAGTGCTTGGCCAGGCTGTCCACGGCCAGGGAGGGCGTCTCGTCCTCCGGCGGCGGGTAGCTCTGGGTCTGCTCGATATCCTTCTTGCGTTCCTCGATTTCCCGCCACCGGGGGCAGGCCGAGAAGCGGCCGGGGCCGATCTCCCCGAGGCGGGTGGCCATCTCGCGGCACCCGTCGTCGGCCATGAAGCAGCGGGGGCTGAAGACGCAGCCCGACGGCAGTTCCCGCAGCGAGGGGATCATGCCCTCGATGCCCGACAGGGCCCGCTTGCGGTGGCGGGCCTCGAATTTGGGGATGCTGCCCAGAAGGCTCAGGGTGTAGGGGTGCCTGGGGCTGCGGAAGACCTCCTTGGTCGGGCCCGACTCCAGCAGTTCCCCGGCGTACATGACCCCGATGGAGTCGCAGATCTGGGCCACCACGGCCAGGTCGTGGGTGATGTAGAAGATGGCCGAGTCGTAGTCCTCCTTGAGCCTGGACACCAGGTCCAGGACCACGGCCTGGGTGGTGACGTCCAGGGCGGTGGTGGGCTCGTCCATGACCAGGAGGGAGGGGTTGTTCATCAGGGCCATGGTGATGACGCAGCGCTGGAGCATGCCCCCGGAGAGCTGGTGCGGGTAGAGGCCGGCCACGTATTCCGGGTCGGGCATGGAGACCTTGGCCATGGTCCTGATCGCCTCGTCGAGGGCCGTCTTCTTGGCCAGGCCCTGATGGATCTGGGCCGCCTCGGCGATCTGCCAGCCGATCTTGATGGAGGGGTTCAGGGCCAGGGACGGGTTCTGGTAGACCATGCCGATGTGGCGGCCCCAGAGCCTGCTCATCCGGCCCGGGCCGTGGCCGGTGATCTCCTGGCCCATGAAGGTGATGCTGCCCTCGCTGATGCGGCCGTTGGACGCCAGGTAGCGGATGGAGCCCAGGGCCAGGGTCGACTTGCCGCTGCCCGATTCCCCCACCAGGCCGAAACTCTCCCGGCGGCTGATGCCCATGCTGACCCGGCGGACGGCCTTGACGTGGCCGCTCTCCGTCTGGTAGCCGATGCTGAGGTTATCCACGTCCAGTATCTTGACCATGGCTCACCTCTTGCCCATGGAGGGCTGGAGCATGTTGCGGATGCCGTCGCTCAATAGGCTCGTGGAGACCACCAGGACGGCGATGGCCGCCGCCGGGCACAGCAGCACCCAGGGCGCGTTGGACAGAAAGCCCCTGGCCTCGTTGATCTGCATGCCCCAGTCCGGGGAAGGCGGCTGCACGCCCAGGCCCAGGAAACCCAGCGAGGCCACCAGGAAGATGGCGTAGGAGAAGCGCATCGACATCTCCACGAAGACCGGGGGCAGGGTGTTGGGCATGATTTCCACGAAAATTATGTAGGGGTCGCTCTCGCCCCGGATGCGGGCCGCCTCCACGAAGGCCCGGCTCTTTATCTCCAGGGTCATGCTGCGCACCACCCGGGCCATGATGGGGATGTAGAGGATGGCGACGATCAGCACCAGGTTGACCATGGACGGCCCGGACAGGGAGATGAACACCAGGGCCAGGAGGAGCGAGGGGAAGGACATGATGATGTCGCAGCCCCGCATGGCGATCTCGTCGAACAGGTCGCCGTAGTAGCCGGAGGCCAGGCCCAGCATCAGGCCGAAAAAGGCGGCGATGACGGTGCCGCTGCCGCCGAGGAAGAAGACGCTGCGGGCCCCGACGATGATGCGGCTGAAGACGTCCCGGCCGAACTGGTCGGTGCCGCACCAGTGGGCCCAGCTCGGGCCCTGGAGGCGGTTGGCGATGGCCTGGGCGTCAAAGGCGTAGGGGGCCACGTGGGACCCGATGATGGCCATGAGGAAGAAGAAGAGGAAAAAGGCTGCCCCCACCAGGGCCAGGGGGTTGCTGGAGAACCTTCTGAGCAGGGTCCTGTATTTGGACGGCCGGGAGGGGGCGGATGCGGGGCTCATGGGCGTCTCCATTGGCGAATCGTGGCCGGCGCCGGCTGGGCGCCTCGCTCCCGTGGCGGACTGGGGCCACCCTGGGAGACCGGGCGCCGCGGACGCTTCTGGGCGTTTTGCCCCGGGCGGGCGCGGTTTTCTGGTCGCGGGACGTCCCGGTCCCGGCAGGCCGGGTCGCCGTCGGCCTCGAACCGGCGTCCGCCCCGCCATGGCCGCCATCGCCCCGGGTCACTTGGCCTGTCGGGGCGCGCCGGGCCAGCGGCCCGCTGGCGTTCCGGCGGGCCGCCCGTCCTGGCGGGGCGTCCCCGGCCGGCGGTCAGGGCGGCCCCGGGCGCCTCTCGCCCCAAGGCCGCCCGGCAGGGGGGGCTATTCGGCGAAGTTGGCGCCCCAGAACCTGGTGGTGATCCAGGCGTAGCCAAGCTGCAGGTTCTCGACCTTCACGCTGGAGGCGGCCGAGGCCTTCTGGACGTAGACGGCGATGGACGGTCCGCGGTCAATGAAGATTTCCTGGGACTTCTTGTACAGCTCGATGCGTTTGGCCTTGTCCATCTCCATGTTGATCTGCCCGACCAGCTCGTCGAATTCCGGATCTGACCAGTGGCAGCCGTTCCAGGGGGCACCGGTGACGTAGGCCAGGTTGTAGTAGACGACCGGGGTGGCCCTGGTGCCCCAGGGGCCGACGCCGAAGTCGCATTCCAGCCAGTTGTCCGGGGCGTCGCTGTAGAACTGGTCGCTGGGGATCATGTTGATGTTGACCTTCACGCCGATCTGGGCCATCTGCTGGGCCCAGACGGTGGCGATCTGGGCGTTCTGGCCCCAGGTGGGGACCATGAACCTTATCTCGAAGCCGTCGGGATAGCCGGCCTCGGCCAGCAGGGCCTTGGCCTTGGCCGGATCGTAGGCCGGCTTCCTGTCCAGGTAGTAGTCCCTGTAGGGCGGGCCCACCGGGGTGGTGTTGCCGGGCACGGCCAGGCCGGGGCGCACGGCGGCGATGATGTCGTCGAGGTTGGTGCCCAGCTTCAGGGCCTGGCGGACCCTGACGTCCTTGGCGACGCGGTCGCCGTCCACGCGCATGTGGATGACCATCTGCTCGTTCTCGTCACCGAGGATGAGCTTGGTGTTGGGGTCCTTCTCGATGGCCTCGACCACCTCGAAGGGCAGCATGCCCACGAAGTCCAGATCGCCCCCGCGCAGGGCCTCCACCTGGCCGGGGATGTCCGGGGAGAAGATGAAGTGGATCTCATCGAACTTGCCCAGGTCTGACCCGTCGGCCGCCTTGCGGTTGAAGTGCGGGTTCTTGGCCATGATGACCCGGTCCTCGGGGTAATACTCCTTGATGTAGTAGGCGCCGGAGCTGAGGTGCTTCTCGGTCGGGTTGGTCACGCCGTCGGGGATGATGCCGGCGTGGTGCTCGCCGCAGTCGGCCGGGAACTCCGGGTTGGTCTCCTTCAGCTCGAAGACCACGGTCTGGTCGTCGGGGGTCTTGATGTCGACCACGTTGGCGTACAGGCTGACCGAGGGGGTGCCGACATTGGGGTCCCTCAGGCGGTTGAAGGTCCAGGCCACGTCCTTGGAGGTGACGGGGGTGCCGTCCCAGAATTTGGCCTGGTCACGGATCTTGAAGGTCCAGGTCTTGCCGTCGGTGGACTCCCAGCTGGCGGCCAGGCCGGGGACCGGGTTGTAGGTGGCCGGGTCGATATCCACCAGATGCTCGTAGGCCTGGAAGATGATGAGCATGTCGGGGGGGTTGGTGATGAAGCCGGGGTCCAGGTTGGTTGAGGCCTCGATGCCGACGCGGAAGGTCCCGCCGGGCTTGCCGGCGGCCAAGGCCGCGCCGGGGGCGATTAGCAGGCAGATGACGGCCAGGATCGTGACGAGATGCTTCATAATGCCTCCATTGTTCGGTTGATGGGCGGTTCGGGCCGGGATACTCGGAAACGTCCTCGACGGGACCCTGTCCGCGTCTCCCCGCGACCGGGACGCTCCAGTGGTCAACGCCGTTCAGGACTCCATCCGGCCAGGAAGAGGATGGGCGGGATCCGCCGCCTGGACCCGGGACGCGGGTCAGCCGCAGGGATGGCGCCGCGTCGAGACCCAGGCCGGCGCGGCGCGGCGGCCGGCCGGAATGACATGTGGCGGGACGGCCAGGCGCCCCCCTCGGCCCGTCTCGCTGGTTATCCTGGGTAACCCCCAGGCCCGAGGACGATCGGCCTGCCAGCGGGCGTCGCGCCCGGCGGCGGCCATTCTCCCCCGTGGGCGAGGCGGAGGACGGGGCGGCCGGTCAACGGACCAGGTAGCCGCCGTCAACGGCCAGGACGTGCCCGTTGACGTAGTCCGAGGCCCGGCTGGCCAGAAACACCAGGGTCCCCATCAGGTCCAGCCGCTCGCCCCAGCGGCTGGCGGGGATATGGTCAAGCACCCGCTGGTTGGTGACCGGGTCGGCGCGGGTGATGGCGGTGATGGCGGTGGCGAAGTAGCCGGGGGCCAGGCCGTTGACCTGGATGTTGTGCTGGGCCAGCTCGTCGCAGTAGGCCTTGGTCAGGCCGGCGATGCCGTGCTTGGAGGCCGCGTAGGCCGGGGACCGCAGGCCCCCCAGGAAGGAGAACATCGAGCAGACGTTGATGATCTTGCCGCTCTTCCTGGGCACCATGACCCTGGCCGCCTGGTGGCTCATCTCGAAGGCGGCGTTGAGGTTCACGGCCATCATAGCCTCCCACTTGTCCAGGCCGAAGTCCAGGACCGTGTCCTCGAGGCAGATGCCGGCGCAGTTGACCAGGATGTCGACCGTGCCCAGCCTCCCGACGCATTCCCTGACCACGGCCTCGGGGACGCCTTTCTGGGTGATGTCGGTCTTGAGGAAAAAGGACCTGACCCCTTCCTTTTCCAGGAGGGCCCTGGTCGTCCCGTCCTCCTCGACGATGGAGGGGACGAGGATCGAGGCGCCGGCCTTGGCCAGGGCCAGGGAGAAGGCCTGGCCAAGGCCCGAGTTGCCGCCGGTGACCAGGGCCACCTTGCCGGCCAGGGAAAAGTAGTCGAGGGAAAAACTGCCGATGTCCATGCTTGTCCTCGTTTTAGGCGCGGCCGGCCCGTCACCGGGCGGAAGCCCTGGAATTGTCGCCGGGTTGGTCGCTGGGCCCGCGCCGGGCCAGCGTCCCAGGAAGGGAATTCGCCCCGCCGCCCTGTGGGCGGCCAGGGGACGCGCCCCGGGATGGCGACGGCCACTGCCATGGGCGGACATGGCCGCCCAGGCGACGGAGATAGCCGGAACCCTTCCGCCAGCCCCGCGGATGCCGGCCTGGCCCATGGGTCAGCGGGCCCGCCTCTGGCGACAGGGTGAAAACGGCGTCGTCCCCCGCCGTCAGCCATGTGGGCCAGGAGACCGGGCCTGATGGCTATATGGGCCAATGAGTAAAAAACAATTTCAGGCCGGCTGGCCTGCGAGCCGTTTCCGCCCAGGCTTCGCGGCAGCCCGGCGGCCAGGGGGACGTCCCGCCGGAGCGGGGACCCCGGTGGCCCGGCCTGCCAGACCAATCCCTGGCCAGCCGGGACGAAATCCGTCCAGACCCGGAGGGGCAGGTATTTCGCGGGACCGCGGACAACAGGAAGGGAAAATCCAGGAATCTGGCCAAGAAGGTCCCAGGGGAAACTCAGCTTGCCGGGAAAAACCCCGTTACCGCGCGCGGTCCGACCTAGATGGCCGCATGGACCGATTATAACCTATGGCCGGGATTTTATAAAGACTTTGCCGTCGGGCCGGGGCCTCTCGGGGCGCCTGGGGCCCCGGGGGAGGATCCCCTCGGGCTTGGCGGCCTCCCCTGGGCCATCCCCTGGGAGCGGGGGGCCTATCGCCGTCGGGGGCGTCCACGAGGCCGCCGCCCAGGCCGTAATGGCCGCCTCACGCGAGTGGGCCATGGCCATGGTGCGGGGCTCGCGGGCCAGGACATGGAGGACCACGGAAGGCGCGGTCGCGGCCATGGGGGCCGGCGATGCGGCGATCCATTCGCCCCTGGCGCGTCCTCCCTGGCCAGCAGGGGAGGGCCTCGTCCCCGGACAGCCGGTACCCGCGGCCAGGGCCGGGCCCCGCCCAGGGCGGCGCCTAGCGGCCGTCCGTGGCCTCGGGGGGGGCCTGGCCGGTGGCCCGCGCGAAGATCCGGCCCATGGCCTCCAGGGCGGACGGCTCGATGGCCGGCCTCCGGTAGGCGGCGAGGCGGCCCCTGACCATGTCCCAGGCGTCGTCCCGCAGGCTCCGGCCCCTTTGCCTGAAGGCCTCGAAGTTGCGGCGATCGCCCAGGGCCGGGCGGTAGAATTCCTTCCTGAAGTTCCTGAGGGTGCTCTTGAGCCTCAGGTAGCCGCCGGCCTCCTGGCCCTGGGCGAGGGCCTCGGGGAGGTCGGCCGGCCACGGGCCCAGGCCCTCCCGGATCCTCTGGAGCCGGCCAAGGATCTCCTCGTCGAGCACCCACTTGTCGAAGGCCACGGACATGAAGGACTCCAGGATGCCGACTGACTGGAGCATGAAGTGGACGCCCTCGAAGAAGCTCAGGAAAAGGTTCGTGGCGCTCTCCATCCCGGCCTGGAAATCGAGATCCTTGGCGTCCGTCAGGCCCCCGCCCCCGCGGAAGGGCAGGCGGTAGAAGGCGGCCATCTGGGAGCAGCCGACCGAGATGAGGCCGTATTCCGGCGCGCCCAGGGCCAGGCCCATGGTGGCCATGTCCATGACCGAGGAGGTGGTCCCGTAGATGACCGGGGTCCCGGGCCTGACCAGCTGGCTGTAGACCAGGCCGCCCAGGACCTCGCAGTTGGCCTGGACGATGGCCCCGGTGACGTAGACGGGGGCGGTGGCCCCGCTCATGGAGCAGCAGGAGATGTTCACTGCCTGGCCCCTCTCGGCGTAGACCCTTATGCCCTCGAGCATCCTGGCGTCCCAGGCCAGCGGCGAGAGGCTGTTGCAGATGCCGACTATGACCGGGGCGTCGAGGACGCCCGAGGCCGCCTGGGCCATGTCCACGCTGTAGCCCGAGAGGGCCTCCCCCTCGGTCTGGCCGACCAGGGGCATGTCGGTCATGGCCAGGGTGTGGAAGACCTGCAGATACAGGGCCAGGTCGGGGTTCCCGTGGGCCGGGTAGAGGGCCCCGCTGTTGGACATGTTCAGGACCGGGCTGGTCTGGGTCAGCCGCAGCATGTCCAGGTAGTCGTCGAAGCTGACCGGCCGCTGCCCCCCGTCCTCCGCGATGATCTTGGGCACCCCGGAGGCCGAGATCAGGGCCGGCCTTTCCCCAGGCCCGATGGCCAGGCGGCGCTCCGGGTTCCTGGAGGCCAGGCCGAAGCTCCCGGGGGCCGATTCCAGGGCCTTGTCGATCTGGGCCTGGCCAAAGAGGACCCTCTGGCCGTCGACGGCGAAGCCGTGCCTCCTGAAGGTCTCCAGGGCCGGGGCGGACATGACCGAGAGGCCCTTCCTGGACAGGACGTCGAGGGTGGCCTGGTGTACGTTCTGGATTTCCCCGGCGGAAAGGGCCTCAAGGGTAACGCGCATCGGTTTCTCCTGCGGGGGCGGGGCCCCGCGCGGGGCGGCGGCCGCCGGCCGCCGGCTCAGATGTGGCCGTAGTAGTCGCGGTGGGCGACGACCGACCAGGCATGGTCCAGCAGGGTGCCCCAGCTCCAGATCGGCAGGTCCAGCTCCCTCTGGATGGCCCGGGCGAACATCTGCATGCCCGTGCATTCCAGCATCAGGGCCCCGATGGCCGGGAACTTGGCCCTGAATTCCCTGCAGATCCTGATCATGTCGGTCTCGGCCTGGTCGTAGGAGGCCTCGGGGATGGCCGGGCGCCTCTCGTGGTCCCAGAGCTTGTCGAACTCGGGGCACCCGTACTCGTCCTGGGCCCCCGCGATCCGGTAGTTGGAGCCGATCTCGATGCCCACGTTGGCCAGGTGCGCGTCCGTGAGGAAGCGCTTCTGGGCGCAGACGATGCCGACCTCCTTCTTCGGGCCGATCAGCTGCTGGATGAAGGGCACCTGCAGGAGGCTGGACATGAAGACCGGGACGTCCACCGCCCCGGCCACGTCCCTCTGGAAGTAGGCGAAGTAGCCGCACTCGGCGGCGATGGCCCGGCAGCCCATGCGCTCGAGCTTCTGGGCCGCCCTGACGATGGGCGCCCGGCAGGGGGTCTTGTCCTGCTCCCAGACCAGGGTGTAGTTGTCCACGCCCTCGGCTATCTCGTACTGGATGGGGTAGCCCCAGCCGCTGGCGTTCCGGACGTCCCCCGGGAAGCCGGGGTAGGCGTCGTCCAGGACCATGATGCCCAGGCCCATGCCGTAGCAGGTGTGGTTCTTGCGGGTCACCATGTGTTTTATCTTCAGGTCGCGCTGCTGTTCGAGCATAAGTGCCCCCTGGGCGTCGCGGGAGCGGGGCCGGTGGCCCCGCTCCCGGAGAAAGTCTGGTTGGGGATCCCGCCGGGCGGGTCCTGGGGATATCCGCGCGAATGGCGGGCAACGGGCGCCCGCCACCGGAAGGGCCAGAAGCCCCAAGGATCCCTGGCCTCGAGCCAAAGAGAGGCCAGGGATCCAGTATTTGGGGTCAACCGGGCCAGACTGGCGGCCTTGCCTCGCCAGCGCCTAGCCCAGAAGCTTCTTTTCCCATTTGGCCAGATCGGCCAGGACGGGAGAATCCAGTTCGGGCACGTGGTGCTCGTTGACGGCCTTGTTTATGGTGTCCAGTATCTTCTGCCGCACCTCCGACTGGTCGGGGTTCTTCATCTTCCGGCTGAAGAGGGAGGAGTAGAACACGGAGCGGAACCTCTTGGCCGTGTGGGGATCGGTCACGTAGGTCCCGCCGGGGCCGATCTTCTCGATCAGCCCCAGGGCCAGCGTCTCGTCGTTGACCGGGCCGACGCCCCTGGCGAAGACCTTGAGGCCCTCGATCAGGTCGTTGCACAGCACCACGGCCTCGGGGGCCACGGAGTTGCAGTGGTCCAGCACGCCGACGTCGTGGATCAGGTTGGCCCTGGAGAGGGTGGTGGACATGACCTCCATGGTCAGCTCGGCCACGGCCTGCTCGTCGAGGAACTTGGCGTCGGAGCAGCCGGCCGTCCCGTAGAAGGGGATGCCCAGGAAGGCCGACAGCTCGGCCCCGGCGGCCACCAGCAGGTGGAACTCGTAGGCCCCGTAGCTCCCGACGGTGGTCCTCATGTCCAGTATGGAGGGCATGTGGCCGTAGATGATGGGGGCCCCCGGCGAGACCAGCTGCGTCAGGACCAGGCCCATGAGGAACTCGGCGTGGCCCTGGGCCAGGCTGGCCGGCATGCTCATGGGCGAGGTCCCGCCCATCATGGAGTAGGGCATGTAGACCACCGGGATGCGGCTCTCGGCCGAGATCCACAGCTTCTCCGTGCTCTCCGTGGGGTGGGTCCGGGGCGGGATGGGCTCGCAGTAGTTGAAGACGAAGGGCTTTTCCTGGAGGTTCTTGAGGCCCCCGGCCACGATGGAGGCGATCTCTATGCAGTCGTAGAGGGAGGCGACGTCGTTGGTCGAGAAGTTCGTCACCTTGTCGAAGTTCCGGAGGGTGTCCAGCAGCGTGATCTGGGTCTGGACCTCGGGCCTCACGTCGTTGCTCATGCCCACGGAAAGCACGAAGCTTATGTTCTCCAGGTATGAGGCCAGCTGGCACATGAGCTTGTTGTCGGCCCGCAGGAAGGGGCGGGCCTGCCCGGTGAAGGGATCGAGCAGCTCCAGCTGATCGGAGTGCGTGCCGTAGAAGACCTGGTTGCCCCCCGGGGTGATCTCGAGGTAGGGCGAGCCGTCGCGCCTGTGGAGCTTGAGCGACTTCGGGGCCGACTTGACGGCCGAGTCCACCATGGCCTCGGTCACGCGGACCAGGTCCCCGTCGACCTTGGCCCCGCTCTTGCCGAAGAGGTCAAGGGCCCTCTGGCCGCCCACCCGCATCCCTGACCTGGTCAGCAGGTGGAGGGCGGCCTCGTGAATTCTGGCTGTCTTTTCCGGCCCCAGGACGCCGAGTCCCAGTTGGCGGTCAGTTCCGAAGGTCATGTTTCTCCCCGATCGGGCCGGGAAGGGGCGGGCGGGCCGGCGAAGGCCCATGCGTCTCTGCCCCGGGCCAGGCCCTGGCAATTTATATGGCCTTGGCCATAGGCCCAAGGCGAATCCCCCATGGGGGCCTCATCTCAGCGGCCCTCCCCGCGCCCATGGCGGAAAGGGCGGTTTCCGGGCCAAGTCCTCGATTCCCGGGGCCTCGCCCCTGGGCCAGGCCCAGAAAGGCCTGGCCCAGGGCGGACATGCCAAGGCCGAGGGTCACTTGGGGGCGATTGTTCCCTCGTTCAGGTACTTGAGGAGGGCCTCCCCGGAAAGGTGGCCGATGCCCAGGTGGTCAAGCGTGTAGCCGCTCTGGTAGAAGTCCTTCTCGGCCATGGCCGAGGCCAGGGTGATCATGGAGTCGATGATGGGCGTGGGCACCCCGTACCTCTTGCCCAGCTCGTGGTAGACGTGGCAGCCCACCGGGATGTCCTCGGTGATGTAGCGGTTGTGTATGGTGAAGGGGCCGGTCCCGAACTGGATGGGGTCCTGCTCCTCGAAGGGGATGAGGTAGTCCTTGCCCATGTACTCCTGGCCCAGGAGGTTCTCCCGGCTGAAGAAGTCCTTGGGGTCGTAGTCCTGGATGCCCACGCCGATGGCCTTGGCCAGGGCGCACTGCTCACGGTAGAAGCTGAGCTGGACCCGGCTGATGGAGGGGCAGTAGGCGTGCGAGTAGATGGAGAACTTGGTCTTCTCGTCGCCGAACACGACGCCGTAGTTCTCCATGGTCCCCACCCCAAGGATGACGCCGGGGCAGTGGAGGACGGGGTTGACGTTGGAGAAGCCGGTGTCCATGACCGTCTTGCCGCCGACCACCCCGTCGCCGCCGTTCACGCCGTCGAAGGCGCCGATGAACTTGGTGCTGGCCAGGAAGTCGGCCTGGTCGGTGCTCGGCAGGGAGGCCCCCCTGAGGGTTATGGCCCGGTAGTAGACCCTTATGCTCGGCAGGATGACCCCGCCCTTGATGTCGACCCGGCTCCCGTAGGGGGAGCTGGACCAGCCGCCGACGATGACCTTCTTGGCGCAGCCGGCCTCGCGCATCATCTTCCTGAGGATTAGGCTTCCGTAGTTGTCCGGGATGATGTGGACTATCTGGCCGTCCTCCAGCGCCGGGATGAGCCTCTCGAAGAAGGGGACGTGCCCCAGGGCGGGGGTGGCCATGATGATGAGCCCCGCCCCCTTGACGGCCTCGGCCACGTCGGTGGTGACCAGGTCGTAGGTGGCCTGGCCGGTCCGGCTGAAGCTGTAGAGGTTCAGCTGGTCGCCGTAGAACTTGACCCCGCCCTTGGCCACGCCAAAGAGGGTCTTGTCGGCGAAGGGCTTGAGATCGCAGATGCGGACCTTGGCCCCGGCCAGGGCCGAGTCGGCCGAGACGGCCTTGGCCACCGCGCCCCCGCCCAGCACGGCGATGGGCTTGTCCTTCAGGTAGGAAAGATCGCTCATTAGTCTTTTTCTCCATGGAAGGTTGGATTTATGCGAACCCGGTCGAAAAGGCTGGCCTTCGGACCGCTGCTTGGGACTTGGCTTGGACGGATTGGCTCGGATAGATTTTATTCCTCATTTTAGATTGATGATAGCAGCCGGCCAGGGGAGAAAATACAACACAAAGGACAATGTTGGATATTTTAACGACATATTAGAATGGCATTAAGTATGCGTGATCATGGATTATTTTTCACGGTGCTCCCGGCGCTTGATCTCAAAGTCGGCCAAGGTCATAATATTGACTTACCGCCAGGTTTCTGCCGCCTTCCCCCGGTCCCCCGGCCGGGGGGCCGGCGGGACCCCTTCCCTGGGCGGCCCGCTTCCCCGACGGGCCGGGCCGCCCAGGGGCAACCGGCTAAGGAGGGCGTCCCCATGCTCAGGAACCAACACCCGGACCAGTCCAAGCCCCTGAAGGTCGGCTTCGCCCTGGCCCCCGACTTCACCCTCATGGCCTTCAGCGGCTTCATCGAGGTCCTGCGGCAGGCCGCCGACGTCGGCGACCAGAGCCGGCCCATCTGGTGCTCCTGGACGGTCATGAGCCAGGATCTTCGGCCCATCAAGGCCAGCTGCGGCCTGGAGGTCACCCCCTGGGAGCTCTTCAGGGAGCCGGCGGACTTCGACTACATCATCCTCGTCGGCGGCCTGGTCAAGAGCCTGGCCAGCGTCCCCAGGGAGCTCACGGCCTACCTGTCGAGGGCCGTGAGGAGCGGGGTGGCCATCATCGGCCTGTGCACCGCCAGCTTCATCCTGGCCCAGGCGGGCCTCCTCAAGGGCCGGCGCTGCTGCCTCCACTGGTACCACCTCCAGGACTTCCGGGAACGCTTCCCCGGCGTCACCCCGGTCATGGACGAGCTCTTCATAGAGGACAGGGGCGTCATAACCAGCCCGGGGGGCACGGCCAGCATCGACCTGGCCCTCTACCTGGTGGCCAGGCACTTCGGGGACGAGAGGGTGGTCAAGGTCCTGCGCCACCTGGTCCAGGACTGGAACAGGCCCATGACCCACGCCCAGGTGCCCTACCTCGGCGACTCCCTGGAGATGATAGACAAAAGGGTGAGGAAGGCCAGCGTCTTCATGGAGCGGAACCTCTCCATCCCCCTCTCCACCGACAAGCTGGCCAGGGAGGTCGGGGTCAGCTCCAGGCAGCTGGAGAGGCTCTTCATCGGTTCCCTCAAGGACAGCCCCGTGGGCTACTTCCGCAAGCTCCGCCTCAGGCGGGCCCACTGGCTCCTGCACCACTCCGACATGACCATCACCGAGATCGCCCTGGAGTGCGGCTTCAACAACAGCAGCCACTTCGCCAAGAGGTACAAGGACTTCTTCGGCCATTCCCCCAGCTACAGCCGGGACAGCGCCCCCTACTCCAGGGGCCACAGGCCCGCCCAGGAAATGGACCCCCAGTAGGGGCCGCGCGGGGACGGGGAGCGATATGATCTGGGTAATAGGCGACATCCACGGCATGTTCGATCCCCTGAAGCGGATCATGACCTCCATAAGGCTCATCGAGAGAATCGACGAGCCGGTGGAGAGGATCGTCTTCATCGGGGACTACATCGACCACGGCCCCTCGTCGAAGGAGGTCATCGACCTGATCCTGGGCCTGGAGTACGACAGGGTCTGCCTGGCCGGGAACCATGAGGACCTGGCCCTGCGCTTCATAAACGGGGACCAGAAATATCTCCGGTGCGACGGGAACGTCTGGTTCATGAACTCGGCCATCGAGACGTACGAGTCCATCTTCGACCACAAGTCGCACATGGGCTTCATCTACGACCTGAAGGACAGGGAGTACAGGTTCAAGCACTCCGAGGCCGGCAGGAATGCCCTCAATTCCTACAAGGGCCTGCGGCTGCCGAGAAAATACGAGAAGTTCCTCCAGGGCCTCAGGTACTCCCACCAGGAGGTCCTTGGCGTCCGGGGCAGGAGGACGACCTTTTCCTTCTTCCACGGCCTCCCCAGGCTCTCCGTGCCCGTCAACGCCCAGCTGGCCGGATCCTACAAGGACTTTACCGCCGCCCTCAACGCTGGGCCCCGGCCAGGGGACCATCGGGCCGTCCCCGGGGACGGCTACCCCGAGCGCCTGGAGCGCAGTTCCGTCTGGAACCGCGAATACTCCACGCGCCTTGGCTACCAGGGCCACGTCGTCGTCCACGGCCACACGCCGACCACGGTCTACCCCAACTACTACGACAATTACTCCATGAAAAGCCTCTTCGGGCAGTTCAGGGCCTTCCCCGGCCACCTCTTCCTCCCGTTCCTGTATTCCCTCTCCCAGGACGCCGGCTTCACGGGCATCGACGCCTACGGCCAGTCCAGCCGCGGCCCCGGGGACCAGGTCCCCAAGTCCCTTCTAGAGCCATTCGGCCAGGCCAGGCTCTCCTTCCATTACGGGTGCGGCCCAGACCTCGGCCTGGAGGCCATAAACGTCGATACCGGCGCCGTCTACGGCGGGGCCCTTACCGCCCTGGGCCTCTCGCCAAGGTACCTGGACCACGGCCTCATGCCCCTTTTGACCGTCAGGACCTCTGGCGGCCAGCGCTCCAGGGACGGCAAGATAATGGCCAGGTCCATCCACGTCGCCAAATTCGGCGGCCGGGCGGCCTGAGAGCCCGGCCTGCCACAAGATTCACCCACCCCCCTTCCTGCCCAGGCCACCACCACCATCAGGATTAGACCCCCTCCCTGCCCAGGTTGCCAAAAAATCATTGCTTTATTTGAAAAATTGTCATATAAGATATTGGGAGCCAATGATCATTTCAGCCATTAATCTTAGGCCCGATGGCTGAAACACTGGCCCCATGCCGTCAGGGCCTGTCGGCACCAGTCCAGGCCGATCGCCACTGGGCACAAGGAGGGCAGAATGATCTGGGTCATAGGGGACATCCATGGGATGCTGGATCCGTTGAAGAGGATTCTGGCGAAAATCAGGCAAATCGAGGAGAGGGACGAGCCGGTAGAGAAAATCATCTTCATCGGCGATTACATCGACCATGGGCCTTCGTCCAAGGAGGTCATCGATTTGATCCAGGGCCTGGAGTATGAGAAGGTCTGCCTGGCAGGGAACCATGAGGATTTGGTCTTGCGTTTCATGAACCAGGACGAGCTGTATCTGGAAAAAAACGGCAATCTATGGTTCAACAATGGGGCCGTGGACACGTATGAGTCAATTTACGATGATAAGGATCATGCCAAGCTTATAAGGAGACTCATTGAAAATCGCGACAAATTCCTTGATTTGTATAATTATACTCATATCCTTGACTCCTATGAGGGCCTTGAGCTGCCGGAGAAGTATGAGGCGTTTTTTAAGGGGCTCAAGTACTCGCACCGCGAGGAATTCAAGCTCCCTGGAAAGAGGCTCCGCTTCGCCTTCCTCCATGGCCTTCCCCGTCCCAGTCTCGGCCTGGGGGAACAAATGGTCGAGTCATATGGCGATTTTACCGGTCTTTTGATGGGCCTGGGCGGGTCAGGCGGGAGCAGCTCCGGGGACGACCCTGACGACAGGAGCGAAATGACAAGGAATTACTCGTCAAATCTTGAGCATAGCCATCTCTGGAACCGGGACTATGGCTATTCCGACGGCTCATTGTCCCCGGAGGCCAAAGGTCACGGCGGCGAGATAGTGGTCCATGGGCATACGCCGACCATTTTCTATAACGACTATTATTCCGAGAATGACTTTGGGCCCCTTTATGGGCAATTCGCCCGCTATCAGCAAGATCTTCGCCTCCCCTTCCTGTTTTCCCGGTCCAAGGAGTCCGGCTACGGGGCGGGAGGCCAGGCCAGCTGCGCGATGCCGCCGGGGAGGGGACGCCTTTGGGGACCAATCGGCGACAACAGCTATCTCTGCGGCCGACAGGGAGGCGTGGAGGCCATCAACGTGGATACAGCCGCCGTCTACGGCGGGGCCCTGACCGCCCTGGGCCTGTCGGCCACCTACCTGCCCGGCGGCATCATGCCGCTCCTGACGGTCAGGACCTCTGCCGGCCAGCGTTCCCCCAGGGACAAGGTCATGGCCCGGGCCATCCACGCCCATCGGCTCGGCGGGCCAGCGAGATAGGCCCCCGGTTTCCCGTCCCGTCGCGGGCAGGGGCCGCCCCTCGGCCCTTTCCCGCGACGGGGCCGCGGCCATCGGTCGCCCTGGGGCCGAAAGCGCGTCCCGGCCCCCCTGGGCCGGCAGCCATTCCCCCGCCGGAGGCGGAAATGATCTGGGTCATCGGCGACATCCACGGGATGCTCGATCCCTTGAAGCGGGTCCTGGAGGCCATCAGGAGCCATGACGGGCCCGAGGGGCCGGTCGAGCGGATAATCTTCATCGGCGACTACATCGACCATGGCCCCTCGTCCAGGGAGGTCATGGATCTGATCCTGGGTCTGGAGTACGAGACGGTTTGCCTGGCCGGGGACCATGAGGATCTGGCCCTGCGCTTCATGCGCCAGGATGAAAGACGGGCTGGGAGGAATGGCCTCCTGTGGTTTGAACATGGAGCTTTGGACACATATAAATCAATTTATTGGCATAAAAATGAGAGCGAAATTATAAATAAGGCCAAATTAATATATGATGAAAGTAAGTCTTGCAATAAAAATAGACATTTAAATACATATAAAAACATTAAATTACCGTTAAAGTATGAAAAATTTTTAAAAAATTTGAAGTATTCCCATCGTGAGGTCTTCATGGCCAGGGGCAGGGAACTGCCGTTCTCATTTTTCCATGGCCTGCCCCGCGGCGACCTGACGCTCGGGGAGCAGATGGCGGAATCCCATGACGACTTCACGCGCCTTCTGGACATTTGGGGCGAGGCTGGCCCTGGGGTCGCGGCAAAGGGGGAAAAGGGGGGCGGGCCAGGCCGCCATTGCCCGACGGGGCTCGGGAGTAGCCATCTCTGGAACCGCGACTATGTCCCGGGCCGTCTTGGCCGGAAAGACGCCTTCCGGGGATATGGGGACGGGGTGGTCGTCCATGGGCACATCCCGACCGTCAAGTACCCCAGCCTCTACCCACCCTCCGGGCTGAGGCCCAGGGGGCTGCGCGGCCAGTTCGAGGCCTTCCCGGCCGAGATGTGCCTGCCGTTCCTGTTTTCCGTCTCCCCGGGCTCAGGCTACCAGATCTCCGGACGCGAGCGCGCCCTGAAGGCGAGCCACTATGGTGATTTTCGGGTCACCTTCGGGTACTCCTGCGGGGATTGGCCTGGGGTCCAGGCCATAAACATAGACACCGGGGCCGTCCACGGCGGGGCCCTGACGGCCTTGGGCCTGTCCGGGCGGCGTCTGGCCCACGGCGAGTTCACCTTTTTGACCGCCCCGACGTCGGCCCCGCAGCGCGGCAACAGCGACAGGATAATGGCCAGGACCATCCTGGTCCACGATTCCGGCGTCACCAGGAAATAGGCCGAGCCATTCCCGCGGCCACGCCGGCCCCCTGGCCGGGAACGCCAGGGTGAGGGAAGGGGAAATGATCTGGGTCATAGGCGACATCCACGGGATGTTCGATCCCCTCAAGCGTGCCATCGAGTCCATCCGGGACCATGACGACCCCGCGGATCCGGTGGAACGGCTCATCTTCATCGGCGACTACATCGACCATGGCCCCTCGTCCAGGGAAGTCATCGACCTGATCCTGGGCCTTGACTACGAGACGGTTTGCCTGGCCGGGAACCATGAGGATTTGGCCTTGCGCTTCATGTATTTCGATGAAAAAGTGGCGGAGAGCAGTGGCCTTGTCTGGTTTGAGAATGGAGCTTTGGATACGTATAATTCTATTTATGACCACAAAGATAAAAGCAAAAAAATACTTAAGGCAAATATAATATATAATGAGTGTAAATATTATTATGACGATAAAATTAATTTAAATAGATATCAGGAGATAAAATTGCCAGCCAAATATGAGAAATTTTTAAAAGAATTAAAATATTCCCATCGCGAGGTCTTCGATATCCGTGGCCGCGAACAGGCGTTTTCGTTTTTCCACGCCCTGCCCAGCGGCGGCATGGCCCTCAGGGAGCAGCTGGTGGGATCCTACGGGGAATTCACGCGCCTTTTGGAACGAAAGGCGGCGGAAGAGCTGGAGAGCGTGGCCCACATGACGAGAGGCGAGTCGGAGACATTGAGACGGGACGGCGTTTGCCGCGCCCACTCCAGGGCGCTGGAGAGGAGCCACCTCTGGAACCGGGACTATGTCCCTGGCCACCTTTTCGACGGGAATGACCGCTTCCGGGGCCACGGGGGCGAGGTGGTCGTCCATGGGCATACCCCGACCTGTAAATACCGCGACTACTACAGCCTGGAAGAACTGAGGATGGAGGGGCTGCATGGCCAGTTCGAGGCCTTCCCGTCCGGCACGTCCCTGCCTTTCCTGTTCTGCGACGCGCCCGACTCGGGCTATGGCCGCCAGGGCCGCGAGACGTTCGAGAAAGGCAGCCCCAATGGCGATTTCGGGAACCTCATCGACTACGGCTGCGATGAGGGACACGGGGTTGAGGCGATCAACATCGACACGGGGGCCGTCCTTGGCGGGGCCCTGACCGCCCTGGGCCTGTCGGACAGACGTCTGGCCGATGGGCACCTGCTCCTCTTGACCGTCAGGTTGTCGGCCCCGCAGAGCGACGAGGGCGAGAGGGTGTTGGACAGGACCGTCCATGTCGGCCACTTTGGCGGGACCTCGAGATAGCGCCCCGTCCCGCCGCATGCCCAGGGCCGGCAACGTCCCCCACCAGGGGGCCGGGGACGATCCGGGCCATGGGGACAATCCGGGAACATGACACGGCGGCGGGATCCGGCGAGGCTGGCCGGGCAAGGGCTGCCGCCCCGAGGCCGGGGACATGGCAGCGGGGGGGAAGCCTGGGGCCTGGGCGCCCTGGAAGGGGCCCTTGGGTGGCCCTGGCCCTCACCGGGCCAGTGGCCGGATGTCCGTGTATGGGCTCCTGCCCCAGCTGGCGGGCGGGGCGAGTGAGCCGGAGGCGCGAGCGAGGCCGGGCGCCATCCATTGGCCCTCCGCGATCCGGGCGGCTCAGGGAAACGGGCCACTACGCCCCTGCGGGGGCCTAGATCTCCCTGTAGGCGCAGGGACCGGCGACCACGCACTTGCCGCAGACGTCCCCGGACGGCGTATGGTCGGCGAAGAGTTCCTTGTTGGCCTGGAGCCGGCCATGGCATTTGAAGCGGTCAAAGCCGTCCGCCCCGAGGCTCGAGACGGGGCAGGCCTTGAGGCAGGCCCGGCAGCCCCCGTCCCGGCGGAAACGGCAGGGCTCCTCGGACGGGCGGGAGCCTCTCGGGAGCACGGCCGAGGTGAAGACCGTCCCGTAGCGTCCCGCGCAGCCAAGCCTGGTAATGAGCATCCTGTTGAGGCCGAACCGGCCCAGGCCGGCCACCAGGGCGGCGCTTCGGTGCGACCAGCCGGCCTTGAGGGTCTCCAGGTCAAAGTCATGGGTGGCCGGCGCCGCGCTGGCCTCCAGGCCCTGGCTGGCCAGGAGGCTGGCCAGGGACCGGCTTATGTCGTTTATGGCCTCGTTGACGGCCAGGTACGACGAGAGCCAGGTCTCGGAGACCGGGCCGGGGCCCCTGTTCGAGTCGACCACCTCCTTCCTGAAGGGGACGAAGAACGAGACGATGCCCCTGGCCGACGGCATTATTTCCCTGGGATGCCGGTTGGGCGGGCCGACTATCCTGACGACCTCGTCGTACATGGGGTCTCCGGCGTCCGAAAAGCCGACCAGGGGCGGGCGGGAGTATTCCCGGCCACCCGACCGGGCCGCCTTGTCGCGGATGAATTCCTCGATGGCCTGGGCCAAGCCTCTTTCCATGTCTCCCATTCCTCCCCAGCGCGGGCCGCGGGCCAGCCGGGCCATGCGCCGCGTTTTTTGGGCCCCCGGCTTGGACCAGGAAGCCGCCGCGAAGATGCCTGCCCGGCGCCCCTTCGCGATGGGCGCGTCCGGCCTTCCCCAGGCTGACTCAAGGACGATGACGACGGCCCCGGGCGGCAGCGGTAAGCAAAAGAATTTTCAATCGCGTGATATGCGGTAGCCTCGTTTGACGGTCAAAAAAGCCCTCAGGGCGACTTTCGAGGCGGAAAAGAGGCGTCCTGGCCGTTTGGACGTCACCCCCGTGTCGCCCCTGGCGTCGCCAGGACGATGCCGGGAAGTGGGCCATGCCCATCGCCGGGGACGTCGGGAGCGTTTCCCGTCTCGCGGGACCGGCATGATTTTGGCCCGTGGCGGGGGCTCCCCGGCTTGCCTCGACCGTTCCCGAGGGGCGCGTCGGCCATTCCGCCTGGCCAAACGCTGGAAAGGCAGGCATCTTCCCGGTGCCCTTTGCCTGGTATCCTGCCCCCCCCCACATCCGTGGGTGCCCTGCCGTGAGGCCCAGTCGTCCAGGGCCACGCCGGCTGACCCGGATCCGCTGGCCAGCCTCCTCTGGTTCCCGGCCCGGTGGAAGCCGGCGAATACCCGTTTCGGGCGCGGCTTGGCCAGGCTGTCCCGTCAATCTCGTCCCCCGAGCGTGATACCGGGCGTTTGTGCCGCCCATCGGGGGCGGCCGCGGTAATTTCCTCGCCTAGGGCCTGGCCCTCCGGGAACGGGGCGCGGCCATGTGGCCGGCTGTCGAGCCCAAATGGCCGGGCCATGGTTCAGGGCTGGCTGGAAAAGGAGATGCCGGAAAGCGGGGCCATCGTGAAGACAGGGTGACGGTTCGGCCAGGCCCGCGGCCAAGCCCCCTGGCTGGCCGGGCACGGACCGTCGCCCAGGGCCGGATCCCTCAGCTGTTGAGCCAGTTATGGGTCAGAGGGTAATTGCCTTGGCTTTTCCTGGTATAGGCCTCCAGGCCGTTTCCTGCCGCCCCAATCGTCGCCAGCGACAGGCCGGTGGAGGCATATCCCAGGAAATCTACCCTTTTGCCCGAATTGTCATTTGCCACGGCGTTGACTTGGATGGCCATTTTATCCGGGAGTTTGGCCGGGTGATCCTCGGTCGCGGCATTGGCGGGGATCGGTTTTATCAGCTTAAGCAATTCAGAAAAAGTCGTGCTGCTTGAATCAAAATTATGTTTCGTGTCCAGAATCTTACACAATAAAGCACTCAAAAGAATATAGTGATCGCCAGGGGATAAATTTTTGAGGATGCCCCCCAGGGAGCTTTCCAGCGATTGACTGGCATATGTCCCTGAAGGCCAGAAATTGGCGCCCCTGTCGCCGTCGGCCTGAT
Organism: Deltaproteobacteria bacterium; assembly: GCA_031264145.1. Classification (GTDB taxonomy): domain Bacteria; phylum Desulfobacterota; class Desulfarculia; order Adiutricales; family Adiutricaceae; genus JAIRNQ01. The sequence goes on from JAISEK010000073.1 coordinate 22,650, forward strand.
TTCCGGACCTGGCGGCCTGGCCGGCACGGAAAGTCTCGGGTGCGCCGGCTCCCTGGGCCAGATTCAGACTGGGCCGGAGGCGAACGTGGATGTCCGGCTTGCCGGAGCGTTTGTCAGGCCTTTCCCCGATGTCAAACAAATCGCCGTGGGACTTGACCAAGTTGAGAAATTTGGAATACCCGTAATGTTTTGGGCTAAAATTATCTTTCAATTGCCTAAGTTTTTGTGAAAAGGTGCTCAGGGAAATCCACTCGTCCTCAAAGACGACCTTTTTTAGTAGATCCCGCAGGGAGGCCTTGGGAGGTTTGCCGCCAGGCGCCGCTGTCGCCGGTGAGTCGATGGCCTGGGCCTTGGCGGGCGGCCCAGGGGCCAAGGCGGGCAGGCCAGTCGGGTCGATCTTTGGGGCGCCGTCGGTCCGATCCTGGGTCCCCAGGCGGGGACGGACATAGAGCATTCCAGGACAGGGATCGTCGAGTTGACGCTCCTTGGTGTCAAAAAGGTTGCCGTGCTTGGAAAAAAACGACGTCCAGTTCTCAAAGCCGTATGCCCTTGGCTCCAGGTCCGATTTGAATTTTTTAAGGTAATCGACCAGGTGGTCCAGCCGTATCCAGCCATCCTCGTCGACCAGGAGCCCAATCGTGGCCAACAGGAAGTCCACGGGGAATCGGCTCCAGGGAGAGGCCTGGCTGGCCAGGGCCTCCGGTGGCTTTAAGTCCTGGCCGCCCTGCGCGGCCAGTCCGCCGAGGGCGGCGTCATCCAGGGCCGGAACGTCGGCCTGGGAAGCCTCGCGAGAATTGTTCCCCGGACGCAGCGTTTCCGTGAAAACGAACTCATGGCAGGCGTTCCGGAATGCGGCCGGGGTCTTGGTCTCGCCAAAGCCGTAGACTTTTTTCCCCGACTCCTTAAGGCGCGTCGCCAGACAGGTGAAGTCGCTGTCGCTGCTGACCAGGCAGAAGCCATCGAATTCCCCTGTATATAGCAGATCCATGGCGTCAATGATCAGGCAGCAGTCGGAAGAATTCTTGCCGCTGGTATAGGCGAACTGCTGAACGGTTTTGACGGGGAATTTCTGCAGGACATGCTTCCATTTCGAGTTCTGCTGGTTTGAGAAGTCCCCGTACAGGCGGGTAACGGTGGCCTCGCCAAATTCCGCCGCTTTCAGCAGAAGGTTTTCGATTATGGTCGCCTGGGCGTTCTCGGCGTCAATCAGGATGGCCAGACGCATGTTTGGGACGGCGCAGTCGTTTTTTGGGGTCAAATCCAGTGGCGGCATCATGGGACCGTTTACACCTTTTGGGGCGCGAGGGGCAGGCGAGGTGGAAATTGTCGCGAAAGAACTGGCGCCCGCGGCGGGCTGGCGCCTGGCCAGGCATTGGGACGGCCTGGGCGGCTTTATCCGGGACCATTTTGAAATCTGGCCTTCAGTCCAGGATGCGCCTGCGCCAAACAATAAACTGTGCAGCCATTTTGACAGAAGCGGGGACACACGTCAATGCGCCCCGCTGGCGAGACGGCATGGCCAATCCGTCGGCGCGACGTTGCGTTATGCCCTCGCTGGGGCCGGGAATTCGACGAGGACTTTGGGGCGGCGACGTCAGGGCGGCCCACCGGCGGACCATGGACGCGGGGCCAAGGCCCGTCGAGGGCCTTGGCCCCGGAAAGGCCAACCTCAGTCCGTGCCGGATCCATTGCCCATGGCCCGGTGCCTTGCCTGACGGGCAATCCCGGCTCGAACAGGTAGTGTCTGTCACCATGACGTTTGAGGGGAAAAGAAAAGGGCTCCTATCCTTGAAAAGGCCAGCTGGGCCGCCGGTCAGGGCAAAAAAGCCGGCATGGCCTCGTTGGCGGGCCCTCGGGATGCCCTGGGGGCTATCTGTCCAGTCTCAGGCACCAAGGTATGGGGAGATTTGGCCTTTGGCGGCGAAAATCGCGCCCTAGCCGGTCCGCCCTGAGGAGGGCGGACCGGACGGCCTCTGGCGTCACCGTGAAGGGCTCGGCCTCTATCCCTGAATTGCCGTCAACCACTCTGCCCACTATTCTTCCCAGTCCCGCATCATCGACCTCGAGCCCCAAGTCGGCCAGGGAAACCGGCAACCCCACCCCGGCCATCAGGCCAAGGACGTCGCCAATCTCCTCGGCGGGACGGTTTTCCATGGCCAACTGGAAGA
>JAISEK010000078.1 GCA_031264145.1 Deltaproteobacteria bacterium
TTCGGGATCGACACCGACGTCCAGCGGATTGACCCTGATCCACATAAAGTCATTCATGAAGTCTCTATCGAGGCTGGGCCTCCTGAGCGCCACCGTAACTAATTTCCTCAAAGCCTTGAGACACGCCGACGACCGGCCCATCGACCGTCTCCCGGCGGAACTGCTTGACCGCTATATTAAAGACGGTGACCGCGGCAACAATTATTTCGGCCAGATCAAGTCTCCCGGCAGGCAAAAGGCCCTGGACGGCGTGGCCCAGGACATGCATGGGCTCCTGGCCAAGTTCGGCCCCGATCCCGCCATATCAGGGATGGATGAGTTCAAGCTCATGGCCCGTGTCTTTGATAGGGCAGTGCCTCGTCGTCGGATCTTCCGCGGAGACCCGCCCAGAGTCCGACATCGACGATGGCGCCCAGCCCGCGGCCCACGCCGATGCCGAGGGGCACCAGCCGGAAACCGTGGCGCCCCTGGGAACCATGGCCAGGCCAAAGGCCCCGAAAGACGTCCCAGGCTCCTCGGTCCAGAACCCCTCCGATCCTGACGCCGGCTACAGCGGGCACAAGGGAAAGGGGTACCAGGCCCAAATCGCCGAGAACGTCCCCAGGCCAGGGATGCCAGCCCTGAGAATCATCACCTTCGCCAAGGTGGAGAGGGCCTCGGACCAGGAGCTGGCCGGCAATGGCCTCAAGCCCGCCGAGATCATGGCGGACACGGCCTATGGCGGCGATGGCAACTGGGTCGGGGCGGGGCCAGCAGGGGCGTCGGGCTCATCACCCCGGTCGGGGGAAATTAGCCATCAGGGGAAACAGCCAGGACAGGCGACATCCACGGGATCCACCTTGGCCTCGCGGACATATGCCAGTTTGAGTCGATGCCCTAGGGAATACATGACGGGGCTTGAGCTTTGCCCGCCGGAAGAGATCATGGCCACCGAAAGGACCGGACCCTACACGATGGCCGATTTCATCTCCGACGATCATGGCCGTATCCTGGGCTGCCCAAGGGGGCTATCCCCGACCATGTTTCTGGCTGATGCGAGAAATGACTGGGGGACGGCCCTTTTCGAGCGGTCTGCCTGCAGGACCTGCCACATGCGCGACGACTGTCTCGCCAAGGTCAAGTCCAGCCAGGCCAGGCTGACATACCGCTATTCCCAGGTGAGGATCGCCAAGCGCCGGGCATACCAGGACACGGCCGAGTTCAAGGACAAATACAGGATGCGGAGCGGCATCGAGGCGACCAACAGCCAGTTGGCCAGGTCAGGAATGAAAAGACTGCCCGTCAGGGGCCTCATGGCCGTGACCTTTCAGGTGATGTTCAAGAGCCTTGGCGAGAATAATGGAAGAATCACGAGATACGTCGTCCTAAAGGCAAAAAGAAGACGGGCGTGAGCCGATAAGGCTTTCAGACAAGTCTCATTGGCTTGAATGTGGTGCCATGTTCAAAATTTGAACTTTAGCTATGATTTATAACTAAAGTCCAAATTTGTTTTTACCGGCCTGGCTTGACACTGCCGATTTCCCCTTCATCTGGGCTCATGTCTGACCTCAGCAATGCTTGTTTCAAAAAAAATGGGTTTTCGCAGTCGAATCATTAATAGATCGCCTTGCCTTCTGTGCTATCCCTATGCCTGTAGTGAGGTGGCACATGGCGGTCCTGTCCCACGACTTCCTGAATAAGCTGTCCAAGGATCTTGGCCTGTCGGTCAAACCGCGGACTGGGGTAAATGGAAAAAGCCATGGAAACAAGGGCGGAAAAGTCATCGCATTTTTTGACATGCGGACATTTGGCCCTTGTCGCCAAATCGTTTTGGGATGATCCGCGATCGTTTTGCGCCTCTATTTTGACGGAAGTCGCGGGGGAGCGGCGGTTCCAGTATTACGCTGGATAATCAATGCCCTTAATAGCGTTTTCGTATAAAAAATGTAGTATTAAGTCTTCTTTGTTTGTATTATAAAAATAAGTTAATAATAAACTAAATTGTTCCATATTTATGTCTTTAATGATCAATATGCCGCATCCGTTTGAAATCAGATGTTTATTGGCCAACAATAGGCTTGTTCTTTTATTTCCATCCCAAAACAACTGGCTTCTGGCTCCCCACAAAAACAGCCTCAGGGCCTTTTCGGTTGCGCTGGCCGGGGAGGCCAACAGGGAAGACAGCTCTTCCCCGACCGTGGCCAAGGCGGGCAGGGGAGGGACGTAGCTGGTCCCGGAAATGCCAACCTGGCCGGTCCTCAACACGCCCCATTCCAGAGACTCGTTTCGGCTCACGAGCCCATTTATTGTGCACATGTAATCTATATTTATATTAGCCGTGATGGTTGACAGCAGATGTTTCCAGGCATCCCGCATGTTTAAAATTGCCACTATATCATCTAAAGATACATTGGGGACATTTACGCCTTGTAAGATAGTCTCAGTTTCAGGAAAAGTCACATTTCTATTTTCCAGTCTCATTCCGCAATATATATTTTCCGACCAGAATTTTTTGGCCAGAAAAATGTTCTCCCTGTCGGTAAGAGTATATTTGTCCTTAAAACACGGCATCTTGATATCCTCCACCGCCTGGGGCCGAGGGGATGCCCATGGGGACGGGTTAGGTTGCCGCCCGCGGGCCATCCATCCATCGGCAAGCTCCCCCTCCAGCCAAGTGTCACGGGGCTTTTTCGCCGGCGACTTCAGCGCCGGGGGCCCGCGGCCGGCCGGCGACCGGATTGGACCGGCGAATCCTCTCCCGCCACGTCATCCTTTGGGCTGGGCGCGGGGCTAGGGCCTGGCCAGGCCATAGGAGGCGAAGGTCTGCTGGCAGGGATGGCAGCCGGCGAAATGCATGATCCCCGCCTTGGGCTCCATGATGACCGCCGCGATGGTGGCCATGGCCTCGTGGGGGCCCTCGTGGTCCAGGGCGTGGGCGCAGACGCCCCGGGGATGGTTCCGGTGGTCGGCGCAGAGGCCCTTCAGGTGTTCCAGGGATATCCGGCCCTGGAAGTCGTCCAGGAGTTCCTGGGCCACCTGCAGGCGGACGAATGAGCCGCCCTGGGTCAGCCAGTCGGCCTCCAGGGGCCTGAGGGCCGGTGACAGGTAGTGGTTGGAGTGGGCCAGGCCGTGCCGGAAGTCCAGGAGGTCGTGCCTGGCGGCCGTGGTCTCCAGGCAAAAGGCCAGCCCGTCAGGGGAGGACAGCTGGAAGCACATGCCCGAGGCCCGGTGGGCGAAGGCCAGGGCCGAAAGGGCGTCTCCCACGCGTTCCTGGTCCAGGGCCTGGCGGACCAGCATCGGGTAGATGACCCCGGCCCTGGAATCGGCGGGCACCAGCTTGTTGATGGCCACGGCCAGGAAGGGGTTGAGGCCGTTGAGGCCCAGGACCCCGCAGAGGGTGAAGACCAGGCGGGCGTGGCCCCCGGGGCCGGCTATCCTCAGGATGGCGTTGAAGTCGGCGAAGTACTTCTCCATGTCGTAGGTCTGGCCCAGCAGGGGCTGGCCATCCTCGGTCGCCCGGGGCTTGAGGTTGAAGGAGGTGCAGCCCCAGTCGCGGCTGGAGACGACCCTTCCGGTGACCATGGGGGCCCTCAGGTCGTTCAGCTCCAGAAAGCAGTTGAGCATGAGGACGTCGGCCAGGCCCAGGCCGGCCCCCTCAGCGATGCCCTCCAGCTCCTCGAAGAGGACCGGGGAGTACCTGGCCATGTGGGGCACGTTGCCCATGCAGAGGTCGGCCAGGTCCTGGCGGGAGAGCCTGGCCGGGATGTTCGAGAGGTTCAGGTCGGCCAGCGTGGAGGAGAATTCCCTGATGCGGTCCCGGAAATGCTCGCCATGGGCCTGGCCCAGGGGACGTCCCTGGCCACTCAGCTCCAGGAATGGGGTGGGGTTCATGCGTCTTTCTACCTCGCGCGGCTTTCCGGGCCGCGAGGACGGGGGCAGGGGGAGCGTCTGGGGTCAGGAGGGGCGGTCATGGCGGTTATGTTGGCCGGTTGGCTGCCGGGCCGCCCCTTGGCGGCGGTCACCCAATGGCCCGGGCCGGATCGTCGGGCCGTCCCGCGGTTCCGCGCCCTGTCTCTAGCCGGCCAGGACGCGCCTGGTCCGCTCCCCGGGCCTCGTTGGTCTGGGGGAGGACGGGGCGTCCGGGCGGTTCCCCGTATAATCGCCTGGGGTCGGCGGACATGCGATGGGAGCTGCCGGGGGCGGGGAAAATGGCGTTCGCGTCATGCCTTGCCGTTGGCCTCCCTGGGGGCCGCGGGATCGCCGGGCCGAGGGGCCCGCGACGGCGGCATCGGGGGCCTGGATCGTCGGATCGGGAAAAGTGGGCGTTCCCGTGCCCCTCCCGGCCGGGGTGCCCTGGCCGGGAGGGGCACCGTCAGGATGGAAGGCCATCTTGTCCGGGATGTCTGGCCCCGGGGTCCAGCCCTGGCCCGGCCTCGCTCTCTGGAGGTGGCCCTGGGCCGTCAGGACCGGCCAGGGGCCTGGCCGGCCCGCCGGGGGGATCGGTCCTGGCCTCCTTGGGGCGCGGGGCCAGGTCCTGGAGGTCCCGGGGCCATTTCCCTGGATCCAGGGGTCCCAGGCTGTCCTCGACCGTCCGGGACAGCTCGGCCCTGAGACGGGCCAGCTGGCGGTAGGCCCTGGCCAGGGTCCGCATGACCGTCGGGAGCTGGCCCGGCCCAAGGACCAGGAGGGCCACGACCATGATGACGCCGATCTCGGCCAGGCTCAGGCCAAACATGGCTGTCCCCGGCTAGGCCTTGGGCCCGTCGGGCTTCTTGGGGCCGTCGGGATCGTCGGGCGACCCGTCGTCGTGGAGGGCCTTCCGGAAGTCGCGCAGGCCGCGGCCCAGGCCCCGGCCCAGCTCAGGCAGGCGGCGGCCGCCGAAGACGATCAGGACGACCAGGAGGATCAGGAGGATTTCGCGAAAGCCGATGTTGCCCATGCAAGACTCCTTTGGGCCGGGCCGGGGCATGTCCCTCTTGGGCCCGGGGGGGGTTGGCGTCACGTCCGCAATACGATGTCAACATAGGGCGGTCAGGCCCGAGGACGCTCGAGCCGCTAAACCAGGACATCACGGGTTTTGCGGCCAGCCCACTCTTGGTCTATCGACCAAGGCTCCCGCTCGGCCAGGCGCGGACCGGCTGACTTCCCGTCGCTCGTCGCTGCGGCGGGCTTTCCCGGTCCAAGGCTGGCAATCGATGCCGGGACGGCCAGGGAAGCCCAAGGCCGACGGCCAGGCGCGGCATGCCAGGGTCGAGAAACGTCTGGGCGGCCAGGTGGGCCAGGCGGGTGGCCGGCTGTCTGGACCATCCGTCTCATCTCCAATGAAGGAAGGGGATCAAAATCTTTGCCGTCTCCCCCACTGCCCATGCATGGCTGGCAGTGCGGACATCTCCTGTTCGTGGAGACATGGGACATTCGTATCTGGCGGTGACGCCTCTTAATATACTGGCGCACTACATTATTATCCAGGTTTGATGTTCTACGTAAAAACAATTGTAAAACAAAATAGACATCTTTTGGAATCTATTATCATTTGTTTAAATCATTATAATAAAAAAGTGGCTAGGGAATGGTCCATTGGCTATGCTGTTTTCACGATGTCCATGGGAAGGCCCGAGAGTTTGGCTATTTTCTCGTCATCCAGTCCTTCGGAACGCATGTGTGCGATAATTTCGTGCTGACTTTTTTGGGTTGCCTGTTCGGCCCCCCTCTTTTCGGCGAGTTCTATCTCGGCGCTTACGTGGGAGTCGTAATCCATCTGGAACTTGGATATGCTCAAGAGCCTGGCGCGTTCACGGTCGTCCTGGCTGAGGTCCAAAAGTGCTTGATGTGCCATTTTAATTTCTCCTTTTGCCAAATCAATTTGATTGATGATTGATCGATATTGTGGATCGTTAGCGTATTTTAGGAATACTAGCCACATTTCAAGGGATGTCATATTTTTGACTGGTTTTTTTACCGCATCGCTTAAATTAGTCATATCTATAATAATGAAAGAATTGTGTTCAGTTTTGATTAAATTAGAAATTTCACCTTTATATAGAAATTTTTCCTTATAGCCAATTATAGAGTCTAAAACGCTAAAATTAAATATAGTAATATGATATGCTTTCAGTAAAAACTTATATTGCCTGCCTTTAATGTTTTGATTTGTATATAACCTATCTAAATAATATAAAATTCTGGGCAGTAAGTTATCATCAGACATTCCGGTCTTACGGAAAGCCTCTATCTCAAGATCGACCAGAATTTCACCGTCAAGCAGGCAGATTATGTCATGCCGCTCGTTAATCTGGGACACGTCGTCGACCGGCAGCTCATTGCTGAGAATTTTCACGGCGGCGGAATCACGGCCAAGCAGGCTGGAAAGGAGGCTGCGCAGGCAAATCCCCAGCTCCTTTTTGGTAAAAAGGAACTTGAAAACCACGTCGAGCAGGGGGGACAGGACCTTGCCGATATCAAGCTTGTCGAGATCCGAATCCATGGCGTCCTTCACCGTTGTTCAATGTACCAGGGTGATGGGCCGCTTTTCAAGGGCTGGGCCGATTTCCCCGGGTAAAGGGGGGAACCAGGCCCGAATTGGGCCCCAATGGGCGGCCAGGCCATCGTTCTCGGCCACTGGCCGTCCGTCCCATTGGCGTTGGCCGGCCGGCCGGCTTTCCGGTCCAGGCCCTTGGCCAGGCCAGGCCAAGGCGGAGCCGCAGTCAGGACAAAAAAGCGATGGTTAAAGTCTGGTACCATTAAAAATCATATAAGTCAAGATTTTTTTGGAGTCAAGAGAATAAACGAATTTAAGGCACAGGGGTCCAAACTCAATGGTGCCATCTTGGCGATGGGACCGTGGGGCGGGCATTTGACAGGATTTTGATGATAATCTGGAAACAGGGGAAGTGTCGGCAAAGGCCCGCCGGCGCATTTGCCCCGGACGGGCACCAGCGGTGGGCGCGGCCAGGCCCAGGGCCTTTCCGGGCGAGGGCCGGCCGACAGGGACCCGAGGGCCGGCAGCCGTTCGGCCGGGGAATGCCCGGGGCCGCGGCGAGTCGGGGCACCCTGGGCGGAGGAGCCGCGGCAAAAGGCAGCGACGCCCGGCCTTGGCCAAAGGAAGGGGCGGCCGGTCCACTGGGGCCTATCGTCGCCCCGGCGTGGACGGGATCGAGGCGGGGAACCCGGTTTTGGCGTCATTGCGGGGCGGTTGTCGGGTTTCATGGGAAAATCGTCGCCTGTCCTGGGACTGGCGTGGGGTCCCGGGCACGGTGCCGTCCCGGGGGGGCCAGGGCGAGGGCAAGGCGCAGGCGGCTGGTGCCCCTGGCATGGCCCCCGGGGCGGGAGGGGGGCGGGGCCTCAGAGAAGCCTCATCACGGCCTTCAGGTCCTCCCAGAAGAGCCTCTTGCAGTCCAGGGACTCCAGGATGGTGGCCAGGTCGTAGGTGGCCTTGAGGGGGATCCTCCGCGGGCCGATGGTCAGCTTCTTGGACCTCAGCGAGTCGAAGGACAGGCTCTCCAGGCCGCCGAGGAAGCCCGGGACCAGCCGGCCCATGGCCACCACGGCCTTGGGGCGGACCAGCTCGATCTCCCTGTGGGCGACGTGGGCGCAGGCCTTGAGGGGATACGGGTCCTGGTAGTCGGGATCCGGCCTGGGGCACTTGGCCAGGGGCGTCACGTACACGTCGCCGGGGTCCATCCTGAGGCCCTTGGAAACGATGTCGTCGAGGAGGGCGAGCTCGGGCCCGGAGGGGTACTGGCCGGTCCTGGCCGCCTCGGGCGGCGGCTGGTCGATGACGAAGAGGATGGGCGCGCCCACGGGCCCCCGCCCGGGGATGACCCTGGGGCGGTCCTGGGAGAGGCGGCAGCCGCGGCAGGACCGGAGGCCGGCCATGAGCTCCTCGAGGGACGAGGCCCCCGCTATCCAGGGGGCCGCCTCTGGGGGCCTGGCCCTGGGCGGGGCGTGGCGGCCGGCGGGGCCGGAGCGGGCGTCCTCGTACTGCGGGAACTCGTCCTTGGGCGGCGGCTGGGCCCAGGCGGGGGCCAGGCGGGCCTGGTCCCAGATCTCCGAGGGGCTGGGCCGGCGGCTGGCGCCGCCCGAGCTGGGGGCCCAGGAGGGGGGTGGCGGCCCGGGCCGGTCGGCCCGCCCGCCGCCGGGATCCGCCGCGGCCCCGGCCTCGGGCCTGGGGGGCAGCGGGGGGACGAGGTCCCCCAGGCCCAGGTCCCCCAGGTACTCCGCGACCGCGAGGAGATCGGCCAGGAGGCCCGGCAGGCGGGGATCGGGCGTCATTCCCTGGCCTCCCTGGCCGCCTAGACGGCCAGCCCCACCGTCAGGTCGTCGACCTGGTAGACCACCTGGCCATCGACCCACATGAGGCCCTTGAGGGTCAGCACGGAGCCCCTCTGGGCCACGACCTTGAGCCCGAAGGTCACGTCGTTGTTGAAGGGGATGACCTGGCCCCGGTAGAGCCAGCGGTGCTGCTGGCCGGCGAAGGGCGCCTGCCAGGACAGCGAGAGGTCGGCCGGGTCGTCGTCGGGACGGAAGAGGGCGGCCCAGAGGGCCTTGGCCGACTGCAGGAAGCCCTCCAGGCCCAGGGAGCCGGGCCAGACCGGGTCCTGCGGGAAGTGGGCGGCGAAGAACCAGGCCTTGGGGTCGACCCTGGTCCGGCCCCAGACCCGGCCGTCGCCCTTGGTGTCGGCGACCAGGGAGTCGACCATGCGCCAGGGGCCCTCCGGCCAGGAGGGGCCCTGGGGGAAGGGCCTGGAGGGGCCCTGGGCCGCCGGGGCCGTCAGGGCCTTGAGGAGGCCGGGGTTGGCCTTGAGGCCCAGCGGCCGGGCCAGGCTCTCGGGGGAGTGGAAGCCGAAGTGGGTCTGCCCCTCGTAGATGGGCTGGCCTTCCCAGGAGAGGGAAAAATGGTAGTGCAGGATGGTCATGGCCCCCAGGACGCTGGACTTGGTCAGGGTCGCCCTGGCCTGGATCCTGCCGCGGAGGTCGTCCACGTGCGCCAGGAGCGTGGCCTCGCCGCCCAGGTTCCTGAAGTGCATGGGCCCCTCGAAGGGCAGGGCCGCCCCCATGAAGGCGGCCAGGAAGCCGCAGGGCTGGAGGGCCATCTCGTTTATGGCCGCATAGGGGATGACGGGCCTCTTGCCCCCGGCCTGGGCCAGGAGCCACCCGCGGGAGGCGGCCGAGAGGTCCATGGCCGCCTCGACCTGGGTGCCCACGGCCACCTGGCCCAGGCGGCCCTTCCGGACCAGGGCCTCGTCGATGAAGTCGAAGGGGGCCCGGGGCAGACGGGCCACGAACGCCCCCTGGTCGAAGCGGGCGAAGAGGGGGCCCAGGGCCTCCGAGAGGAGGCCCGTGCTCATGAGCGCGAGGCGGGCCTTGTCGAAGTGTTCCTGCCCCTGGCGGCTGGTGCCGGCCTGGGGCGTGGCGTCCTGGCCGGCCTCGCGGCGGCCCCTGACCTTGACGGCCACCGGGGGCGGCGGCGGGGCCTCCCTGCCCTTTGGCGGGCGGCCCCTTCTGGTGGCGGCCCTGGGGGCGGCCTCTGGGGCGGGCCCGCCGGGGGAAGGCTCCGGCGGCGGGGCCTCGGCCGCGGGGGCCCCGCCTGGCCTGGGGGCCGCCTTGGCCGCCCGGCGGGCCGTCCTGGGGGCGGGCCCGGGCTCCGGGACGGCGGGCCCCCCCCGGGGGCCCAGCCACAGGGCGGCCAGGGAGTCTGGCCCCAGGCCCGAGAGCCGCAGGGCCAGGTTGCCGACGGAGACTATGGGGCGGCCGTCGGCCAGCATGATGGCCTCGGCCAGGGCGTAGGGTTCCCTGGGGAGCCCCGGGTCGGCGTCCGGGAGGAACTCGGGGTCCGGCCACAGGCCCACCCGGCGGACGTGGACCTCGTAGGCCACCCTGGCCGTCCCGGGGGTCACCTGGCCCCGGCACCTGAGGGTCTGCGCGAGGCCCCTGGGCGGCTGGAAGGCGGCGGAGCCCCTGGGCCCCAGCCAGCCCCTGGCCAGGAGGAGGAGCCGGAGGGCCTGGAGGCAGCCGTCGTACATGAGGGTCCCGGGCATGACCTCGTCGCCCCGGAAATGGGACCTCAGGTACCAGGCCCCCGGATCCACGTCGGCCTCGGCCCGGATGAAGCCCGCCCCGTAGGCCCCGCCCCGGAGGTCGATCTCCGGGGCCCGGTGGATGAGGCCGAGCTGGCCGCCCGGCAGGAGGATGGGGGCCTCGAGGGGCGCCTGGGCGAAGATGGGGCCCAGGGGGGAGGGGTCGCCCGAGCGGAGGGCCTCCAGGGCCCCTTCGTCCAGGGAGACGGCCAGGCCCGTCCCGGGGAAGGGCCCCAGATCGAAGGGCGGGTCAGCGGGGGGCAGGGGCGGGGGCTCGGGCACGGCGGAGGGGAGCCCCTTGCCGGCGGCCAGGGCCTGGGGGGAAAAGAAGCCGGCGCAGCCCCGGCGCATGGACAGGATGGGCTGGCCGGCGACGGCGGCGTCGATCTCGAAGCGGAACATGAGGGTGTCCGCATGGCTGAAGAAGCCGTTGAGGCGGATCTCGTAGGCGGGGGTCTGGCCCTCCCGGGGCAGGTCGCCGTGGAAGGTGACCTCGGCGTCCAGGAGGCGGTAGCTGGCCAGCCCCCTGGTCGAGAAGTCGGCCCCCAGGTAGGCCGAGAGGAGCAGGTCCGCCTGCCCTGACTCGATGGCCATGCCCGGGGAGAGGCGCCCGTCCTCCACGCACCACTCGCCCGCCCTTATGTCGTGCTCGGTCACCAGCCGGCCGGGGCCCAGGGACAGGGGCTGGCCCTCCAGGGCGGTCACCCGGTCGACGAACATCAGGGGCTCGTCAGGGAGGCGCACCCTGGAGGGGAAGAGGTCGGCCTGGGCGAAGTCCGGCCCCAGGGCCTTGGCGATGGAGCCCACGGCGAACTCCAGGCAGTCGGCCCGGGAGAGGATCTCGGCCCCGCCCCCCTTCCCGGGCGGCCTCCCCCCGGGGCGGCGGCCCTCGCCGGCGGGCGGCTGGCCCGCCGGGGGCCGGTCAATGGGCGGCCGGTCAATGGGCGGCCGATCCCCCGGGGGGCCGGACGTCTGGCGGTCCAGCCAGGCCAGGTAGTCCTCGCCCTCGGCGGCCGCGGGGGAGGCCTCCCTGGCCTCGGCCTGGAAGGCCGGGCCGGGGACGGGCCAGTCGACCTCGGGCGGCAGGAGGTTGATGGGCACCTGGAAGCGGGGATCGGGGGCCGGCGAGGGCTGGAGCATGGTCCTCTCGGGGGCCAGGGGGTAGCCGGCCAGCCAGAGCTCGGCCAGGAGGCGGTTGAGGCCCGTCCAGCCCTCGTCCACGGCCGTGGAGGCCAGGGACTGGGCCAGGTGGGGCCGGTCGCCCAGGATGGACCTGATCATGCGGGAGGCGGAGTTGCCCGGGCCGACCTCGACGAAGAAGCGCACCCCGTCCAGGTAGGCCCGCTCTACGAGGTCCGGGAACCTGTGCCCGCGCATGGCCTGGTCGGCCAGGGACTGGGCGATGGCGGCCGGGTCCTGGCCTATGGGCATGGCCCGGGCGCAGGAGTAGAGGGTCAGGGAGGGATCCGGGGCTATCTTCCGGGTGTGGAAGCGGGCGTACTTCTCCAGGACCGGCCCGACCACCGGGGCGTGGACCGCGGCCACGTCCTCGACCGGGAAGAGGGGGGTCTCCAGGGCCTGGGCCAGGAGCTGGACCGCGGCCTCCTCGCCGCCGGCCACTATCTCGTCGCGGGTGTTGACCAGGAGGACGAAGGCCCGGTGGCGGTGGGGCGGCGGCAGGGCCTCCAGGGCCGCCCTGGCCTGGGCCTCGGGCCTGGGGATGAGGGCCGAGAGCCACCTCAGGGGCTTGTGGGCCGGCCAGTTCCAGAAGGCCCTGGGGGCCTGGAGTTCCCCGGCCAGGTCGCTGTTGAAGAGGGTCGAGGCCTGGAGGTCCCGGTAGAGCTCGTCGCGGTCCGGCCACAGGCCGGTGGCCACCAGGGCCGAGACCTCGCCCAGGGAGTAGCCCAGGGCCGCCTGGGGCCGCAGGTCCATCTTGTCCAGGAGCCTGGCCCCCAGCAGGCCGAAGCAGACCTGGGCCAGGATGGCCTCCCGGACCGAGGGCCTCTTGTGGTTCGGCTCCCAGAAGAGGCTGCTCTGGAAGAGGCCCACGGGGTTCTCGCTCTCGGCCTCGAGCTGGGCCATGACCTCGGGGAAGGAGACGGCCAGGCCCCGGCCCAGGCCCTTGTAGTGGTTGCCCGAGCCGGGGAAGACCCAGGCCAGCTGGCCCCTGATGGGCTCCGGCGGGGCCAGCAGGAGGCGGGGCTTGAGGTCGGGGTCCTCCTCGCCGGCCAGGGCCCTCTTGAGGTGGGCCTGGAGCTCCCGGGCGTCCCGGGCCATGAGGGCCAGCCTGGGCCGGCCCGGCGGGGACTCGGCCAGGTGGGCCTGGGCCAGGCCCAGGAGATCGCGGCCGGGGTTGGCCTCGGCCATGAGCCGGAGCCGGTCGAGCGAGTCCCGGAGGTCCCCGTCCGAGTCGCCCCGGACGAAGAACCAGACGTCGGTCCTGACCGGGTCCGAGGGGACGGTCAGGGGCTGGGGGCGGGCCCCGGGGGTCTCGACCACCCTGTAGCCGGGGCCCTCCAGCGAGCGGGGCGGGTCCTGGGGGTTCTGGAGCCAGTAGGCGAAGCCGTGGCCCCGGCCCAGGGGCCTGAGGTGGTGCCGCAGGTAGAAGCCGCTCCTGTTGAGGCCGAAGAGGCCCGAGAGCGGCCCCAGGCGCGAAGAGCTCTCCGTGAGGGTCAGCTCCGCGAGGGGCCGGAGGCTCCTGGCGGCCCGGGGCGAGGCCAGGACCAGGGCCGCCGCCCCCTCGGCCCAGATGGTCCTGGGGGCCAGGGCCGCCGTCTTGGGGTCGCCGAAGGTGTCGACCACCCCGACCAGGGCCAGGTCTATCTCGCCCCCCTGGAGCATGGCCATGGCCTCCCGGAGGGCCCTCAGGCCGCTGTCCTGCTCCTCGCTCATGGTGAAGGCCGGGCCGCCGACGCCCAGGTAGCGGGCCAGGCGGCTGGCCACGAAGCTCCCCAGGGCCCCCAGGACCCGGCTGTGGGAGAGGGGCGGCGGCGGGGACCGGCGCATGGCCTCCCGGAGCCCCTCGAGCTCGGCGGCCGAGAGGCCCTGGCCGGCCAGGGCCTGGGAGGCCCGGTGGGGGGCCAGCCACCTGAGGGCGTAGTCGGCCGAGCGGGGATCGATCTCCACGCCCATGAAGATCCCGACCCGGTCCGGGTCGAGGCTCTCCGGCCAGTGCAGGGGATCGAGGCCGGCCGCCCTGATGGCCGACATGGAGGCCTTGAAGGCCAGGGTCTGCTGCGGCAGGGCCTCGGCCAGCTCCTTGGGCGGCAGATGGAAGTCCTTGACGTCCAGCGACAGGGAGTCGAAGAAGAAGCCGGTGGCCTTGAGGCCCCCGAGGCGCCTGGTCCCGGCCATGGGCGGCTCCTCGGGGGTCAGCCAGTAGCGGGCCAGGGCGTCGTAGTTGGGCCAGGGGGCCAGGACCGTCCTGGCCGCTATGAGGAAGGCCGACGGGGCCGGCCTGGCGGCGGTGGCCGGCGGCCCGGCCGCCTCCTTGGCCTCCTTGGCCGCGCGGGCCCCCTTCCTGGGGGCCCTGGCGGCCTTGGCCTTCCCGGCCGCCCAGTCCCCGGGCCGGAATTCCTCCAGGACGGCCTGGGCGTTGACGCCGCCGAAGCCGAAGGCGTTGACGGCGGCCACCCGGGCCCGGCCCTGGCTGGGGGACGGCCAGGGGACGGCCTCGGAGAGGATGCGCACGCCGGGCTCCCCCTCGAGGCCCAGGCCCGGGGCCGGGCCCTGGTACCCGGCGGACGGGGGGAGGACGGCCTTCTGGAGGGCCAGCGAGGCCTTGGCCAGGCTGACCGCCCCGGCGGCCGACAGAAGATGCCCGACGTTGCCCTTGACCGAGCCGACCACCGGGGGAAAGCCGCAGTCCCGGCCGGCCAGGAAGCCCTTGATGGCGGCCATCTCGGCCGCGTCCCCCAGGGGGGTGGAGGTGCCGTGGGCCTCGAACAGGCCGGGGGCCAGGCCCTCGGGGAGGCCGGCGTCGGCGAAGGCCTTCCTCATGGCCCGCCCCTGGCCCTCGGGGTCCGGGGCCAGCAGGTTCCCGCGGCGGTCGTTGGACAGGCCCACCCCGGAGATGACGCAGATGACCTGGTCGCCGTCGGCCAGGGCCCGGTCGAGGCGCTTCAGGGCCAGGGCCACGGCCCCCGAGCCGACCACCAGGCCGTCGGCCCGGGCGTCGAAGGGGCGGGAGACGCCCTCCCGGGAGAGGGCCCGGAGCTGGCTGAAGCCCAGCTGGGTGAAGAGGGGGTCGGCCTGGGCCAGGCCGCCGGACAGGACGAGCGACAGGCTCCCGTCCCTCAGGCGATCGAGGGCCAGCCTCAGGGCGTAGAGGGAGGAGGCGCAGGCCGCGTCCACGGTGAAGGCCGGCCCGGCCAGGCCCAGGGCCTCGGCGGCCAGCCTGGCGGAGTAGCCCACGGCCCTGAAGGGGTTGGTCCTGGGCGGGGGCGAGAAGGGGTTCATCTCCCAGCCGCGGGTGGCCTCGCGGCCGTAGAGGGACAGGGTGGCCTCGGACATGGCCCTGGTCGGGAGGATGACGTGGCCGGCGATGACCCCCACCTCCTGGGGCCGGTGCCCGGCCATGAGGGAGGCCGGGAGGGCGGCCCTGGCCGCCCACAGCCAGTAGAGGAGGGAGGGGTCGGCCTCGGCCGGGTTGAAGCTCCCGGGGAGCCTGAGGTCGCCCAGATCCTCCGGGCCAGCGTCCAGCCAGGCCCCGGAGAGCGAGTAGGCCTTGTCCGGGGCCGGGGGGCCGGGGTCGAGGAAGAGGGCCGGGTCGGCCCCGAAGTCCCTCTCCTCGGCCTGGCGGAAGAAGGTCCTGTTCCCGACCACGTTCTCCCAGAACGTCCCCGGGTCGGAGGCCCCGGGGACCATGAGCCCCAGGCCCACCAGGGCGGCCCGGGAGCGGGCGTCGCTCCCGGTCATCTAGCCGCGCCGCCTTCCGGGGCCCAGGGCCCGCCCAGGAGCTCCAGGGAGGTCCCGTGGCCCAGGACGACCACCTCGGCCGGGCCGCCGGCCGGGGTCCTGATGAGGCGCAGGAAGGTCTCGGCCCCCTCCTCGAGGCCGATCAGGCCCAGGCCCTGGGAGCGGAACTGGCCGGCCAGGGCCTCGTTGACCATGCCCCCGGCCCAGGGGCCCCAGTTGAGGGCCAGGACCCGGCAGTCGGGGTGGAGGGTGGCCATCTCCCAGGCCGTCTTGTTCAGGACCTCGTTGCCGGCGGCGTAGTCGCCCTGGCCCTGGCGGCCGAAGCGGGCCGTGGTGGAGCTGAAGAAGACCATGAGCCTGAGGGGCTCGGGCTGGAAGGCCTCCAGGAGGAGCGAGGCCAGGAGGGTCTTGGTGGCGTAGACCCGGTCGAAGTCGGAGTGGTCCTTGCCCACGATGGGGTGGTCGGCCAGGACCCCGGCCCCGTGGATGAAGCCCCTGATGGGCCCGAAGCGGGACCTGATCCTCCGGGCCGTGTCCTCTATGAGGGCCGGGCTGGTGAAGTCGCCCGAGACGTACTCGACCCGGGCCCCGGCCTCCTCGAGGGCCCTGAGGTTCCGGCTCAGCTCCCGCGACGAGAGGATGAGCCTGGCCCGGGCCTCCAGCTCCCTGGGGCCGCCCGAGCGGCCCGAGAGCCCGAAGAGGGCCTCCATGATCTCCCGCTCGCCCGACAGCCTCGAGAGCCACTCGGGCTCGGGGGGCGGCAGGGGCGTCCGGCCCAGGATGACCAGCCGGGGCCGGTAGAGGCGCGCCAGGGCCAGCAGGGCCGCCGCCGTCACGCCCCGGCCCCCGCCGGTGGCCACCACGGTGTCGCCCGGGGCCAGGAGGGGCTCCGGGGACTCGGCCGGGTGGTAGGGCCTTAGGGCCAGGCGGAAGGCCCGGTCGCTCTTCGGGAGGCCCAGCTCCACCGGGCCTGGCCCGGCGGCCGTCTCCAGGATGGCCGAGAGCCAGCCGGCCGAGGGGGCGTTGTAGACGGCCAGGGGCAGATCCAGGGCCCTGACGCTGACCCCGGGCCACTCCCTGGCGGCGCACTTCAGGAGCCCGACCAGGGCCCCGGAGATGGAGTTGCCCAGGACGCCGGGGAGGCCGCCGGGCCTGGGGAAGCCGAAGAAGCCGCCCAGGAAGCTCAGGCCCACTATGGACTCCAGCCGGTCGCCCGCCGCGGCCAGGGCCTTGAGGGCCTGGGTGATGAGGCCCGGGTCGCGGTCGGGGCCGGGCCAGACCAGGAAGAGCACCCTGGGCTTTTGCCCGTCGTCCTTCCACTGGTCGAAATCGTAGCGCCAGGGCCGCCTCTCGACCTCGTAGCCGAGGGCCTTGAGCTCCCGCTCCAGGCCCTTGGCCAGGGGATCGGTCCCGACCAGCCTCACCAGGCCCGAGGGCGGCCACAGGCAGGCCCCCTGGCCGGCGGCCGAGAAGGGCTCTGGCTCCACCTGCCACAGGCTGGGCCGGTCCTTGGCCCCGGTGCCCAGCACCCGGTCGAGGATCTCCCGGCCGCTGGCCGGGCCGGGCGGGGCGGGGGCCGGGCGGGCCGGGGCCGCCCCGCCGTTGCCGCCGCCGGCGGCCGCCGGGCGGGCGGAGGCGGCCTCGTCCAGGCAGGCCTGCCAGTCGCCCAGGGTCCGGGCGGCGGACAGGCGCTCCTGGTCGACCTGGCCCGGCAGGCCCTCGGTCAGGAGGGAGAGGATCTCGACCTTCTTGATGGAGTCCAGGCCCAGGTCCTGCTCCAGGTCCATGCCCTGGTCCAGGGAGTCCACCGGGAAGCCGGTCTCGGCGGCCACCGTCTCGAGGAGCCCGGCCCGGGCGGCGGCCCCGGCCGCCGGTACGGCGCCGGAGACGATCTCCAGGATCCGGCCCAGGGTCCCGGCCTCGGCCATCAGCCCAGGGCTGGCCTGGGGGAACCTCTCGGCCAGGGCCGAGAGGATCTCGACCCTCTTGATGGAGTCGAGGCCCAGGTCGTTCTCCAGGCGCATGTCCGGGTGGAGGGAGTCGGCGGGGTAGCCCGTCTCGGCCGAGAGGATCCCGAAGACGGCGGCCCTGGCCCGATCCTGGCCCGTGGCCGCTCCCCCGGCCGGCGCGGCCTGGGCCGCGCAGAGCCCCTCCAGCTCGCCCAGGGTGGCCGGAGAGGCCGGGTCGGCCCCGGGGCCGGAGAGGCCGGGGAAGGTCTCGGCCAGGGCCGAGAGGAGCTCGACCCTCTTGATGGAGTCGAGGCCCAGGTCGTTCTCCAGGCTCATGCCGGGGTCCAGGGCCTCGGCCGGGTAGCCGGTCTCCTGGGAGACCACCAGGGCCAGGCGATCCCAGACGGCGCCCTCCAGGGCGGCCGGGGCCGGGGGCAGGCCCCGGCCGTTGGACTTGCCGTTCCCGCCGCGGGCCGCGGGCTCCGGCCGGGCCGGCGCGGCCGGGAGGGGGCCGCCGGAGGCCCGGGCGGCCTGGCCCAGGCTCTCCAGGAGCCTGAGGCCCCGGCGCTGGTTGTCCAGGATCTCCCGGATCTGGGCGCCCTGGTCGTCCAGGCCGGCCGCAGGCCGGCCAGCGGGCCTGGGCGGCGGCGGCGCGAAGAGGTTGGCCCCGCCCACGGGCACCGAGGGCCCCTCGGGACCGTCAGGGTCGGGGGCGTGGCCCGGCCAGGCCGCGAGGTCGGGGGCCAGGCCGCCGGCGGCCAGGCGGGCCAGGACCGAGGCCAGGCCGTACATGGGGTCGTCGGCGTCCAGGAGGGGCCAGGCGTCCCCCCCCGGCCCTAGAAGGGAGGCCGGGCCGCCCGTCCCCCCGCCGGCTGCGAGGGCCGCGAGGAAGGCCTCCCGGGAGTCAAGCGGGCCGTCCGGGCCGGACAGTCCCCCGAAGGGCCCCTCGGCCGGCTCGACCCCGAGGCCCAGGGCCAGGTCGACGGAGAGACCCAGGGCCTCCGCGGCCCCGAGGCGCGAGGCCCAGAAGAGGCCGGCCAGGAGGCCCGGGCCGCCGGCCCGGCAGCCGGCGACCGGGATGCCCAGGTCCCCTGCCAGCCGGGCCAGGGCCACCTGGGCCAGGCTCCAGGCCAGGGC